>JBDTZN010000113.1:0-5619 GCA_040005095.1 Thermoleophilia bacterium | reverse complement strand
CGCCAGGACGGTACACGTCCCGGCTCCGGCAAACGAGACGCTCGAGCCCGAGACGGTGCAGACGCCCGCGCTCCCCGGGGACGCCGCGAACGAGACCGGCAGACCCGAGCTCGCCGTGGCGGAGACGACGTAGGCGCCTCCGACCGAAGCCGGAACGGGCGGGCTGGACGTGAACGTGATCGACTGAATGCTGGGAGCCGGAATGCCGACACCGAAGGACTGCTGCACCTGCGGGGCCGGCAGATAGCTCGCGTTACCAGGCTGGTCGGCATCGACGATGCACGTCCCGGAGCCGACGACCCAAACCGTGGAGCCCGAGACCGTGCACACGCCGGCGCTGGCGGGAGCCGCGCTGAACACGACTGCGAGGCCGGAGCTGGCGGACGCGGCGATCGCGTACGAATCGCCGGGCAGCGCTGCCGCGGGCGGCGTCGAGGAGAAGCTGATCGTCTGCGGGCTGAGCGCGGCCGGGGCCACTGCGAAGGCCTGCTCGACCTGCGGCGCGGGCTGGTAGCTCGCGTCGCCGGCCTGGTCGGCGTTCACGGTGCACGTTCCGGCGCCGTCGAGCGAGACGCTGGAGCCGGACACGGTGCAGATCCCCGCGCTCGACGGATCGGCGCTGAAGGCCACGGCAAGACCCGAGCTCGCGGCGGCGGAGACGAGGTACGTGTCCCCGACCTCGGCGCCTGCCGGCGGCGTCGACGTGAAGTGGATCGACTGCACGCTCAGCGACAGGGCCGACACGGTGAACGACTGCTCGGCCTGCGGCGCCGCGAGGAAGCTCCCGTTGCCCGGCTGGTCGGCGTCGACCACGCAGGTCCCCGAGCTGACGGGGGTGACCGTCGAGCCGGAGATAGTGCAGACGCCGGCGCTGGAGCCGTCGATGCTGAAGGCCACCGGCAGCCCAGAGCTCGCCGTGGCGCTGATCGTGTACGCGGGACCGCCCACGACCGCGCCGGGGGGCGGCGCAGACGTGAAGACGATCGTCTGATTGCTCGGAGGCGCGGCGGCGACTACGAACGACTGCTGCGCCTGCGGCGCGGGCTCGTAGCTCGCGTTCCCGGCCTGGTTCGCGTCGACCTTGCAGGTGCCCAAGCCGACGAACGACACCGTCGAGCCGGACACGGTGCAGATCCCGGCGCTCGAGGCGTCGGCGCTGAACGCAACTGGAAGCCCGGAGCTCGCCGAAGCGGAGACCGCGTAGTTGCCGCCACGTGGGCACCCGACGGCGCCGCCGACGTGAACACGATCGACTGGACGCTCTTCGAGGGCGCACCGACGACGAACGACTGGTGCGCCTGCGGCGCGGGATCCCACTGCCCGTTCCCGGCCTGGTCTGCGTCGATCATGCACGTGCCCGCGCCGACGACCGAGACGTTCGGGCCGGCGATCGTGCAGACGCCCGCGCTCGCGCCCGCGAGGCTGAATTTGACGTTGAGGCCGGAGCTGGCGGAGGCGTCCACGTGGTACGTATCTCCGATCTGTGCCGAGGCCGGCGGCGACGAAACGAACGTGATCCACTGCTGGCCAGGCGGCGGGGCCTTCACCGGGAAGGTCTGATGCTCACGCGGCGCCGGCTGGTACTGCGCGTTTCCGGCCTGGTCGGCGTCGACCGTGCAGGCCCCGTGCCCGATGAAGGACACGAGCGAGCCGTCGACGGTGCAGACGCCCTCACTCGACGGACCGGCGCTGAAGCTCGCCGGCAGACCCGAGCTGGTCGCGGCTGAGACGACGTACGTCCCGCCCACGAGCGCGGTGGCCGGCGGAGTCGACGTGAACGTGATCGCCTGCACGCTCAGCGACGGCGTGCCCACGGTGAAGGACTGCTCGACCTCGGGGGCCGGGAGATAGCTTCCGTTCCCACCCTGGTGCGCCCTGACGGTGCACGTCCCGGCGCCGACGAGCGAAACGCTGGCACCCGAGACGGAGCAGACGCCCGCGCTTCCCGACCCGGCGGCGAAGCCGACCGGCAGACCGGAGCTGGCGCTGGCGGAGACCGCGTAGGTCGTACCCACGAGCGCAAGACCCGGCGGGGTCGACGTGAAGTGGATGGTCTGCGCGCGCGGAGCCGGCGGGAGGACCGAGAAGGTCTGCTCAGCCTGTGCCGGGAGGTAGGCCGCGTTGCCTGCCTGCCTGGCGACGACGGTGCACGATCCAGCGGCCGGCAGCGACACCGTCGCGCCGGACACCGTGCAGGCGCCGTCGGTCGAGAAGCCGACGGCGAGGCCCGAACTCGCGCTCGCCGAGACGTCGTAGGTGCCGCCGACGTGCGCGGGTGACGGCGGGCTCGAGGTGAAGGAGACCGTCTGGACGCTGCGCTCGGCCGGAGCGGGGGGAACGGCCGGGGCGGGAGGCTTCGGCGCCACGTGCGGATCGGTGGCGGGAGGCGTCGGATGGTCGACGGCCGGCTTGGGCGAGGGCGAGGCCGGCTCGCCCAGCCCGCCGGGCGACGACGGGTGCGGCGGCGCCTCGTTCAGTGCCGGGGTCGGCGGCGGGACGGCGTCGGGGCGGAGGTCGACGACGAGGCTTGGGTGGCCTGAGCCGTTGCGCGAGAAGGCCGGCTGCGACGGGTTCAGCCCGAGCGCGAGAGCCGCGCCCGCAGTGGCACCGCGCGGCTGGCCGCCGTCGTCGATGCCGAGCAACGCGCTTTGAAGCGAGATCGAGATCCCGCGATCGCCGATCCCACCGAGCCCGGGCAGCAGGGCCAGCGCCGGGACGGCAAGACCGAGCCACAGCGCGCAGAGCAGCGCCGCGACGAGCACCTTGACCAGGTTGGCAAGCGCAGAGCGGACCCTCGGTGTGAGGGCCGGCTGGAAGAGACGCCGCATTGGTCGTTCCATAGTGTTGCTCCCGCCGCAGGAGGGAATCCGCTGAACGGAGCATCGGCGCGTTTCGGGTGAACCGACCTCCCCCGTTCGCGTAAGTGAAAGTCAGCGATATGGATGCGCCGACCCGGCGTCTCGTCGTATCAACCTCAAGTCGAGCTTTACGGTGAGTCTTGGTTGAGGGTCAGTCAGCCTCGGCGGAAGCGAGGGCGGCCGTTGTCGTCTCTCCCCCGCCTCCGTGCGCCGCTGCGGGGTGCGCGAGGCGCAGTAGCGTGCCGCCCACGACCGCCGCTGCGACAGAGAGGACGCCCGCCAGCGCGAACGAGACGTGGTAGCCGCCGGTGAGGGCGGCGAGGTGTCCATGGCCGGAGGCCGACAGGCTGTCGGTGCGCCGGGTCGACAGGCTGACGAGCGCGGCGAGGCCGAGCGCGCCGCCCATCATGAACGCGGTGTTGACGACTCCGGACGCCAGGCCCGACTCCTCGGGCGCGACGTCGCTCATCGCAGCGAGGAACACGGGGTTGAATCCGATCCCCGCGCCGAGGCCGAGCAGAATCATGCCCGGCAGCAGGTCGACGGCGTAGCTCCCGTCCACCGGCACCCGAGCGAAGAGGAAGAGCGCGACGGCGACGAGCAGCATCCCGGTCACGAGCGGTGGCTTGATCCCGAAGCGCATCACGAGCTTGGCCGAGAGGCCGAGCGAGCACGCACCCATGATCAGGCTCTGCGGAACGAACGCGAGACCGACCTGCAGCGGGCTGAAGCCGATCACGAGCTGGAGGTAGAGCGCGGTGGCGAAGAAGACTCCGAACATCGCGGCGGCCGAGAGGATCCCGATGCCGTTCGCGACGACCACGTTCCGCAGCCGGAAGAGCCCGAGGGGAACGAGCGGCGAACGCACCCGAGACTCGATCGCAACGAAGATCCCGAGGAGAACGACGGCCGCGGCGAGCAAGCCCAACGTCTGGCCGGATGCCCACCCAGCCTGGTTGCCGTTCACGACCGCGTACACGGCGAGCATCAGCGAGGCCGTGATCGTGACCGCGCCGGCGACGTCGAGACGCTTCGTAGCAGCTTGTCCACTGCCGCCGGGCAGGAGCGCGAAGCAGAGCGCGACCACCGCGACGCCGACCGGAAGGTTGACGAGGAAGATCCAGTGCCAGTCGAGCTTGTCCGTCAGGATGCCGCCGAGCAGCACGCCGATCGTTCCCCCGCCCGAGGCGACGAAGCCGTAGACGCCCATCGCCTTCGCCCGGTCGGCCGGCTCGGGGAACAGGTTCATGACCAGCGAGAGCCCGACCGCCGAGACGACGGCGCCGCCGAAACCCTGCACCGCGCGCGCGCCCACCAGCAGTCCTTGCGAGTTGGCGAGCCCGCAGGCGAGCGAGGCCAGGGTGAAGAGGGTGATCCCGGAGAGGAACAGGCGGCGGTGCCCGTAGATGTCTCCGAGCCGCCCACCGAGGAGCAGGAAGCCTCCGAACGTGAGCAGATAGGCGTTCACGACCCAGGCGAGCGAGGTCTGCGAGAAGCCGAGATCGGTTCTGATCGACGGCAGGGCGACGTTCACGATCGTTGCGTCGAGCACGATCATCAGCACGCCCAGGCAGAGGACGTAGAGGGCAAGCCAGCGGTTTCTATCGCTCAGGGTCATTGGTTCCTTTCGGTCGGACTCGACGGTAAGACCGGCCACGCGCGCGGAACTCATCGGTCGGGAAGGCGATGAGTTTTCCGTTCCCGAGAGGTCTATCTGTAGATGGCGATTCAACGCGACGTGAACGCGCTCGACGCGGACCTGTCGACTGTCGACGCGCTCGCGCGGCTCCAGCTGCTCGCTCGGCGAGCGAGCCAAGAAGTCCGGCTGCAGAACGCGTCACCGGAGCTGTGGGCGCTGTTGTCGTTGGTCGGTCTCGACGAGGTGCTACGCGTCGAGCCGGGCCGGGAGACCGAACAGCGGGAAGAGCGTGTCAGTCTCGAGGAAGAACGTGAATTCTCCGATCCGGCCGCCTGAGATTTCGAGCACCTGCAGCGCCCACGGCTCATAGCCGCCATCGGGCGACGGCTTGTACTGGCCGAACGCCGGCGAGCCGTTCGCGGAGCCGACCGCGATCACGCGCGAGCCCTTGCAGCCGATCCCGGGGCCGAACCACCAGGTGAAGATGTCCTCGCGGCCGCGCAGCCAGAGGTCGAACGGCGGCATCGATTGGGTCGCGTCCTCCTGGATCAGTGAGGTGAGCGCGTCGATGTCGTAGTCCTGGAACGCCTGGACGTAGCGCCCGAGCAGCTCGCGGTCGTCATCGCCGAGCGGCTCGGAGGCGCTGACGTCGCTCGTCTCGAGCGTCGCACGCGCGCGCTGGAGGGCGCTGTTCACCGACGCGACGCTCGTGTCGAGGAGCTCGGCGACCTCGGTCGCTTGCCAGCGCAGCACCTCGCAAAGGATCAGCACCGCCCGCTGGCGCGGCGGAAGGTGTTGGAGAGCGGCGACGAACGCCAGGCGGATGGTGTCGCGCTCCACGGTGGCATCGACGGGATCCGGCATGGGCTGAATCCAGGTCACCTCCGGCAGCGTGTTCAGGTTCGCCTCGATCGGCTCGCGCGCGGGACCCAGGTCCATCGGGCGAGCGCGCCGCTCCCTGCCGCTCAGCATGTCGAGGCAGACGTTCGTCGCGATGCGGTAGAGCCACGACCGCAGCGCGGCGCGGCCCTCGAAGCGATCGAGGGCCTGCCACGCGCGAATGAACGTCTCCTGCACCGCGTCCTCGGCCTCGAACGGCGACGCGAGCATGCGGTAGCAGTA
>JBDTZN010000112.1:0-5681 GCA_040005095.1 Thermoleophilia bacterium | reverse complement strand
CCGCTCTACGCGCTGCTCGGAGGCGCAGTGCTCGTGCTCGCGTGGGAGCTCGTCCGCGGGGACAAGCGCTCGCGCGAGCTCGGTCAGCTCGCCTGGCCGCTCGCCGCGTTCGTGCTCTGGAGCGGAATCTCGCTCGCATGGACCGGGGACGTCCGGCAAGGCGCCATCGACCTCGCGGCGTTCTATCTCCCGTTCGGGATCCTCACGGTCTCGATGGCGCGTTTGCCGTGGAGCCGGCGCGCGCTGACCTGGTTGTTCGCCGAGCTCGCGGCGATGGCGGCCGTGTTCGCGGCGATCGGCGTGGTGCAGTACGCGACGCGCGACGTGTTCTGGAACCCGAAGGTGATCGTCGGGAACGCGTATGCGCGGGCGCCGTTCTACCGCGTCAACTCGGTCTTTTACGACCCGTCGATCTACGGTCGCTTTCTCGTGGTGGCCATCCTTGCGGCGCTCGTGCTCGTCCTGCGCGGCGCCGGGCAGCGAGTCGCGGCCGGGGCCGCCGCAGGGATCGCCCTCGTCTGGGTCGGCCTCGTCTTCTCGTTCTCCCAGTCGAGCTTCGCCGCGCTGATCGCCGGGGTTCTGATCGCGGCGGCGGTCGTCTGGCGCTGGCGGGCGGCGATGGCGCTCGGGCTGGTCGCCGCCGTACTCGTCACGGTCGGAATCTCGGCGCCGCAGGTTCGCCACACGCTGCTCGGCAAGTCGCGCACGGGCCTGAACAACGCGACGAGCGGCCGCGCGAGCCTCGTCGGCAACGGCGTGCGCATCGCGTTCCACCACCCGCTCGGCGGCGTCGGGATCGGCGGCTTCAAGCGTGCCTACGCCGAGCGCCTCGGCCTGAAGGGCAAGGAGCCGAAGAAGGCGGCCTCGCACAACACCCCCGTGACGGTCGCCGCGGAGACGGGACTGATCGGCCTCGCGCTTCTCGTCTGGCTCGGTGCGTCCGCGCTGCTGCTCGCGTTTCGACGCATCCCCACGACGTTCCCCGGGCGCGCGTCGCTTATCGTGGGGCTCGCCTTGACCGCGATCGCCGTCCACAGCCTGTTCTACAACGCCTTCTTCGAGGACCCGATGACCTTCGCGCTGCTCGCGCTCGCCGTGCTCGCGGCCGCCGCCGTCGACCGGGAGCGCGCGGCGTGATCGAAGCCTGGAAGCGCGTGCTCGTGCTGGCGCCGCATACGGACGACGGCGAGTTCGGCTGCGGCGGAACGATGGCGCGTCTGGTCGACGCCGGCGCCGAGGTGCGCTACGTCGCGTTCTCGATCGCGACGAAGTCGCTGCCGGAGGGCTACGCGCCCGACACGCTCGCGCGCGAAGTGCGCGAGGCGACCGCGGAGATCGGGATCCCGGAGTCGCAGCTCGAGGTGCACGACTTCGAAGTGCGGACGTTCCCCGAGCGCCGCCAGGAGATCCTCGAGCTGCTGATCCGGCTCTGGGACGACTGGAAGCCCGATGCGGTGCTCCAGCCGAGCCTGCACGACGTGCACCAGGACCACCAGGTCGTCGCCGCCGAGAGCCTGCGCGCCTTCAAGCGGACGACGATCCTCGGCTACGAGATCCCGTGGAACAACTTCAACTTCGACCTGCAGGCGTACGTGGCGCTGGAGAAAACGCACCTCGAGCGCAAGGTCGCGGCGCTGGAGAAGTACGCGTCACAGCAGCACCGCCGGTACTCGGACGCGGAGTACATCTGGAACCTCGCGCGGACGCACGGCATCAATGTGAACCGCAGCTACGCGGAGGTGTTCGAGGTTTACCGCGTGGTGGCCTGAGCAGCATCCGCGGGAATGGGCTCTCCCGCAGGGCGCCCGGTCATGCGCCCCGCTTCGCCGTCCAGTCCGTGTCCATGCGGCAGCTGTAATGAGTCCCTTCGTAGTCGACCTCGTCTTGGACGTGCACGACACCTGAGGCATTGCCCGCGGTATCGAGCTTGCCCTTGATGTAGCTCCCGTCGAGTTCGCCGCCGCTCGCCTCGAAGTCGAACGTCAGATCGGGCTGGATCGCGGTGACGCCAAACGTTTCGATCGTCGTGGTCAGCGTCGCGTCCGGCGTACAAGGGGCCTTCAGCTCGAAGAGCGCATTCGTGAATCCGTGACCGTCGGCGGTGACGTCGAAGCAGATGCCGAAGCCGTTGTTCGTGAAGCCGCAGTACCGGCCGGGCTGCGCCGTTGGTGCAGGCGGCGGAGGCGGCGGCGGTGGTGGAGGAGGCGGCGGCGGGGGAGGTGGAGGTGGAGGAGGCGGCGGAGGAGGTGGAGGTGGAGGCTTCAGTCCGCGAACGACCTCGCAGTCGCTCGAGACCGTGTCCTTCCCGTCCGCGTATGCGATGTCTCGGCCGGAGCCACACACGAGACGATCGGCTCCTGGTCCTCCGTACAGGCGGTCGTTTCCGCCCAAACCGAAGAGCCGGTCGTTGCCCGCCTTGCCGAAGATCGTGTCCGCATTGGCGGTCCCCCGCAGGAGATCGTTCCGAGCTGTGCCGACGATGTTCCTCGCCGCCGCAGCGGCGACGAGTACGAGGGCCACGAGCAGAGCTATTGCGAGCGCGCTACCGGCGAGCTGGCGCTTGTATCGCACTTGTCCTCCTCGAATCTGTCAGGAGGGTCGCACGCAGCGAGCATTAGTACAAGTAGGCGTGGCTCAGATCGAGCTTCAGCTCTGCCCCAACGCTCGCGGCAGCGCGCGCGAGTGCAGCACGACGAGCGTCTTCGTCGGGCGAGTGAGCGCGACGTAGAGATGCCGCAGGCCCAGCTCGCGCTCTGCGATCAGCGCGGGCTCGACGACGACGACGTGGTCGAACTCCAGGCCCTTCGCCTGGCGTGGCGTCAGCACCGGGACGCCTGCATACAGCGACTCGTCCTCGACCGCCGCTTCCGCGAGCTCTTCGGGGACGATCAGCGCCACCAGGCCCTCCTCCTGCGCCAGGCGCTCCGCTTCGTGGTACGCCTCGGCCAGGAGGTGCTCCTCCTCGACCTGCCGGATCAGCGGCGGCGCGGCGCCGGTTCGGTACGAGAGCGGGCGCTCCACGTCGGGCGCGATCTCGTCCAGCAACGGCAACGCGAGCTCCATGATCTCGCGCGGGACTCGGTAGGCGTGCCGCAGCTCCTCCACGGTCGCGTTCTCGCCGCCCGGGAGCTCGCGCAGCACCTCCGCCCAGCTCCGGTACGCGATCGGGCCGGTCGCCTGCGCGACGTCGCCGAGGATCGTCAGCGCGCCGCCGCGCGCTCGCCGCGCGATCATCCGCAGCTGCATCGGCGTCAGGTCCTGCGCCTCGTCCACGATGACGTGCCCGAATACGCGCGGCGGCTCGACCAGCAGGGCGTGCGCCTCGTCGAGCAGCGCCACGTCGCCGTCGCTCCAGCCGGGGACGCGGGACACGAGCAGCTTCTGCTCCTCGGCGGAGAGGATCCCGTCCGCCGCCACCGCGAGCGCGACGCGCGAAGAGAGCAGCGAGCGAACGAGCCGCTCAGGCGAGACGACCGGCCACGCCGCCTTGATGACGCGATCGAGGTAGCCGTTCACGCGCAGCGCGCGTTCGACCTCCTCGAAGTTGCGGTACGCCGCGCCGCCGTGGACGCGCCCGTAGTCCTCGTAGAAGCGCCTGAGGACGTCCCTGCGGAACCGCTCGCGCGCCGCCACGGTCGTGCCCAGCTTCTCTCGCGCACGCTCGAGCAGCTCGACCACCTCCCGCTGCCGCACCCGCACGTACGCGCCCTCCAGGCGCGCGAGCAGCTCGACCGGCTCCGACTCGAGCCGCAGCTCGACCGCGTGCGCGATCACCTCGGCCATCCGCGTGTCGGCCTTCAGGCGCGCGACCTCGAGGAGATCGCGCCGCTCGGCGACCAGGCCGTCGACGAGCTCGCCCACCGCGCGCTGCTCCACCGCGTCCTCGCCGAGCGCTGGCAGGACATGCGAGACGTATTCCATAAATGTCCGGTTCGGCCCGACGACGAGGACGCCGCTCCGGCCGAGCGTCTCGCGGTGCGTGTAGAGGATCCAGGACGCTCGGTGGAGGCCGACGGCCGTCTTGCCGGTGCCGGGGCCGCCCTGGATCACGAGCGCGCTGTCCGGGTCGTGCGTGATCAGGCGGTATTGGTCGGCCTGAATCGTCGCAACGATGTCGCGCATGCGCGATTCGCGGCTGCGTTCGAGCTCCTCGAGCAGGAAGTCGCCGACCGCGGCGCCGTCGACGGTCGATCCGTCGAGCGTCTCGTCGGTGATGTCCGTGAGCCGCCGTCCCTCGGTGCGGAACCGGCGGCGCAGGGTGACGCGCTGGGGATCGACGGGCGTCGCGGTGTAGAAGGGGCGCGCCGCGGGCGCCTGCCAGTTCACGACCACTTGACGGTTCGCGTCGTCGTGCACCCAGCGGCGCCCGACGTAGAGCGGCTGCTCGACGGCCTCGAAGTCGAGCCGCCCGAAGCAGAGCCCGCGCTGGGCGTCTGACAGCGTCTGCAACCGCTGCGCGCTCCACGCGTCGAGCGCGGCCTGGACGACCTCGCCGTGCGCCGCGTCGCCCGCGCGCGCGACCACCTCGGCCATGCGGTCGAGGCATTCGTAGGCGTGGTCAACGTACACCTGCTCGGCGGGGAGGTCGGGATGGCTCATCGCCCGGAAACGCTAGCCGCGGCTGAAGACCAACCCCCGGAGCCGCGAGCGCTCCGCCGGCAGGTAGAAGCCGAGCAGCGCGAGGACGAGCGGGTAGACGGCTACGAGCGCCACGGCGACCGGGAGCGAGACGTCGAACGCCTTGCCGAGGAGCGTCAGGCCGACCGCGGCCGCGACGACCGTCACCACTCGCCGCCACTGGTACGGGACGCGGTAGACACGCTGCGCGTTGAGCGTCATCCCGACGAACATCAGCGCGTAGGCGGCAACCGTTGCGATGGCGGCGCCGAGCATGCCGTAGCGTGGGATCAGCGCGAGGTTCAGCGCCACGTTCAGCGCGGCGGCGATGCCCGTGACGACCCAGTTGAACTGCGTTCGGCGCGCCCGGCCGACGCCGATCGCCATCACGATGTAGCCGGCGAACGCGACCGCCGCAAACGCGAGCTCCGGGACGACCCGCGCGGCCGGCCAGAAATCGCGATTGGTCGGCGCGAGCAAGCGCACGATCCACGGCGCGAGCAGCGAAAGGGCGAGCGCGATCCACGAGCAGATGAACAGCAAGTACGTGAGCACGTAGCCGTACGTCCCGCGGGCCTCCTCGTCGTCTTCGATCGAGTACGCGAAGGCCGGCCACGCGGTGCGGAATGCGGTCAGCAGCAGCACCATGGCCGACGCAATGCGCACGGCGAGCGAGTAGCGGCCGACCTCCTGGACGCTCGAGAGCTTGACGAGGAAGAAGCGGTCGCTGAAGTTCGTCGCCCAGAGCGCGAGCGCCGACGGAACGAGCGGCCAGCCGAAGCGGTTCATCCGCCGCAACAGGTCGCGGTCGAACTGCAGTCCGAGCTGCTCGCGGCGGAAGCCGAGCAGCGCGAGATAGACGACGAGCGTCCCCGTAAAGTTGCCCACGATCACCCCAAGCGGCCCCTTGTCGAAGACGACGACGAGCAGGACGGTCGCGCCGACGGTGACGAGGATGTTCGCCAGGCTGGCGATCACGAATGCGGTCGAGCGCTCCTCGACGCGGAACAGCGAGGTCAGCTGCTCGTAGTTCATCTGCGCCCAGAGCCCGACGAACGCGGCGC
>JBDTZN010000111.1:0-5734 GCA_040005095.1 Thermoleophilia bacterium | reverse complement strand
CGCATGGTGATGATCGTGACCAGGAAGTTGAGCGCGGTCATGATCGAGCTTGCGCCCGCCCACTGGACGGCCATGGCGAAGAAGACCGTGCCGAGCGGCTGGTGCGTCGAGAGCGGCGCGTAGTTCGTCCAGCCGTTCGCGAACGGGCCACCCGGGCACAGGAAGCTGGCGAGCATCATGATCCCGGCGATCGGCAGCAGCCAGAACGAGAGCGCGTTCAGCCGCGGGAAGGCCATGTCCGGCGCGCCCAGCATCAGCGGCACGGCGAAGTTCGCGAGGCCCGCGAAAGCCGGGATCACGAACAGGAAGATCATCAGCGAGGCGTGCACCGAGAACAGGCCGTTGTAGGTCTGGTTGTCGAAGAACTGCATCCCCGGCCGCGCGAGCTCGGCGCGCACGAGCATGGCCAGGAGGCCGCCCGCGATCAGGAAGAAGATCGTGGTGACCAGGTACTGCATCCCGATGACCTTGTGGTCGGTGTTGACACGGAAGTAGTCGCGCCAGCTGTACGCGCCGTGGCCGGAGTGATCCTCGGGCTGGGTCGGTGAGCCGATCGCGTAGCGCACCCAGTAGTCGAAGCTCCCGATCCCCGCGAGGAAGCCGATCGGCGCGGCGGTCAGAGCGCCGACCGTGATCACGATCCACCAGTGCCAGTAAGGGTGCCAGCCGCCCCACAGGCGCGCGAGGACGACGATGCCCGAGCCGATCCCGAAGAAGAGCGGCGCCATCCAGAGGGCGCGAACGAAGCCCGGGGCGGTCAGGTGCCGCCAGCCGCGGACCGGCGGCGGGCCACCGTGCGCGTCGTGCTGGGGCTGCTCCTGATGGCCGGTCGTGGCCGAGCTCAACCCGAGCCTGCCCGAGTCGAGGCGACGAGGTACTTCACGAGCGCGTCGAGCTGTTCCTTCGAGAGGCTGGAGCCGTAGGTCTTCGGCATCACGCCTGGTGGAAACCCCTTCTCGACGTAGGCGTCGGGCTTGACGATCGACTCTCGAATGAAGGCGTCGAGCGGTTGGCCCGGCCCCTTCGCAAACGCGGGCAGCCTATCGAGGTCGGGGCCGACCTTTCCGGTGGCTCCGGCGGCCTTGAGCGTGTGGCACCCGGCGCAGCTGTTCGACGCGAAGATCGCCTTGCCGGCGTCCGCTCCGCCGCCGCCTTGGGCCTGGCCCTGCTTCGCGGCCCAGGCGTCGAACTCGGCCGCGGGCATCACGATCGCCGTCGCGCGCATGACTGCGTGCCCTAGGCCGCAGAGCTCCGTGCACTTGATCGGGAAGCGGCCGACGCGCGTTGGAGTGATGTGCAGCGTCGTGATCTCACCGGGCACGGCGTCCTGCTTCTGACCGAACTGCGGCACCCAGAAGGAATGGAGCACGTCCTTCGCATGGATCCGAAGCTGGATCGAGCGGTGGACGGGCAGCCGCAACTCGGTGGAGGCGAGGCCGTTCGACTCCGGATAGTTGAAGGACCAGGCGAACTGCTGTGCGGTCACGTCGATGCGGAGTGGGTTCGAGCCCAGGGCATCGTTCTTCGCGAGCACGATCGCCGAGAACACGCCGATCGCCGTGACGAGGATCGCCGGCACGGCCGTCCAGACGATCTCCAAGCCCGTGTGCCCGTGAATCGGCGGCCCGTCGGTGTCGTCGTCGGGGGCGACCCGGAAGTGGATCACCGAGTAGACGATCACCGCGCTGACCAGGGCGAAGATGACGATGCAGATGATCGTCACGAACCAGAAGACCCAGTCGATCCGCTCGGACTCGAGGGTCGCCGGCTTCGGCAGCCAGGGAACGAAATACGCAACCGCACCGGCGATCGCGCCTGCGATCACGCCGATGATGACGAGCTGGAGGATGGAGCCTCTCCTCACTGCGGCACGAGACTACTTCAAGAGCAGGCGGCCGTGAGGGGGGATCGGCTGGACTCCGAAACACCTGCAACGAGCATCCTTCGCGCACCCGAATCGGGCCTTCAGACGTTTCTCCTTTGTACCCCGAGGGCACGTGAACCGAACCCGAATGGAGGTCTGATGGGACTTGGAGTCGGAATCTTCCTGACCGCTATCGGCGCGATTCTCGCGTTCGCGGTCAACACGACAGTGAGCGGCATCGAGATCAAGACGATCGGCTGGATCCTGATGGCCGTCGGCATTCTCGGCATCGTGCTGTCGATGATCTTCTGGTCGTCGTGGGGCGGGCCCGGTGGCACGCGCCGCCGCACCACCGTCGTGGACGACGGGCCGCCGCCCGGCTACTAGAAACCGCGGTCTGCGTTTCAACAGAGGCGCGGCTCCGGCCGCGCCTCTGTTGCGCTCTGGGACACTTCGCGCGTGCACGCGTTCGCCGGCGGCTTCGGACTCGGCTTCTTCGTCGCGCTGCAGCTCGGGCCCATGTCGCTCTTCCTGATGCGAACGACGCTGCGGGCGGGCTGGCTCGCCGGGCTCGCGGTCGGCGCCGGAATCGCGGTCGTCGATGCACTCTACGCAGCCTGCGGAGCGGCAGGCGCCGCCCCGTTTCTCGCCTTCGAGCCGGTTCGGCTCGCGCTGGGACTCGTCGGCGCGGGCGTGCTGGTCGCGCTCGGCGCGCGGACGCTCTACAGCGCTTTCCGTGTCCGGCTCGGGGCCGAGCTCGACACCGAGGTGGCGACACCGCGGCGCGCGTTCCTCACCTCGCTCGCAGGCACAGCGTCGAATCCGCTGACGATCGCCTCCTGGGCGGCCATCTTCGCGGCGGCGAGCGCGGCAGGCGCGGCTCGCACCGCGGGTGGCGCGACCCTCCTCGTCGCGGGAGTCGGACTGGGAAGCCTCGCGTGGGTCAGCGCGCTCGCGACCGGGACCGCGGTGGCGCGCCGCGCAATCGGGCAACGAGCGGTCCGAGCGGCCGACGGAATTGCCGGCCTCGGCCTCGTCGGCTTCGGCGGCACGCTCGCGTTTTCAGTGCTAGGCGACCGGTAGCTCGAGCGCGAACTTCGAGCCGCGCGGGTGGCGCGACTCGACCCAAATCCGTCCGTCCATCCGCCGCACGAGCTCGCGGCAGATGTAGAGGCCGAGGCCGGTGCCGCCCACGCCCCGAGTCAGGTTCGGATCGAGGCGGTAGAACTTCTCGAAGATCCGGAACTGCTCGCCCGGCGGAATCCCGAGGCCCTCGTCACCGACCGAGATCCGCACGCGGTGGCCGGCCCGGTCGAGCTCGATCTCGACTAGGCCGCCGTCCGGCGAGTACTTGATCGCGTTGTCCACGAGGTTGGTCAGGACCTGGAGCACCTTGTCCGGGTCGGCGGCGACGTGCGGGAGGTCGGGCGGCGCGGTCAGGTTCAGCATGACGTTCTCGGGTAGGTGCAGGCGGGCTGCGGACAGCACGGTCTCGGTCAGCTCCTCGGCATTGCAGCGCTGGATCGACATCTGCAGCGAGCCGGAGTCGACGCGGCTCGCCCAGAGGATGGCGTTGACGATCCGAGCGAGCCGGTCGGACTCGTCCGCGACGACCGAGAGCAGCTCCTGGGCGCGCGTACCCGCTAGGTCGACGTCGTCGCGTTGCAGGGTCAGGGCGGCGCCGTAGATGGCCGCGAGGGGGGTGCGCAGCTCGTGCGAGACCGTGGAGATGAAGTCGGCCTTCATCCGATCGACGGCCTGCTCCTCGGTCAGATCGCGAAAAGCGAAGACCGTGCCCTCGCCGAACGCGACGGCCGAGATGGACAGCCAGAGCTCACGGCCCCCGAGCTCGACCGGCACGCTCACAGGCCGGCTCGCCGCGGGGTCGCCGGGCGTTCTCGCGGGAGCGAGCTCTGCGAACACCTCCCACCCGTCGAGAGCTTCGCGCGCGGGACGCCCAACCGCGTCCTTCTCGCTGAGTCCGGCAATGCGCTCGGCAGACGGATTCCACAGACGGATGACGCCTGCGCGGTCGACGAGCATGACGCCGTCGCCGACGTGTGAGAGCGCGAGAGCCGCCTGCGCGCGCTCCTCCGCGGCGCGGAAGAGCTGCGAGTTCTCGACGGCCACCGCCGCGCGCCGCGCGACCTCTTGTGCCAGCGCGACGTCGTCCTCGTGATAGCGGTGTGTCTCGTCCGCCGAGACGAGCATGAGCGCACCGAGCATCCGGCCGCCGGCCGACAGAGGGACGACGACGGCCGAGCTCATGCCGAGCTGCCGCAACGTCTCCAGGTGCGCCTCGTCGAAGGTCGACTCGACGAGCAGCTCGTCGGTGATCTCCGCGTAGAGGGCCGGTTCGCCGGTTCGCATCACGAGGCCCGTGCCCTCGGTCTCGGTGATGCGTGGCGGGAACTGCGTGCGCGACCGCTCGGCCCATTCCGCCTTGGCTGGATCGCGATGGACGACGGCAAGCCGCCGGACCGAGCCGTCCGCCTCGAGCAGGTCGACCGCGCACCAGTCGGCAAAGGCCGGCACGACCAGGCGGGCCACGTTCGCAAGCGTCGTCTCGATCTCGAGCGACGAAGCCAGCAGCTCGCTCGCCTCGGAAAGGAAGTGAAGGGTCTCGAGCGAGTGGTCGCGCGCTCGCAGCGCCTCCTCGGCATCACGGTAGAGCAGCGCGTTGTCGACCGCGAGCGCCGCGCGGCGCGCGAGGTGCTTCGCGGTTGCAAGCTCCTCTTCGCCGTAGCGCCGGCCGGACTCGGCCGCGATGAACGAGAGGGCGCCGAGCACCCGGCCGCGAGCGGCGAGCGGCACGATCATCGCCGAGCGCAGCCCGAGCTGGCGGAGCACCTCGAGCAGCTCCGGCGTGTCGCGGGTCGCCTCGACGAGGAGCTCGTCCGGGATCTCCGGGGTCAGCTCGGGCTCGCCCGTTCGGATCACGTTCGGGACGCCCATGGGCGCGTCGGGGTCGACCGGGTACTTCCTGGCCAGCTGGTCGGCCCACTCGATCTTCTCGGGGTCGGCGTGCGCGACCGTGAGCCGTTCGATCGTCCGTCCGGGCCCGACCAGGTCGATCGAGCACCAGTCGGCGAACTGCGGCACGGCGAGCGCGGCCACGTTCGCGAGCGTCTCCTCGTAGTCGAGCGAGGAGGCGAGCACCTCGGTCGCCTCGGCCAGGAACTGCCGATCCGCGGCGGCGCGCGTCTCCGCCTCGTACAGCTCGGCGGTGCGAATCGCGGAGCCGGCGAGAGCCGCCAGCGCCACGGCGACCTTGACCTCGTCGTCGTCGAAGCTCCTGACCGCGCGGAAGTAGAAGACGAGCGTCCCCTTCACATCGCCGTCGGTGCGGAGCGGCGCGACGAGCATCGCCCGGATTCCCTCGACGCGATGGGCTTCCCGGTGCGCCGGCTGAACCCACTCGGCCTCGTCCAGGTTCTCGACGATCAGGGGACCCTCGAGCTCCATTGAGGCCGGTTGCGGATGGGTGATCGCCTCGGTGACGTGCTCGCGGTAGATGTCGGAGATCCCCTCCGTCGACGCGAGCGTCCAGGTGTTTGTTGCGGCGTCGCGCAGCCAAAGCCCGTGCCCGTCGGCGGCGAGGACGCGCTGCGCCAGGTCGATCACAGCGGGGAGCACCTCCGCGACGTGCAGCGAGGCGAACAGCGAGCCCGCCTCCTCGACGAGCAGCGTGATGCGCTCGGTGGCGCCGAGCTCAGGCGATTTGGAGGTCTCCGAGAGAACGCGGCGCGCCACGGCCCCGCATGGTACGGAGCGAGGCCGCTGGGCCGCCACAAAACCGTGGCTAAACTACGCGCCTCGTCGGGCCGTTAGCTCAGCTGGTAGAGCAGGGGACTCTTAATCCCAAGGTCG
>JBDTZN010000110.1:0-5780 GCA_040005095.1 Thermoleophilia bacterium | reverse complement strand
CAGCAGCCGCTCACTCCCGTGGTCGTCTACAAGCCTGCAGCTCCGCTGCAGCGCACGGACATCGTGATCGCGCAGTACCCGCGCGCCGGCCGGCTCTCGTCGTACGACAAGGTCACGATCGTCATCGCGCGAGCGCTGCACGGCGTCGTGCCGAGGGTCGTCGGTCTGACGATGCGCGACGCTCGCGCGCGGCTTCGCGCGGTCGGCCTGCACGCGGTCGTCGGGGGCTTCGTCGGCGGGCCAACCGGACGAGTGGTGTCGCAGGCGCCTCTGCCCGGCGTCGCGGCCGCTCCGGGCCTCGAGGTCAGGCTGACCGTAGCGCGCGGCTGAGGAAGGGCGAGTCGGCGAGCCCGTAGCGCCAGGGGAGGTCGATCGCTTGCGAGATGCCGATCCGCAGGCCTGCGATCACTTCCGGTTCGCGCGCGCGAGGGACGAGCTTGAACGGCGCGCGGTCAATCGCAAGTCCGTCATGGGCCTGAGTGATCGCGAGCGCCTGACAGAGTTTGCCCGGCCCGGAGCAGAGCCCCCGCTCGTCCTCCACCCGGCGCCGGGCGCGCATCGCCTCCAGCCCGTGCGTCGGCGCGAGTGCGCGCACGAGCGCTGCCTGGGGATCGCCTTCCTCGCCGCAGACGAGGTTCAAGCACCAATGGACGCCGTACGAGCGGTAGACGTACGCATGACCCGGCGGCCCGAACATGGCGGCGTTGCGAAGGGTTGGTCCACGGTGGCCGTGACTCGCGGGATCCTCGCGGTCGTAGGCCTCGACCTCGACGATCTCGCCGCCAACTCCGTCCACGATCAGCGTGACGCCGATCAGCTCGGGCGCGACGTCGTGCACGCTGCGCGCGAAGAAGTCGCGGTTCACGTGAGCTTGTCGCGCTTCGCGTCGTAGCGGACGAGCGCCGGGAACGCCAGGCACGTCGCGATGGTGCCGAGCACGCACATGAAGCCACCGGAGACGATCGAGAAGCGCAGGCTCGTCAGGGAGGCGACGACTCCGGCCTCCATGTTTCCGAGCGTCGGGCCGCTCGCGACCTGGGCGAACTCGATTCCCGTGAGCCGTCCGCGCATCGCCTCGGGGGTCGCCGTCAGCATGATCGTCGAGCGGAAGACCGCGCTGATGTTGTCGGCGGCGCCGGCGACGGCGAGGAGCACCAGGCCGAGCCAGAGCGAGCTGGCGAACCCGAAGGCGGCGATCGCAACGCCCCAGCCGATCGCCGCGACTGCGACTGCGAGCCCCTGGCGGCGCACATGTGGGATCCAGCCGGAGGCGAGCGACGAGGCGAGCGCGCCGCCGTAGGGCGCGGCGTACAGGTAGCCGACGAGCGTCGGGTCCCCGTAGCGGTGGGTTGCGATCGCCGGGAAGAGCGCCATCGGCATCCCGAAAACCATCGCGTTGACGTCCACGATCATGAAGCCGAAAATCACGGGTTGGCTCCGGACGTAGCGGAAGCCTTCGACGATCGAGCGCAGGCTCGGACGCCCGGCATCCGGCACCGGCGCGATCGCGGGCAGCGCAAGGATGCTGGCGATTCCGATCGCGAACGTCCCAAGGTCGATCGCGTAGGCCGCGGTCAGCCCCACGAGCTTGATCGTGATCCCAGCCAGAGCCGGCCCGGCCACCGACGTGAAGCTGCCGGACACGCTCTCGAGCACCATCGCCGCCGAGACCTTGTCCTCGGGCAGTAGACGCGGGGTGATCGAACGCATCCCGCCGACGCCCAGGCAGAAGAAGGAGGCGGCGAAGAACGCGAGCACGAAGCAGGCCGTGACCGACGGCCGGTCGCGGGCGGAGTTGAGGACGAGGCCGATCCCAACAGCCGCCATGCCAAGCTGGGTCCAGATCAGCAGGCGGCGGCGATCGACGGCGTCGGCGAGTGCGCCGCCGACGAGGGTCAGGGTCAGCAACGGGACGAGCTCGACGAACGCGAGCATCCCGACCAGGAGTGTCGATCCGGTCAGCAGGTAGACCTGGAACGGGAGGGCGACAAGCACGAAGTTGCCGCCGAGGTCCTTGACGGTCTGCCCTGCCCAGAAGATGCGGAAGCTCCGCGAGATCCGGAGCGGGCTCGTGTCGATCGCGAGGCGCGCGAAGCGTTCGCGGACGCCGGGGCTCTCGACGCCTGGCGGAGTCTCGTCGGGAGTGAAGCCGGAGTTGTTCAGAAGAGCTTTTGCGTCTCGGACGGGCGCGCGGTCGACTCGAGCAGCCTGCGAGCGCGGCGGCCGAGGTCCGTGAGGTCGACCTTGCCGGTGTCGACCTGCTCGGCGAGGCGCTCGGCGAGCGCGAGAGCCTCGTCGAGGAGCGGGGCACCGGCGGCGGCGTCTTCGCCCATGTCGTGCAGGATCGTCCGCTCCGTGCGCGAGGCCACGATGGGATCCGCCACGCCCTCGATCCAGACGCGGGTGCGCCGCCCGTCGCCCCGCTCGTCGCCAAGGAGGGGCTCGAGCGCGTAGATCTTGTCGGCGCGCGCCCACTTGCCGAAGCCGAGGAAAACCATTCGCGTGGGGTCTGGCATCCCTGGGATTATTGCGCGTGGCACACCTGCCGACCCGGGCCACGTCTCCTTCGCGCTACCCCACCTTAGGGTGGGGACTGATCCACCCGCCACCCGCGGTCAGCGTATCGCTGGGACGGGCCTTACCGTGGGCGAAACTCGTGCCGGTTGTGTGACGATTCTTCCCCAGCCCGCCAGACGGGACGCGGCTACTCGAAGAACGTGTCCTCGTGGCGGTACGGCGGGGCGCACGAGCAGAGAATCCGCAGCGGGCGGTCGCCGTCAGCGCGAAGTTCATGCCACGCGCCGGGTGGGATCGCGATCGCGTCACCCGCGCCCACCCGACGACGGTCGCCGTCGACCTCCATCTCTCCCTCGCCGTCGAGCACGAAGTAGATCTCCTCGCTGTCCCGGTGGTAATGGCGCTGCGTTCCCTGGCCCGGCGCGAGCGTCGCCTCAGCCAGGCTGTGGTGCTTGACACCGCCGGTCGGCAGGCCGAAGAGCTCGCGGATCGTCGAGCCGTCCGCGGTGACGAACGGCTCCGCATCGGCGAGCGAGCGAACGTCCAACTAGTGCCCCTTCAGTGAATGCTGCCGAGCTTCTGGGTCGGGGGCACCAAGCGATGCAAGGACGCAAGGAGCCCTCGTACTAGACAGTACGGGGGCGACTGAGGACGCGGCAGCGCGCCGTGTGATCGCAAGCCAGAAGCCGGTGGACATTTGCTGGAGGAGCACTAACCGCGCTCGACGGCCGCGCGAAGCACCTCGGCCACCCGCTCCTGATCCTCGGCCTCGATCTGCGGGAAGAACGGCAGCGCGAGCGTCCGCCGCGCCGTGTCCTCCGCGACTGGAAACTGGCCTTCTCGGAAACCGTAGTCGCGCTGCATGTACTCCTGCAGGTGGATGCACGGGACGTACTCGGCGGTAGCGACGCCGTCTCGCCGCAGCGCCGTCATCACCGCGTCGCGGTCGAGCTCGGGCGCCAGCGTCACGACGTAGACGAACCACGAGCGCTTGTGCTCCGCGTCGTCGCCGATCAGCGTCTCGACGCCGTCGAGGCCGGCGAGCAGCTCCCCGTATCGCGCGGCGGCGGCGGCGCGGAGCTCCAGGATCCGGTCGAGCTTCTCGAGCTGGGCGATGCCGACCGCGGCCTGGATGTCCGTCCAGCGGTAGTTGAAGCCGACCCTGACGTGGTCGAACCAGCCGCCGCCCGCGTACTCGCGGCCCTGGTTGCGCATGCTGACGACGAGCTGGAACGTCTCCTCGTCCTGCGTCGTGACGACGCCGCCCTCACCCGTGGCGAGCTGCTTGTTCGGATAGAAGCCGAAGATCGCGGGGACGCCGTGACCGCCGACCGGAACGCCCTTGTACTCCGCGCCGAGCGCCTCTGCGGAGTCCTCGATCACCGCGAGCCCGTGCCGCTCCGCCAGCTCACGCAGCTCGTCCAGCTCGCAGGGATAGCCGAACATGTCGACGGCGACGATCGCCTTCGTCCGCTCGGTGATTGCCGCCTCGACGGAAACGGGATCCATGTTCAGCGTGCGCGGGTCGACGTCGGCGAACACCGGCACACCGCCTTCGTAGATGAAGCAATTGGCGGACGCCGCGAACGAGAGCGTCGACGTGATCACCTCGTCGCCCGGCTGGACTCCCGCGATCCGGCAGAGCAGATGGAGCCCCGCAGTGCCGCTCGAGACCGCCGCGGCGTAGGGCGCCCCGACCCGCTCGGCGACGAGGCGCTCGAACTCGTCGATCGTCGGGCCGAGCGACAGCCGCCCGGAGCGCAGGACCTCGAGCACGAGCTCCTCCTCGCGCTCGCCGATCCACGGCTTCGCGAGGGGGATCTCCCTGACGGCGGGCTTCAAGCCTCGGCTGGCGCCGGCGTCGCGTAGTCGAGCCAGTGGGTCCAGCGCTCGCTCTGGCCCCGGGCCGTGTCGAGATACGCCTTCTGGATCTCCATCGTGACCGGGCCGACGCCGAGCTCGTGGTCGTCGACAGCGCGCAGCGGGGTCACCTCGGCCGCCGTTCCGGACATGAACACCTCGTCGGCGAGGTACAGGTCCGTGCGGATCAGGTTCTTCTGGACGACTTCATGGCCGAGATCGGAGGCGATCTGAATGATGGTGTCGCGCGTGATCCCCGGGAGGATCGACGCCGAGAGGTCCGGCGTGAAGATCGTGCCGTCCTTGACCACAAAGATGTTCTCGCCCGAGCCGTCGGCGATGAAGCCTTCGTCGGTGAGCAGGATCGCCTCGTCGTAGCCGGCACGGTTGGCCTCCATCACCGCGAGCATCGAGTTGAGGTAGACGCCGGTCGCCTTGGCGACGTGCGGGATCACATTCGGCCCGATGCGCCGCCAGCTCGAGATCGTGGCGCGGATGCCCTGGGTCAGGCTTTCCTCGCCGAGGTAGGCGCCCCATGGCCAGCTCATGATCACGACGTCGACGGGGTTGCCCACCGCCGAGACGCCGAGCTCGCCGTAGCCGTAGAACGCGATCGGGCGGAGGTAGCACTCGGGCAGGCCGTTCGCCGAGATCAGCTGGAAGTGCGCGTCGCGCAACTCCTCGACCGAGTACGGGAGATCCATGTAGAGCAGGCGTGCCGAGTTGTGCAGGCGCTGCAGGTGGTCGGCGAGGCGGAAGACCGCCGTGCCTTTCGGCGTGTCGTAGGCGCGAATGCCTTCGAAGACACCGGAGCCGTAGTGCAACCCGTGCGTGCCGACGTGGACGCGGGCATCAGCCCAGTCCACGAGCTCCCCGTTCATCCAGATCTTCTCGGTCTCGCGCACCTCGTGCTCCTTTCGGCCCGCCGCGGTGGAGGTCACATCGTACCCCGAGACCCCGGATGAGGAACCCCCTCAGTCCTCCACGGCGTCGATCGTCTCGGCCCGTGAGAGCCGCAAAAGCTCGCCTGGAGCCAGCGCGGCGAGGTGATTCGGCGACCCCGCACCGACCCAGACCACGTCGTGGGCGAGCAGCGTTCGCTCCGCGAAGACCCGATCGACGCCGGGAAGCGGGAACGGGGCGACCGCGCCCGGCTCGAAGCCCGTCGCCTCGCGCACGTGCGCGCGGCCCGCGACCGCCACGCGCGCGCACCCGGCCGCCCGCGCGACCTTCGTCGTGTCCGCCCGGCGGTTTCCGGGGACGAGGACGACGAGCGCACGGCCGTCGCATTCGACGACGAGCGATTTGACGATCTGCGACTCGGCGCATCCCACCGCCCGAGCCGCATCGGCTGCGGTCGGCGTTCCCTCCGCGAACTCCTCGATCCGCGCCTCCGCGCCTGC
>JBDTZN010000109.1:0-5793 GCA_040005095.1 Thermoleophilia bacterium | reverse complement strand
CGGCGACCGAGGAGACCGAGCCCACCGCGTGACGCACACCCCGACCAGGAGCTGCGCGGGCTGCGGCCGCCGCGCCCCGAAAACGGAGCTCGTCCGCTTCGTCGCGCGCGCCGGCGACCTGACGCAGGCGGACAAGGCTCCGGGACGCGGCGTCTACACCTGCGGCCGGCTCCAGTGCTTCGAGCGCGCCCTTTCGCGCCGCGCGTTTGCGCGCACGCTCAAGCAAACCGTCCGGGTCGAGCCTGCGCTCGCCGGGCTCTACACTGAAAGCCGCTGATGGCCGATCGCCCGAATAGACCAATGCGCCCGCGCGGTGGTTCCGGAGGCCCGGGTCGCCGCCGCCGTGTCGTGATCGACACGGGCGCCGCGCGTCCGAGGCAGGACTCCCGCAACCGCCGTCCCGACACCTCCGATCGCCAGCCGAAGGAAAAGCGCGAGATCGTTCCGCCCACCGGCCCGGTGACCGTTCCGTCTGGCGTCACCGTCCGCGATCTCTCGCAGGCGCTCGAGGTGAAGATGCCGGAGCTGATCAAGATTCTGATGAACCTCGGGCAGATGAAGACCGCCACGCAGTCGCTGAGCGATGAGGAGGTGGAGTTGATCGCCACCGAGGTCGGGCGCGAGATCCACATCAAGCATCTGGCCGAGGAAGAGGACGAGGTCGAGGCCTTCGAAGACGCCGAGGAAGACCTGGCGCCGCGGCCCCCGGTCGTCACGATCATGGGCCACGTCGACCACGGCAAGACGACGCTGCTCGATGCGATTCGCGAGGCAGCCGTCGTCGAGACCGAAGCGGGCGGGATCACGCAGCACATCGGCGCGTACCAGGTCGATCACAACGGTCGCCGCATCACGTTCCTCGACACGCCCGGCCACGAAGCCTTCACTGCGATGCGCGCCCGTGGCGCGAAGGTGACCGACATCGCTGTCCTCGTCGTCGCCGCCGACGACGGCGTGATGCCGCAGACGCGTGAGTCGATCTCGCACGCGCGCGCCGCGCAGGTGCCGATCGTGGTTGCCGTGAACAAGATCGACGTCCCCGATTCCGATCCCACCCGCGTGCGCACCGAGCTGACGGAGCTCGAGCTGCAGCCGGAGGAGTGGGGTGGCACGACGCAGTTTTCCGACGTCTCCGCCCGCGAGAAGCAGAACCTCGACGATCTGCTCGAGAAGGTGCTCCTCGTCGCCGACGCCGAGCTCGACCTCACCGCCAACCCGACCGTCGACGCGTCCGGTCCGATCATCGAGTCGCGGCTCGACGTGGGCCGCGGGCCTGTGGCGACGATGCTCGTCCAGCGCGGAACCCTCCAGGTCGGCGATGTCGTCGTGGCCGCGGATGCTTTCGGCAAGGTGCGCGCGCTCTACGACTATCGCGGCGAGAAGCTCGACGAGGCGGGCCCGGGAGTGCCCGTCGAGATCCTCGGCTTCGACAAGCCCCCGGCGGCCGGCGAGCTCTGTCGCGTCGTCGAGAACGAGCGACGGGCGCGCGAGCTTGCGCAGCAGCGCGGACAGCGGCTCCGCACCGAGCAGCTCGCGCAGCGCTCGGCCGCAGGCCCACGCCTCGAGGATCTGTTCGCGCAGATCTCGGAAGGCGCCGTCCGCGACCTGAACATCGTCCTCAAGGGCGATGTCCAGGGCTCGGTCGAGGCTGTGGCGGGCGAGCTCGCGAAGATCCAGCACCCGGAGGTCGGCGTCAACGTCATCCATACCGGCGTCGGCGGCATCACCGAGGGCGACGTCATGCTCGCGGCCGCCTCGAACGCGATGGTGGTCGGCTTCAACGTCCGCCCGAACGCGGAGGCCCGTGCGCTCGCCGAGCGCGAGGGCGTCGAGATCCGGCCCTACAACATCATCTACAAGCTCACCGAGGAGATCGAGCAGGCGCTCGTCGGCATGCTCTCCACGGTCAAGACCGAGGAGATCGTCGGCGAAGTCGAGGTGCGCGCGCTCTTCCGGGTCTCGCGTCTCGGGACGATCGCCGGCTCGTACGTCACCCGCGGTGTGATCCGCCGGAGCTCGCAGGTGCGCATCATCCGCGAGGGCACCGTGCTTCATGAGACCGGGATCGCGCAGCTGCGGCGCTTCAAGGACGACGTGCGTGAGGTCGCCGAGGGCTTCGAGTGCGGGATCCTGCTGCAGGGCTTCAACGACTTGCGCGAGGGCGACGTCTTCGAGGTCTTCGAGACGCGCGAGGTCGAGCGGACGAGCCTCGACGATCCGGCTGGCGGCTCGTCGAACGGCGACAGCTCGTCCTAGCGCTCGAGGCTGTGCCGAGCGGTTTCGTCGGCATCCTGAGCGCGGAGCTGCACTTCCCCGAAGCCGGGTCGCTCAAGGGCAAGCGGAAGTACGTCAAAGCGGCGAAGGCGCAGCTGCAGAACCGCTTTGGCGCCTCGGTCGCCGAGGTCGACCACCACGAGCTGTGGCAGCGAACGCGGCTCATGGTCGCGTGCACGGGCCGCGCCGCGCGCGACGTGGAGGAGTTGCTCGACGCTGCGGAGCGCTACCTGGCCGGGCAGGAATGGGAGCTGGGACAGACCCAGCGCGAGCTCGTATCGCTGGACGACTAAAGGAAGCCCTGGGCGATTGCCGCCGTGCCTGCGACGAGCAGGATCGCGCCGACCACGCGCAGGAGCTGACGCTCATCGAGCCGGCCGGTGAGGCGGGCTCCCAGAAGCGCTCCGGGGATGGAGGCCGCGGCTCCGAGGGCCAGCAAGCCCCAGTCGATCCCGCCCGGCAGGTGGCCGGCGACACCGGCGACGCCGACCGCGACTCCGACTGCGAGGTTCGTCCCGATCGCCTTCGCCGGCGGCTCGCCGAAGCGCAGGAGCGCCGGCATCCGCAGCGAGCCGAGGATCAGTCCGACGAGACCTCCGAGGAGGCCGATTAGACCGCCCGCGATCACGGCAGCGCGCAGGTCGACCTTGTCGCGCTGGGGCACGGGCCTGCGGCGAGGTCGCAGCAGGTCGATCCCGAACCCGAGCAGCGTCACGCCGATCACAACCAGCAGGGCATTCCCCGGCAAGGCTCCGGCGGCAAGTCCTCCGACCACCGCGCCGGCGACGGAAGGCGGCGTCATCCACGCGACGAGCCGCCAATCGATGCGTCCCGCACGGATGTGCGTCGTCCCGGCGGTGAGCGCCGCGATCGCCGAGACGCCGATGTTCGCGCCCGCTCCCGCAGCGGGGCTCGAGGCGATCAGCAGGAGCGCCGGAAGCCGGATGTTGCCTAGCACGAGTCCCGCGACCCCGCCTGCGAGCGCGGTGAGGAAGCACCAGCCCGCCACGGCCGCGTAGCCGGCGATCGTGAGCGTGCTCGTCGCGATCATGTCTGCGAGCATTCCAAAACGCAGCTACGAATATGCGCATGTCTGGCCGGATGCGCAGAGTCAATGCCTCGATGCGCGAGGTGCTCTCCGAAGCGATCGGAACCCTCAAGGATCCCCGGATCGGCTTCGTGACCGTGACCGGAGTCGAGACGTCGCCGGACCTCCGCTACGCGAAGGTTTTCGTCAGCGTGCTCGGTTCGGAGCGCAAGCGCGACGTCGCGATCGCGAGCCTGAACGCGGCGCACGGGGTGCTCCAGGCGCGGATCGGCAGCGAGCTCCGGCTGAAGCGAACTCCCCAACTGGCGTTCGAGTACGATCCGACGGTCGAGCGCGGCGTGCGCATGACGCAACTCATCGATGAGCTCGCCCCAGACGACGATGAGTGATATTGGCGCGGTCGCCGCCGCGCTTCGGGAACACGACCGCTTTCTCGTCACGACCCATGAGAACCCCGACGGCGATGCGCTCGGCTCGCTGCTCGCGACGACGCTGTTGCTCGAGGGGCTCGGCAAGGACGCGGTCATGTACCTCTACGGGGACGCCTCGATCCCGACCGAGTACCAGTTCATGGAGCTCGAGCGGCTGACGCGGACGCTCCCGGGGGACGCTGCGGCACGCGTTCTCGTCGCCGTCGACTGCGCGAACGAGGATCGGATCGGCCATGACCTCGATCTCGTGGGCGTTGCGCCCGTGACGGTCAACATCGACCACCACCACGACAACACCCGCTTCGGCGACGTCAACCTGATCGTCGCCGGCGCCTCGTCGACGGGCGAGGTGCTGCGGGACGTGCTGCAGGAGCTCGGGCTTGGGCTCACACCCGAGATCGCGGAGGCGCTCTACATCGCCCTCGTCACCGACACGGGCCGGTTCCAATACGCCAACACGACGCCGAAGGCGCTCCGGCTCGCGGCGGAGCTCGTGGACGCGGGGGCGGACGTCCACTCGATCTTCCAGCAGGTCTACGAGAGCTTGCAGTTCCAGAAGCTCAAGTTGCTCGCTCGCGCGCTCGAGCGAGCGCAGGTCTACGAGGGAGGACGGATCGTGGTCTCGTATCTGCTGCGCACCGACTTCAGCGAGCTCGGTGCGCCCGATCCGTACTCGGAGGGGATCATCGACTACCTGCGGGCGGTCGAAGGCGCCGACATGGCGGTGCTGATTCGCGAGCCGCCTCGGCTGTCCGGGCCCGAGCGGCGGATCAGCCTGCGCGCCTCGACGGACGAGCTCGACGTCTCCGCGATCGCGCGGAAATCGGGGGGCGGGGGACACCGGCAGGCGGCGGGATTCTCCAGCGAGGCCTCCGTGGACGAGATCACCGACTTCGTCCGCCGGGAGTTCCGCGCGGCGATGGCGCCGACCGCGTAGCTCATTCCGGGAGGATAGGCAGGTGGTTCCTCGCGCTCTGCACCCCAGTGGGATCGTGCTCGTCGACAAGCCGGCGGGGCCGTCGTCGTTCGCGCTCGTGCGCGACCTCCGCTCGCGTACGGGTGCGCGAACCGGACATGCCGGGACGCTCGATCCGTTTGCGACGGGATTGTTGCTCATGTTGTCCGGTGCGGCAACTAAGCTGGCTCCATGCTTTGTCGGCCTGGACAAGCGCTATGTGACGGACGTCGACTTGACTGGTCGGACGTCCACGGGCGACCCCGAGGGCGAGATCCTCGAGCGGCACGCCTCGCCCAGCCAGGACGAGCTCGAGCAGCGTCTCGCGGCCCTCCGCGGTGAGGTCGAGCTGCCGATCCCCGCTGCTTCGGCGGTGAAGATCGGCGGCGAGCGTGCCTACAAGCTTGCGCGGCGCGGCGTCGCGGTGGAGATGCCGATCCGCCGCTCGCGCGTCGACGCGCTCGATGTCATCACGTATACGGGCGACAGCGTGCGGCTCGACCTGCGCGTCAGCTCCGGGACGTACGTCCGGTCGATCGCTGACGCGCTCGGCGGGCACTGCCGGACGCTGCGGCGGCTGGAGATCGGCCCCTTCGACGTCGCGGACGCGGATCCGGAGCGGTTCATCGCTCCGGAGGACGCTCTCGCAGCGCTGGAGACGGCATGACCGTCGCGCACTCGGCTTCCGAGCTCGAACGCAAGCCGCGATCGGTCGCGATCGGGACGTTCGACGGCGTCCACGTCGGTCATCGGCGGGTGCTGGAGGCTGCCGTCGCGGGCGGGGGGACGCCGACAGTCGTCACGTTCGACCCCCATCCGCGCACCGTGCTCGGCAACCAGGTCGAGTTGATCGTCCCGCTGCAGCGGCGGCTGGAGCTGCTCGCGGAGCTCGGGATCAAGGACGTGCTCGTCGTCGAGTTCACGCTCCAGCTCGCCGGTCTCGAGCCCGAGGAGTTCGCAGAGCAGACGCTTCGAGCGATCGGCGCCGAGGTCGTCGTGGCGGGTGCGAGCTTCCGCTTCGGCCGCGGTCGCGCCGGCGACCTCGAGGCGCTGGGGCGACTCGGCTTCGAGGTCCGGCCGGTCCC
>JBDTZN010000007.1:0-53846 GCA_040005095.1 Thermoleophilia bacterium | reverse complement strand
TGAACACCCTCGCCGACGCGGTCAAGGTCACGCTTGGCCCGAAGGGTCGGTACGTAGTGCTGGACAAGAAGTTCGGCGCTCCCACAATCACCAACGACGGCGTCACGATCGCGCGTGAGATCGAGGTCGAGGACGCATTCGAGAATCAGGGCGCGCAGCTCGTGCGCGAAGTCGCAACTGCGACGAACGACGTCGCGGGCGACGGCACCACCACCGCGACGGTGCTCGCCCAGGCGATCGTCCGCGAGGGCCTGAAGAACGTCGCTGCCGGCGCGAACCCCATGGGGCTCAAGCGCGGCATCGAGCAGGCTGTCGAGCAGGTCGTCGAGAACCTGAAGCAGCAGTCCGTGGAAATCTCCGGCAAGGAGGACATCGCCCGCGTGGCGACCGTCTCCTCCCGCGACCGTGAGATCGGCGAGGTCCTCTCCGACGCGATCGAGAAGGTCGGCAAGGACGGCGTCGTGAACGTCGAGGAGGGCCAGACCTTCGGCCTCGAGCTCGAGTTCACCGAGGGCATGCAGTTCGACAAGGGCTATCTGTCGCCCTACATGATCACCGACGCCGAGCGTATGGAGGCCGTGCTCGACGACCCGTACATCCTGGTCGCGAACCAGAAGATCGGGGCCGTCAAGGACCTGCTTCCGATTCTCGAGGCAGTCATCCAGCAAGGTCGTCCGCTGCTCATCGTTGCCGAGGACGTCGAGGGCGAGTCGCTCGCGACGATCGTCGTCAACAAGCTGCGTGGCACCTTCACCGCCGTCGCCGTCAAGGCGCCGGGCTTCGGTGACCGCCGCAAGCGCATGCTCGAGGACATTGGAATCCTCACGGGCGCCGAGGTGATCACCGAGGAGATGGGCCTGAAGCTCGAGAATACGAAGATCGAGCAGCTCGGCCATGCCCGTCGGGTCGTCGTCGACAAGGACTCGACAACGATCGTGGACGGCGCGGGCGACAGCGAGGCGATCAAGTCGCGGATCAAGCAGATCCGCGCGGAGATCGAGAACACCGACTCGGACTTCGACCGCGAGAAGCTGAACGAGCGGCTGGCCAAGCTGGCCGGCGGCGTCGCGGTCGTCAAGGTCGGCGCTGCGACCGAGACCGAGATGAAGGAGAAGAAGCACCGCGTCGAGGACGCACTCCAGGCGGCGCGTGCCGCGCTCGAGGAGGGCGTCGTCCCCGGGGGCGGAGTTGCACTATTGAACGCGTCGGACGCGATCAAGTCCGACGAGCTCGAAGGCGACGAGCGGACGGGCGCGTTGATCATCACGCGTGCGCTCCAGGAGCCGCTCCGACAGCTTGCCGCGAACGCGGGCCTCGAGGGCTCGGTCATCGTCGACAAGGTCCGCTCGGCCAAGAAGGGCTGGGGCCTCAACGTCGACACCGGCGAGACCGAAGACCTCGTCAAGTCGGGAATCACCGACCCGACGATGGTCACGCGCTCTGCCCTGCAGAACGCCGCTTCGATCGCGAAGAACATCCTCACGACCGAGGCGATCGTCGCCGACGCCCCCGAGAAGCAGGGCGCGGGCATGGGTATGCCCGGAGGCGGCATGGGCGACATGGGCGGAATGATGTAGCCAACCAAAGTCGCGCCCTGCGGGCGCTCAACTTTGGTTGGAAGAAGGGCGGCATTCGCCGGCCCTTCTTTTTTGGTCCTGGAATTAAACGGACGCCGGCGAAGCCGGCATCCTTCTAAAGGGCTAAAGGCAGCTCGGCTCCTTGCCGATACTTGGGGCGATCCACCCCCTCCCCACCCCTAGCGAAGCGGCTCCTCTTGGGGCCGTCTCGCTTTCTGCACTTGCTGGAGGATGCCGGCTTCGCCGGCGTCCGTTCCTCTTGTGGAAACTCAAAGAAGGGGGCTCACGGGGGAAACATGGTTTCACCCGTGCTAAAAGGAGTAGCGCTCTTCCTTCCAGTAGTCGGCTTCGTTGTGGTAGCCGTAGCGTTCCCAGAAGCCGGGCTCGTCTGTGGCTCGCAGCTCGATTCCGCGCAGCCACTTGGCGCTCTTCCAGAAGTACTTCTTCGGGATCACGAGGCGCAGTGGCCAGCCGTGTTCGGGGGGCAGCGGTTCCCCGTCGGCGTGGGTTGCGAGCAGTGCGTTCTCGTCCTCGAGGTACTCGAGGGGGACGTTCGACGTGAAGCCTTGCTCGGCGTGGGCGACCACGAAGCGGGCGTTCGGCTTCGGGCGCACCAGCTTCGCCAGCTCGCGCCAGTGCACGCCCGCGAACTGCGCGTCGAAGCGGCTCCAGCGCGTGACGCAATGGATGTCCTGCGTGCTCTCCGTCCGCGGCAGCGCGTTGAACTCGTCCCAGCTGAGTCGCAGCTGCTCCTCGACCTCGCCGAAGACCGTCAAGTCCCACGTCGCGAGGTCCGCCTGCGGGACGTCGCCGGCGTGAAGCACCGGCCACTTGTCCGTCAGATACTGGCCCGGCGGCAGGCGCGACGGGTCGAGGCCGCGCTCCAGCAGCTTCTGCTCCGCCTTCCCTCTGAACATGGGCACGCTGCCTAGACTAGATTCGGTGAGCTCCGTTACGTCGGTGAGAGTCGCGAGACGCCCCCGCGCGTTCGTCCGCGTGAGCGGGCCCGACGCTGCCGACTACCTGAACCGGATGCTCTCGAACGACGTGCTCGCCCTCGGGCCGGGGCACGCCTGCGACGCGCTCCTGCTCACCGCGAAGGCACGGATCATCGCCCCGCTTCGTGTGCTCAGGCGCCGCGACGACGACTTCCTGCTGGCGACGGAGCCCGAGCTCGGCCAGCGCGTGCGCGACGAGCTGCTTCGCTTTCGTTTCGCCGCGAAGGCCGAGATCGAGCCGGAGGAGCACGACGCGTGGCTCGTTCTCGGCGGCGACGAGGTGCTCGACACGCGCCCCGAAGGCGCCGAGGTCGGCGACGAGGAGGTCGAGCGATGGCGGATCGAGGCGGGCATCCCGCGCTGGGGCGCCGAGCTCGACGAGACGATCCTCCCCGCAGAGGCCGGCCTGACGGAGACGCACGTCAGCTTCACGAAGGGCTGCTACCCGGGCCAGGAGCCGATCGCGCGGCAGCACTACCGCGGCAAGGTCAACCGGCGGCTGCGCGTCCTCGAGGTGGAGAACGCGGCCCCGGGCGACGAGGTTCGGATAGGCGAGAAGACCGTCGGCCGGATCACAAGCGCAGTACCCGGTCGAGCGCTCGGCTACGTGCGTGTCGAGGTACCGGACGACGCTGAGCTGACCGTCGGCGCCGGACCGGCGCGGCTACACTGACTCGCCCCAAGCGCCCGTAGCTCAGGGGATAGAGCGCTGCCCTGCGGAGGCAGAGGTCGCACGTTCGAATCGTGCCGGGCGCATACCCGGAGAGAATCGCGCCGCTTCGCGGCTTGATGATCTCCGGCTGCCAAGGCCGGGCCGAAGCCCAACTTCGACGCCCTGGCCGTTTACGTGTCTCTCCGCGCGCTCCTTGGGAACGTGTGCGTTCCTTTCCACCATCCGAGGAGGTCTCACATGAGTGCAGGAGATTCGTACGAGGGTCAGCCGACGCAGGTCGGAACCGGCGGCGGCCAGATGCAAGGAGGGCCTGGATACGCCTATCCGCCGCCGCCCCCGCAGTACTACGGCTACGGGCAGGGTGGTGGGCCTTGGGGCGGAATGCGCCAGCGGCCGTCGTATCCGATCGAGACGAAGCCGTTCTTCTTGACGAGCGAGTTCGCGCTGTCAGTCATCGCGGTCGTGGGCATTGCGATCACGGCGGCTTCGTCGAACGCGTTCGGCTCGTGGCGGGCCTGGATCCTGATCACCGCGATCCTCGTCTCGTTCAACATGAGCCGCGGGATCGCAAAGTCCGGCATCAAGAGCCGGGCGTTCGATCCGCGTGAGGAGCTGGAGCTCGGCCGTCGCGACAGTGGGGGCTCGGGGGACCACGCGAACAACTGATCAACCAAGCGGGCGCGAGCCCAGGAAACGGCCTCGCGCCCGCTCGTTCCCCCTAGTGGCAGTACTTGTCCACGTAGTCCTTGGCTGCTGCCGGATCCCCGGTGCGGCCGTCCTTCGTGACGGCTGGGGTGCCGTTCAGAAGCGCCTTGAACGACGCGCAGTCACCATCCGTCACGTCCCGGGCTGCAGCGTGAGCATGCTGAATCGCCCTTGCCACACCCGGATTGGCGTTGCACGCGGCGGCGCGAGAATCGACGATCGCCTCCGCTCCGTGCCCCGCCGAGTCGGTGTAGTCGATCAGGAGGTCGCCGCTTTCCGGGCTGTAGGCCAGATTGAAGTCTGAGCCCACCGGAATCGACAGCCCCGCGCAGTTCGCCGTCGCCGTTGACTCGCTCCGGCCCGCGAAGGCCAGCGCGAATGCCACCCCGACGGCACAGGCGGCGAGAATTACGATCAACTTCTTCATCACTCCTCCTTCCGTCGGTGGTTACGGATAGACGTTGTTGATGCCCGAGCGGTCGGTCGCGAAGTAGCCCGGTGCCGACCCGAACCGCCCTTGATAGCCGTCCGGACAGCCGGAGCTGCCGTTGTTCATCACGGCCGGCCCGGTGCAGTGGTGATAGAGGCCGAGGCTATGCCCGGTCTCGTGCTCGAGCTCGCTTTCTTCGTACGTTGCCGAGCCTCCGAAGAACTTCTGACGGTTGATCTGAACGTTCGGCCGGCTCCCGCACGGGTGGCCCGTGCCCCAGTACGAGCAGTAGGCAGATGAGGTCGGCCCCGCGGGCGTCTGGGTCACCGGCGGTCGCACCGTGCGGCAGGTCGACGCGCAAGCCGGCGCGGTCGTCGGCGTGCTGCGACTCCCGGCGTACCTCGGTGCCGTCGCCGTGGGTACGAACGCCGTTTGGGTCGACGAGCCGAACACGGGGCGACTCGTCGAGATCAACCCGCGCACCCGCAGAGTTCGCGGCTCCGTCACGATCGGCCGCTCGACCGGAAGGGGCTCCATGGCCGTGGTCGGGAACGTTGTCTGGGCCGTCACGAACGACGGCGTCGTCAGCGTGGATCGGCGTTCGCGGCGGGTCGCAGCCAGGTTCTCCGTCCCCGGCGCGAGCGCCCTCGCCGTCGGTCTGTCCCAGCTGTGGGTCGTCGGCCGTGACGGTGTGTACTCGATCCACGCCGGGAAGGTCACGAAGCAACTCGCCTACGCGCGCGGCGCGGGGGAGTTGATCGCCGTTGCCGGCGGTTCAGTCTGGCTCAGCGCGTGCTCCTCGAACAGCCTGCGGCGCATCGAGCCGTAGCGCAGGAAAGGTCCACACCCCCGCCTAACCCCGCAGCGTGGCGGGCGCTCCCGACACCCTCACGCTGAAGAGGCACCGCGACCAGGAAGGTCGGCAAGCTACGCCTGGGTGCGGCGGGCGCTATTAGGTCTGCTCGCGCTCGTCGTGTTCTCGCCCTCCTCAACTTCTTCGGGCAGCGGCCTTTGAACTCGTCTGCCGCAACTGCGGCCGCGCGCCTTCACGTCTACGCGCCTGTTCACGCCCGCAGCGGCGTCGTCTACGCGGCGCGCTTCCGGATCGATGCGATGCGCGAGTTGAAGGACGCGACCCTGGTGCTCGATTCGGGCTGGGCCGAGGGGTACACGGTGAACTGCCTCGCGCCCCAGCCGCTGACGGAGGCTTCGCGCGACGGCAAGCTCTCGTTCGGCTTCGGCCACATTCCGGCCGGGCAGCACCTCACGTTCTGGCTCTCCCTGCAGGTCGATCCGACCAACGTCGGGAGGCACGACCAGACCGTGCGCCTCTACGACGGCGACACGCTGCTCACGACCATCAACCGCCGCGTGACGATCTTTCCCTGATGGACATCGTCCTCCGAGCAGCGGTCGCGTACGTCTTCATCGTCTTCCTGATGCGGGTCGTCGGACGACGGGAGTTGTCGTCGATGGAGCCTTCCGACCTGATCCTGCTGGTCGTGATGGGCGATCTGATCCAGAACGGCGTCACCCAGTCGGACTACTCGGTGACGGGCGTCGTGCTCGCGACCTCCACATTTGGCCTGCTTGCCGTGTTGACCTCGTACCTCGTCTTCCGCTCGCGGCGGGCCAAGAGCATCATCGAAGGCGAGCCCGTAATCCTCGTTCAGAACGGGGAGGCGATTGACCGCAACCTAAAAGGGGAACGGCTCACGCTCGACGACGTGATGGAGGAAGCGCGCGCACAACAGCTCGACTCTCTCGACCAGGTCAAATGGGCAGTCCTCGAATCCAACGGCTCCATCAGCATCATCCCCAAGCAGTAAGGCGCTGCCTTGCGGCTGTGGGTACGGCCGCGTTGCTGTCGGGCTGCAACGGCGGGACGGTCGACAAGCAAGCGCTTACGAAGGACGCGGGGTCGATCGCGTCGCTCGCGACCGAGGGCAGCCTGTTCGCCGGAGAGGTCGCAAAGGGCGAGAGCACCGGGCCGTATACACGAATCCAGTCCGACAATCTCGGGACGCTTGCGGCGAATCTGGCGGACTCGCTCGGCCGGCGGAAGACCTCGCCGGGCCTCGAGTTCAAGGTCAGGACGGCGGCGAACCTCGCGGCGCAGGTCGCCGAGCAGTTCAAGGCTCTGCATGACCATCCGACCGACCGAGCCGTCGCGCGCTCGGTCCAGCACGCGTTCGGGCCACTCGCGGACAAAGCGGACAAGCTCGCGAAATGAACAAGATCTTCGGCGTAGCGCTCGGGATCCTGGCCGCGATCGGCGGATTCGTCGACATCGGCGACCTCGTCTTCAACGTCGCCGCCGGAGCCACCTTCGGCTATCAGCTGCTTTGGGTCGTGGTGATCGGCGTGATCGGGATCATCACGTACTCCGAGATGTGCGGGCGCGTCGCGGCCGTGTCTCAGAAGGCCGTGTTCGACGCCGTACGCGAGCGCGTCGGCTTCAAGGCCGGCCTGATCACGCTCGTCGCCGCGGAGATCGTGAACGCGATGACCTTGACCGCCGAGATCGGCGGCGTCGCGATCTGCCTCCAGCTGCTCTCGGGCCTGCCGTACCGGCTGCTGATCGTGCTCGCCGCGATCGCGCTCGCGGTCGTGGTGTGGGTCCTCAACTTCGACTGGATCGAGCGGATCTTCGGGTACGGCGGCCTCTGCCTACTCGTGTTCGCGGTCGCCGCAGTGAAGCTCCATCCCGACTGGGGCGCCGTCGGCCACGGCTTCGTCCCACACGTCGACACCGGCAACAAGCTGCTCTTCGCCTACTTCGGTATCGGCCTCCTCGGCGCGGCGATGACGCCGTACGAGGTCTACTTCTATTCGTCGGGCTCGGTGGAGGAAGGCTGGACGCCCAAAGATCTCGGCCTGAACAGGCTCAACGCCATCGTCGGCTACAGCCTCGGCGGGTTCCTCTCCTTCGCGCTCATGATCGTGGGTGGCGCGCTGTTCCTCGGCAAAGGGATCGAGCCCACAACGCTAGGCACCATCGCGTCCGGCGCCCAGATCCCGCTTGGCGAGACGGGGCTCATCCTGGCCCTGGTCGGGATCCTCTTCGCGGTCGCCGGGGCGTCGATCGACACGCTCTTCTCGGGTGCCTATGACCTGGCGCAGTTCTGCGGCTGGGAGTGGGGCCGCCACAAGTCTCCGGCCGGCGCGCCCCGGTTCACGCTGACCTGGATCGTCCTGCTCGTGCTCGGGATGCTCGCGGTGATGACGGGCGTCGACGCGGTCAAGCTCACCGAGTTCGCGGTCATCTTCTCGGTCGTCGCGCTGCCGCTGACGTACCTCCCGATCCTGCTCGTCGCGAACGACAAGGCCTACATGAAGAACCATGCGAACGGGCGGCTGGCGAACGTTCTCGGCATTCTCTACCTCGTGATCATCCTGATCGTGTCCCTGACGGCGATCCCGCTCATGATCCTGACCAACCTGGGGCAGCAATGAGCGAGCCGATCGATCTCGGGCTCGGCCTCATGGACCATCAGCTGCTGGACAAGGACGGCCGGCGGTGCGGCAATGTCGACGACCTCGCGATCGAGGGCGGTCCGGGCGGGCCCGCGGAGGTGGTCGCGATCCTGGTCGGGCCTGACGTCTGGCGGGATCGCGCCGGCTGGATCGGACGGGTCGCTGCGTGGGTCGCCCGCGGTGGGCGCGTCCGCATCCCGTGGAGCGAGGTCGCCGAGGTCGGACCGCATGTGCAGCTGAAGAAGACCGCGCAGGAATACGGGCTCGGCCGCGGCGACGATCGCCTACGCCCCTACATCGAAAAGATTCCGGGGTCGCATCGATGAGGACGCTCTCGTCGCTGCTCAGACGCGAGGTCGTCACCGAAGGCGGCCGCAAGCTTGGCAAGTGCTACGACGTTCGCGCGGAGCTGACCGGGTCGTCACTCAAGGTGACGGGGCTTTGCGTGGGCAGAGGCGGATGGGCCGAGCATTTCGGAATGCGGCGCCCGTCGCGCACCCGCGGCCACGACCCGGTTCCGTGGGACGCCGTGGTGCGGATCGAAGGGGACCGGATCGTCGTTCACGACATTCAGTGACGCTCTACCTCACGGAGGCCGAGGTCGAGTCGCTCGTCACGACCGAGGACGCGCTCGCGGCGGTGCAGGGCTCGCTGGAGCGTCAGGCCGAAGGCGTGCTCCAGCTCGTGCCCAGGCGCAGGATCGACCTGGAGGACGGCGCCTTCGCCCTGATGGCCGCCGCCGACGCGGGGCTTGAGCTCGCCGGGCTCAAGGCGTACACGTGGCTCCCCGGCGGGACGCCGTTCGTCGTCTGCCTGTTCTCGACCGACAAGCCGGCGCTTGTCGCGGTGATCGAGGCGGACAAGCTCGGCCAGCTCAGGACGGGCGCCGCCAGCGGGGTCGCCGCCCGCTACCTCGCGCGCCCGGAGGCGCGGAGCCTCGGGATCATCGGCTGCGGCTGGCAGGCGGAGAGCCAGGTCGCGTCGATCCGCGCGGCGGTTCCCTCGATCGACCGCGTAGTCGCGTACTGCAGGAACGAGAAGAGGCTCAAGAGGTTCTGCAAGAAGGTGAAGGCCGAGCCCGGTGAGACGCACCGCGACGCGGGCGAGCTGGACATCGTCGTCACCGCGACGACGTCGAAGGATCCCGTCCTGCGCGGGGAGTGGCTGCGGCCCGGAGCGCTCGTGTGCGCGGTCGGCGCGAACGATCCAAGCCGGCGCGAGCTCGACAACGTCGTCCTCGAACGCGCGAGCTTCGTCTGCTGCGATTCGCGGGAGCAGTCACGGCTCGAGTCGGGCGACCTGATCGAGCCGGTTGAGCGGGGCGTCCTTGATTGGCTCGAGGTGCACGAGCTGCACGAGGTCGTCTCCGGCGAGCTGGAGGGCCGCGCGGATCCCGAGGACATCATCCTGTTCAAGTCGAACGGCATCGCAGCCTGGGATTTGGCGATCGGCGCCCGGGCGGTCGAGCTGGCCCGAAAGCAGAAGGTCGGCCGAACGCTCTAGAGCTGCACGCGAGCCGACTCGACGGTCGACTCGCCGAGGGCCCGCACGACCTCTGGGCGGTCCAGGAGGCGCATAACCTGCTCCTTCGCCAGCCGGTTCTGGACGTAGCGATCCTCGAGGATGTCCTTCAGGTCGCGCCCGCGCTCGTGCTCCCGAATCACGTACTGGGCGACACGCTCCTCGGCATTCGAGCGCGCGAAGAGAAATGAGAACGGACTCTGGAAGAGGTCCTTCAGCGCCACCGCGGGGCGATTGTATCCTTGGCCCGATGCCGCGGAAGCAGACCGGCCGGTTCGCCGAACGAGCGGTCATCGGCGTCGACGACCTCGGCGCCGAGGAGCGGATCGTGATCTGGATCGAGCGGCGGCCGGGCGCGCTCTGGGCCGTCGGGCGGGCGGTCAATCCGCAACATCGCCCGAGCGACGAGCCGAGGCGCGACGACTGGATCTTCGAGGGCTACGAGCTCGAGGACGCGCTCGAGCAGGCCAATGCGTGCCTCGAAGACGACGTGCGCGTCCTCGAGCAGGACGGCCGGGACGGCTCGGGCGTGAAGCCGTTCCTGCGTGCCGAGCTGCTCAAGCCGCTCGAGAAGTGGTTCTTTGGCGAGCGGAGGAAGGACTAGTGCGCTACCGCGAAGCCCCCGCCGGCCACTCGAGGTCGGCGTTCGGAATCGGGTCTCCGTGCGGGTCGTGGGTCGGGAACCCGAGGGCGCGGTCGATGCGTGCTTCGAGCTCCTCCGAGAGCACGTGCTCCAGCTTGTCGGCCTCGGCGTGGACGTCCTTCACGTCGACCCCGAGCGTCTCGGCGAGGTAGAGCTCGAGCAGCCGGTGATGGCGGATCACCTCGAGCGCGACCTGCTCGCCGGCCGGCGTGAGCCCCACTCCGCGATAGGGCGTGTGCTCGACGAGCCGTAGCGCGGCGAGCTTCTTGACCATGGCGCTCGCAGAGGCGGGCGCCACCCCCTGAGCGGCGGCCAGCGCGCTCGTCGACACGGCTCCGCCGGTCAGCTCGAGCTTGTAGATCTGCTTGAGGTAATCCTGGATCGCGTCGGTCAGCGCAGGCTTCGCCATGCACCGAGAGTGTAGGCGGCGCGCGTCGCGAATCGAGTCGGTAGCCTCGGGGCCATGCTGATTCGTTTGGGTCATAGCCCCGATCCCGACGACGCCGTCATGTTCTGGGCGCTGGCCGCGCACGAGATCGACACGCGCGGCTTCGACTTCGAGCACGTCCTGGGCGACATCGCGACGCTCAACGACTGGGCGCGCGAGGGGCGGCTCGAGGTCACGGCGATCTCGCTCCACGCGTATCCGCACGTCCAGGATCGGTACGTGCTGCTTCCCCACGGCGCCTCGATGGGCTCGGGCTACGGCCCGGTTGTCGTCTCCCGCGAGCCGATGACGGTCGAGGAGCTGCGCGGCGTCGAGGTGGCGATCCCGAGCAAATCGACGACGGCGTTCCTCGTTCTCAAGATGATCATGGGCGGCGACTTCGACTGCCGGGAGGTCCCGTACGAGCAGGTGCTGAACGAGGTGTCTTCCGGCGGTGCTGAGGCCGGGCTCGTGATCCGCGAGGGGCAGCTCCTGTACGAGGCGCAAGGTCTGCACAAGGTGGTCGACCTCGGCGAGTGGTGGCTGCTCGAAACGGGCCTGCCGCTGCCGCTCGGCGTCAACGTCGCCCGCCGCGACCTCGGCGAGGAGACGCTCCACGAGCTGTCGGAGGTGCTGAGCGAGTCGATCCAGGCCGGGCTCGCGAACCGGCGCGAGGCACTTCGCTACGCCGCAGAGCAGTCGAGCAATGGCCTCGACGATCGCCTGGCCGACCGCTTCGTCGGGATGTACGTGAACGAGTTGACGTGCGACTACGGGGAAGAGGGGCTCGAGGCCGTTCGCGAGCTCTTGAGTCGTGCCGAGGCGGCTGGAGCCTACGAGGCTCCGGTGCGCATCGAGTTCGTCGCGTAATTGAGTCGCGCGGTCCTCCTCTCGGCGGTTCGGACGCCGGTGGGGCGCTACGGCGGCGGGCTCTCAGGCGTGCGGCCCGACGATCTCGCGGGGATCGTGATCGCAGCCGCGGTCGAGCGTTCCGGCGTCGATCCCGCAGAGATCGAGGACGTGTACTTCGGTTGCGCGAACCAGGCCGGAGAGGACAACCGCAACGTCGCGCGGATGGCCGCGCTCCTCGCAGGCCTGCCGGATTCGGTGCCCGGCGTGACCGTGAACCGGCTCTGCGCGTCCGGGCTCTCGGCGGTCGTCGCGGCGTGTCACGCGGTCGCGGCGGGCGACGGCGACCTGTTCGTGGCGGGCGGCGTCGAGTCGATGAGCCGCGCGCCGTTCGTCTACGCGAAGCCGGACAAGGCGTTCCCGCGCGGGAACATGACCGCGTATGACACGACGCTCGGTTGGCGGTTTCCGAATCCGCGGCTGGAGGAGCTGTTTCCGCTCGAGTCGATGGGCGAGACGGGTGAGAACGTCGCCGAACGGTGGAGCGTCTCGCGTGAGGATCAGGACGCGTTCGCCCTGCGCTCGCAGCAGCGCTGGGCGGAGGCCGACGCGGCGGGACGGTTCGAGGACCAGCTCGTCCCGGTCGAGGGCCTCGAGCGCGACGAGCATCCGCGGCCCGACACGACCGCCGAGAAGCTCGCGGCGCTCAAGCCGGCATTCCGCATCGGCGGGTCGGTCACGGCCGGAAACTCGAGCGGGCTCAACGACGGCGCCGCGGCGCTGGTGATCGCGAGTGAGGAGCGCGCGCACGCGCTCCGCGCGGAGCCGTTCGGCCGGTTCATCTCCGCGGCGAGCGCAGGCGTCGACCCTCGCGTGATGGGTGTGGGTCCGATCCCGGCGGTCCGGAATGTCCTCGCGCGCGCGGGCATCGACGTCGGCGACTTGGATCTCGTGGAGCTGAACGAGGCGTTCGCGTCGCAGAGCCTGGCGGTCGTTCGCGAGCTTGGCCTCGACGAGGAGAAGGTGAACGTGAACGGCGGCGCGATCGCGCTGGGCCATCCGCTGGGGATGAGCGGCGCACGCCTCGTCGTCTCGCTGCTGCACGAGCTGCGGCGCCGCGACGGACGCTACGGCCTGGCCACCCTCTGTGTCGGGGTGGGCCAAGGCGTCGCCGCGGTGTTCGAACGCGTCTAGCTGACGGGCGGGCGGATGTAGATCACGCCCTCGTGCTTCTGAGGGATGAAGGGCGCGCCGAGGTTGAAGATCACGCCCTCGACCTGACCGAGCAACTCGTCGCACGCCGTGTCCTCGTTGTCGCCGCAGGGCACCTCGAGCTCGACTTCGCCGATTGGGCGGGCGTCGATCCCCTCGTCCTGGAGGAGCTGGAGCAGCCGGTCCCGATCGGGAATCCGCGCCGCCTCGACCTGAACCGTTGTCGCAGCCATCTGAGCCTCCTGTTTCGGATCCGAAATGCAGTCTATCCGCTCGGCCAGGCGGAGAAACGTCCCGTTCTGGATCCCTTGTACTTGAAGTAAAGTCGCGGTCGTGGCTGTCGCGACCGAGCGCGAGTACGGGCTGTTCATCAACGGTGAGCTGGTCGAGCCGGCCTCGGGAGAGATCCGGGAGCTGCGCGAGCCCGCGACAGGCGACGTGCTGGCCCGCGCCGCGATGGCGGGGGAGCAGGATGTCGACCGAGCCGTCGAGGCTGCGACCGCGGCGCTCGCCGGCGACTGGGGCAGGACGCCGCCGACCGAGCGCTCCCGCCTTCTGCACGCCCTCGCCGACGCCATCCTCGCGAACCGCAAGGAGCTGACCGAGCTCGAGTCGCGGAACGTGGGCAAGGCGATCTCCTCCGTCAAGGCGGAGCTCTTTGGCGCCGTCGAGAACTTCCGCTTCTTCGCCTCGGCCACCGCCTCGATCGCGGGCCGCTCGAACCCGATTGGCGGCTCGCTGCTCTCGTACACGCTGAAGGAGCCGGTCGGCGTCGCGGCGCAGATCGTCCCCTGGAACTACCCGCTCCTGATGGCGACGTGGAAGCTCTCGCCCGCGCTCGCTGCAGGCTGCTCGGTCGTCCTCAAGCCGGATCCGGCGACACCGCTCACCGCGCTCCGACTCGCCGAGCTCGCGGCGGAAGTGGGCTTCCCGCCGGGCGCGATCAACATCGTCCCGGGCGACGGGCCGACTACGGGCGCGTACCTCGTACAGCACCCGGGTGTCGACAAGGTCGCTTTCACGGGCTCGACCAAGACCGGCGGCGAGATCATGCGGCTCGTCTCCGACCCGATCAAGCGGCTGACCCTGGAGCTCGGCGGCAAGAGCCCGAACCTCGTCTTCGCCGACGCGAACCTCGCCGACGCGATCCCGAGCTCGGCCTGGGCGATCTATTACTCCGCGGGCCAGAGCTGCGAGGCGCGCTCGCGCGTGCTCGTCGAGAAGTCGCTCTACGACGAGGTCGTCCAGCAGTTCACCGACCTCGCCGGGAAGATCAAGGTCGGCGACCCGCTCGATCCCGAGACGCAGATGGGTTCGCTCATCTCGACGGCGCATCGCGACAAGGTGCACGGCTTCGTCGAGGCCGGCCGGAAGGAGGGCGCCGAGGTCGTAGCTGGGGGCGAGCCCGGCGAGACCGGAGCCTTCTACGCGCCGACGGTGCTCGCGAACGTCGAGAACAGCATGGTCGTGGCCCAGGAGGAGATCTTCGGCCCGGTCGTGACGGTGATCCCGTTCGAGGACGAGAAGGACGCGATCAAGATCGCGAACGACGTCAAGTACGGGCTGATGGCGACCGTCTGGACGGGCGATCCCGCGCGCGGCCATCGGATCGCGTCGAAGATCAAGGCCGGGACGGTCGGGATCAACATGCCGTACACCGCGTTCCCGGGCCTGCCGTTCGGCGGCTACAAGCAGTCCGGCTTCGGCCGGGAGCTCGCTGTCGAGACGCTCGACCTGTACCTCGAGACGAAGAGCGTGATCGTCTCGACGAGCCCGAAGCCGATCAACCCGTTCGGGCTGTAGCGCATCCCCGCGTCCGCGGCGGCCACGTCGCGCGCTTCTCGAGCCTCGTGTTCGGGCTCTTCCTGTTCGCGTTCGGGATCGTCGCGCTGCTCGAGTCGAAGCTCGGCCTGTCTCCCTGGGACGTGCTCAACCAGGGGCTCGCGAAGCACACGCCGCTCTCGTTCGGGCTGGCGAACATCGCCGTCGGGCTGGTGATCCTCGTGCTCGCGTGGGTGCTCGGGGGGCCGCCCGGGCTCGGGACGGTCGCCAACGCGGTGTTGATCGGCCTCTTCATCGAAGGGCTGCTGCGGATCGACGCGGTCGTGGATCTTGCGGGGTCGCCCCTCGGCGTGCGCGTCGCGTTGCTTCCGCTCGGGATCGCGCTGATGGGCGTGGGCTCGGCCTTCTACATCGGCGCCTCGTACGGAGCCGGCCCGCGCGACACGCTGATGCTCGTGCTCTCGCGGCGCACCGGTCGCCGGATCGGGATCGTCCGTGCCGGGATCGAGGCAACGGCCCTGGTCGCCGGCTTCGCCCTCGGCGGCACGGTGGGAGTCGGAACGCTGGCCTTCGCAGTCCTGATCGGCCCAGCAGTCGAAGCGTCCTTCTGGGTCCTGGCCCATTCGCCCCTCGTGGCGCAGCAGGGAGTTTGTGGCTCTGAGCCACAAACTCCGTGAGGTGCCTGGGACTCCGTTTTGTGTCCGGCAAAACGGCCAGAAATGGACTTAGTGACAAAGAGCCACTACCTCAGTGTTGTGACAGAGAAATGACACGGCTGTGACTCGGTATCGCTGGGTTGTGCTAGCCGCCGGGACGGCGGCTCAGGCCAGTTACTCCGCGATTTGGTTCGGGATCGCCGTGCTCGCGCCGGCGCTCCGCGACGAGCACCGGCTCTCGCTCGGGCAGGTGGGCGTGCTCATAGCGAGCTCGCTCGCGGGCTCCGTCTTGTCGCTCATCCCGTGGGGGATCGCGGCCGACCGCTTCGGCGAACGCGTGGTGCTAGGCGTCGGCCTCGCAGGATCGGGAGCGGCGTTGCTGGTCGCCGCCCACGCCTCGAGCTTCGCGGCGCTCGCGCTGCTGCTCGCGCTCGCAGGCCTCTCCGGCGCGAGCGTCCAGTCCGCGAGCGGCCGCGCGGTCATGCACTGGTTCGACGCGAGCGAGCGAGGGCTGGCCCTCGGAATCCGGCAGACGGCGGTCCCGATCGGCGGCTTCGCGGCTTCCCTGACGCTGCCGCACATCGCCGCCGCCGGCGGAACCGCTTGGGGCCTGCGCGCGCTCGGACTCTCGTGCTTCGTTACTGCGATCGTCGGCGCTGCGCTGCTGCGCGAAGGTCCGCGCCCGGTGCCGTCCGCGACACCATCGATCCCGCCGCTCCGCGACCGCGCGATCTGGATCCTCTCCGTCGGCAGCGCGCTCGTCCTCGCCCCGCAGATGTGCGTGGTCGGCTTCACCGTCCTCTTCCTGCACGACCGGCGCGGGCTTTCGGCCGGAGCCGCCGCCGCAGTGCTCGCCGTCGTGCAGGCACTCGGGGTCGCCGCCCGCATCGCCGCCGGACGCTGGTCGGACCGGATGCGCAGCCGCGTCCGGCCGCTGCGCCGCATCGCGCTCACCATCTCGGCCCTCGTCGCCGTCGCGGCCGCGTTGCTCAGCGCGCCGCTGCCGCTCCTCCTACCCGCCCTCGTTCTTGCCGGCGCGCTGAGCATGAGCTGGAATGGACTGTCGTTCGCGGCCGCCGTGGAGCTCGCCGGTCACGCGCGGAGCGGGGTGGCGATCGGCCTCCAGCAGACGCTCCTGAACGGCTCGGGCGCGATCATGCCCGGCCTCTTCGGCGTCCTCGTCGGCCTCACGTCGTGGCACGTCGGCTTCCTCGCCGTCGCGCTGTTCCCGCTCGCCGGCTGGCGCGTGCTGGCCGCCGTGAAGGACTAGCGCCGCAGCGCCAACACCGCGCCACTGGCGAGCAGCAGCACTCCGAGCACGCGTGTCCACTCCAGCCCCACCCGCTCCACCCCGAACCAGCCGAACCGGTCGATCGCGACCCCGGCGCCGATCTGGGCGACGATGAAGATCGCCACGGTCGCGAAGGTCCCGATCTGGGGCTGGACGAGCGTGATCGTGAAGACGATGAGGACGCCCATCGCGCCGCCGAGCCACATCCACGGGGGCGACCGGAGCGCGTCGCCCAGGCCGCCCACGCTCCGCCGAACGACGAGCAGGACGACGAGCGCCAGCACCATCGTCACCACGGTCGAGAACGCGAGCGCCTGCAGCGTCCCGATCCGGTCGCCAAAACGGCCCATCACGGCAATCTGAATCGACCCCGCCGCCCCGGCCGCGAGGGAGATGAGGACGTATGCGGCGGTCAACCTTGCGGCTGGCCCTCGGGCATCGGAGCCGATTCGTCGCCCTGGAAGACGCTGAACGAGTTGCCCTCGGTGTCCTTGCACGCCGCGAACCACCCGATGTGCGGGATCGGCATCTTCTCCTCGGCCTCGCCCCCACCTTCGCGCACCTTCGCGAGCGTCCCGTCGATGTCGTCGGAGTCGAAATAGACGATCGGGCTCAGCTGCTTGCGCTCGCCCGGGTAGACGGCGCCGCCCTGATCCTCTGCGGTCTGCACCATCCGGTAGTCGATTCCCGGCATCCCGGAATCCGAGAACTCCCAGCCGAACACGGAGCTGTAGAACTTCGTCGCGCGGTCGGCGTCGTCCGCGACGATTTCGAAGTGCACGAGCTTTCCAGCCATTGTGAGTCTCCTTTCGGTGGTGCCTGCCTCCTCTCGAACCTACCGCGTTAGGCTGCGCCTCGTCCAACGAGGGGAGTGACTGTTGATCCGTGCGTTCGTCCTATATGAGTCGGAGCCCGATGCTGAGCGCTACGAGCAGCACGCGGAGCTCTGCCGGAAAGTGCCGGGCGGGACGTTCCGCCACGGCAAGGTCTTCGGCGCCCCGATGGGCGAGCCGCAGCACCGCTACTACGCCGAGTGGGAGTTCGCCGACATGGACGCCTTCAAGTCCGCCGCGCGCTCGCCGGAGTTCATGGCGACCGGCAAGGACGCAATGGAGATGGGCGGCCGCTTCACCGTCGAGTTCGCGGACCTTGGCTGAGCCGTCCGCCCCGAAGCCTGTCGACCCGGCGAAGCTCGGGTTCGAGCGCATTCGCTACGAGAAGGCGCCGCCGCGCGCGACGATCACGCTGGCCCGCCCGGAGCGGCTGAACGCGTTCGACTTCCGGATGCTTCGCGAGCTCGCGCGCGCCTGCGAGGACGCATCGTGGGACGACGAGATCCGCGTCGTCGTCGTCACCGGGGAAGGGCGCGCCTTCTGCGTCGGCGCCGACCTCAAGTCGTGGGAGGACGACCTCGTCGGCAAGCCGACCGAGTACTGGAAGTGGTTCGGGGCCTTCAAGGACATGCACGACCGGCTGCGCGAGATCGGGAAGCCGACACTTGCGCGTGTGAACGGAATCGCGGTTGGCGGCGGCAACGAGCTGCAGATGGCCTGCGACCTCGCGGTGATGGTCGATGACGCGTTCATCCGGCACGTCGGGCTCGAGCACGGCTCGGTGCCGGCCGGCGGGGCGACGCAGTGGCTGCCGATCATGGTCGGCGAGCGGCGGGCGCGCGAGATCGTCCTGATGTGCGAGGAGATCTCGGCGGCGCAGGCGGCCGAATGGGGACTCGTGAACTGGGTCGTGCCGCGGGCGGAGCTGGACGCGAAGGTGGACGAGGTCGTCGGGAAGCTCGCGACGAAGCTCCCGCAGACGACGCGCTACGCGAAGCAGCAGCTGAACTGGTGGCGCGACATCTCGTGGAACGAGACGGTGGGCCACGCACGCGACTGGCTCGCGCTCTCGATGCTGAATGACGAGACCCGCGACGCGATCGACTCGTTCCTGCAGCGGAGTAAGGAGTGACCGACGAGCTGCAGGCAGCCGAGGAGCACTGGGCCGAGATCGTGAGGCAGCGCGACGTCGCCGCGGCCGAGTCGTTCCTCGCCGACGATTTCGTCCTCCAGAGCGTGGGCGGAGTCTCGCCGAAGGCGCTGAAAAGCGACTGGCTCGAGACGCTCCCGCAGATCGACACGCGTTCGATCGAGCCGTCCGACGTCGAGGCGCGCGTCTTCGGCGACGTCGCCGTCGTCCGCCTTCGACTCGCGTGGGAGGCCGAGCTCGCCGGTCGCGATCTGACGGGCGACTACGCGATCGTCGACGTGTTCACGCGCTCGTCCGACGGCTGGCATCCACGCTGGCGGATCTCGACCAGGCTGACCGGATGACCGACGAGCTCGTCCTGATCGAGCGCGAGGACCCGGTCGCGGTCGTCCTCCTCAACCGTCCAAAGCAGCTGAATGCGCTGTCGGACGAGTTGATGAAGGCGCTCGTCTCCGCGCTCGTCGAGCTCGACGGCGACGAAGCCGTGCGGTGCATAGTCGTCGGCGGCTCGGATCGTGTCTTCGCCGCGGGCGCCGACATCGGGATGCTCGCGCAGACGTCGCCGATCGAGGCGGCCACCTCGGCGAGGCTCGCGCGCTGGGAGTCGATCCGTCAGATCGGGAAGCCCATCGTTGCCGCGGTGTCGGGCTACTGCCTGGGCGGCGGGTGCGAGCTCGCCATGCTGTGCGACGTCATCGTCGCGTCGGAGAGCGCCCAGTTCGGCCAGCCGGAGATCAACCTCGGCCTGATTCCCGGCGCCGGCGGCACGCAGCGGCTGACGCGGGCGGTCGGGAAGGCGGTCGCGATGGACGTCATCCTCTCCGGAAGGTTCCTGTCGGCGCGTGAGGCGCTCGACTCCGGCCTCGTCTCGCGCGTGGTCGCGAGGGAGGCCTGGCTTGAGGAGGCAAAGCGCCTCGCGCGGGACATCGCGAAGCAGAGCCCAGTCGCGCTCAGGCTCGCCAAGGAAGCGGTCAACCGGGCGTACGAAGGCCCGCTGCGACTCGGCGTCGAGTACGAACGCCAGGCGTTCGCGCTCGCGCTCTCGTCGGAGGACGCGCAGGAGGGCATGCAGGCGTTCCTCGAGAAACGTCTGCCGAACTTTCGCGGACGGTAGCTGTCGATTTGCGCGTTCGCCGTTCGTCGTCAGAGTAGAAGCGGCGGATTCGCCGTCGCGCGAGACGAGGAGGACGACATGCAGTACCTGGCGCTGATCTACCAAGACTCGAACGGCCGCGAGTCGGTGAGCGACGAGGACGTGGAGAAGATGTACGCGGCCTACCGCGCGTTCGGCGAGGAAGCCGAGAAGCGCGGCGCGATGCGCGGCGGGAACGAGCTCCAGCCCGCGACGACGGTGACGACCGTGCGCGTCCGAAACGGCGAGACGATGGTCACCGACGGGCCGTTCGCGGAGACGAAGGAGACGCTCGGCGGCTACTACCTGCTCGAGTGCGACTCTCTCGACGACGCAGTCGACCTCGCCGCGAAGATCCCGGGCGCCCAGTACGGGTCGATCGAGGTCAGGCCGGTGGTCGAGCGATAGACGCCGACGCCGTCACCGCGGTCGTCCGCGAGGAGTGGGGGCGCGCGGTCGCTGCGATCGCGCTTCTTACCGGCGACGTCGGGCTGGCCGAGGACGCCGTGCAGGAGGCGCTCGAGATTGCGCTCGTGCGCTGGCCGCGCGACGGCCTCCCGGCCGGTCCCGGCGCCTGGCTCACGACCACCGCGCGCAACCGGGCCATCGACCGCATCCGCCGTGAGCGACGAGGTGTCGAGAAGCTCGAGGAGGCGGCGCGGCTCACCCCGGCCGGCGACGAGGAGGAGGAGGAGGACGTGTCGACGATCCCGGACGAACGCCTCGCACTGATCTTCACGTGCTGTCACCCCGCGCTCGCGCAGGAGGCCCGCGTCGCGCTGACGCTGCGCCTGCTGGGCGGGCTGACGACCGAGGAGATCGCTCGCGCGTTCCTCGTCGAAGAGGCCACGATGGCGCAGCGGCTTGTCCGGGCGAAGCGGAAGATCCGCGCGGCGGCGATCCCGTTCCGCGTCCCGCCGGATCACGTTCTCCCGGATCGGCTCTCGGCCGTCCTCGCCGTGATCTACCTCGTCTTCAACGAGGGCTTCGGCGGGCGTGGCGATCTGGCGGCGGAGGCGATTCGGCTGGGCCGGATGCTCGTCCGGTTGATGCCGGACGAGGCCGAAGCGGTCGGACTGCTCGCGCTGATGATGCTGCACGACTCGCGACGCGAGAGCCGGGAAGATGCAGCGGGCGACCTCGTGCTGCTCGAGGACCAGGATCGTTCGAGCTGGGATCGAGCCGAGATCGAGGAGGGTCTTGCGCTCGTGCGCGCCGCGCTTCGCCCGCAACCGGGGCCTTACGCGCTGCAGGCCGCGATCGCGGCGCTCCATGCCGAGGCCCGCAGCTTCGAGGAAACCGACTGGACCCAGATCGTCGCGCTCTATGACTCACTCGCGCTCGCGGCTCCCTCGCCTGTCATCGAGCTGAACCGGGCCGCCGCCGTCGCGATGGCCGAGGGCCCCGAGCGCGGGCTGCAGCTCATCGACGGCCTCGAGCTCGGGCGCTACCACCTCTTCCACTCCGCCCGCGCCGACCTGATGCGACGGCTCGGACGCTACGAGGAAGCCGCCGGCGCATACCGGGAAGCGCTGTCGCTCGAGCCCCCACCGCGAGACCGCCGCTACCTCGAACGCCGACTCGGCGAGGTGCAAGACTCCGCGCATGCCTGAGGTGGAGGTCCGCCGCGACGGCGGCGTGCAGACGATCGTGCTCAACCGGCCCGACGTCCTGAACGCGCTCAACGCGGACATGCACAAGGCGCTTGGGGCGGCGCTCAAGGACGCGCGCGCCGACGACGTGCGCGCGGTCGTGATCACCGGCGCGGGTCGCGGCTTCTGTGTCGGGCAGGACCTGACCGAGTTTCGCGATGCGACCGGGGACATCGCCGACCGGCTGCGCGCGTCGTATCACCCCAACATCCGCGCGATCCGCGCGCTCGAAAAGCCGGTCATCGCGGCGGTCAACGGCGCCGCCGCCGGCGCGGGGCTCTCGCTCGCGTGCGCGTGCGACATCCGGATCGCCTCCGACGCCGCGGCGTTCGTGCCGGCGTTCGTGAACATCGGGCTCGTCCCGGACTCCGGCGGCTCGTTCTTCATCGCGCGGCTGCTCGGGCCAGCGCGCGCTTTCGAGTGGATGACGAGCGGCCGCACGCTGACCGCCGCCGAGGCGCAGGCGTGGGGACTTGTCTCCGAGGTCGTCGACGCGGACGCGTTCGAAGTCCGCGTCGCCGAGTTCGCCGCCCGGCTCGCCGGAATGCCGACGCGGGCGATCGGGATGACGAAGCGCCTCTTCGACCGCGCGGCCGAGTCGACGCTGGAGGATCAGCTCGAGCTCGAGGCCCAGCTGCAGAGCGCGGCGACGAAGACGAACGACTTCCGCGAGGGCGTCACCGCGTTCCTCGAAAAGCGGAAGCCCGAGTTCACCGGTTCGTAGCTAGGCCGCGCCGCAAGCGCCGCAGAAGCGCGTTCCCACGCGGCGAGGCCGGTGACACGTCGCGCACTCCGCGATTACCTCGCGTCCGCAGCCCTCGCAGCGCTGGTTGTCCTTGACGGGATAGCCGCAGAACGGGCATTCGTGCTTTCGGACGCGCCGGTGCGGGACGCGTCGCGCGAGATAGCGCTGGAGCCACCAGAACGCCGCCAGCGTGACGAGGACGCCGAAGAGCGCCAGGAGCAGCGGCCCGTAGTCGAGCGGGTTGATGTAGTCAGTGACGTAGTCGCCGGCGAGGACGACGACCATGAGCGCCGAGGCTCCCGTGAACGCGACGCCCACCGGGAAGTAGCGCGAGCCGCGGCGGCGGAGCCGCCCCAGCCAGAGATACGCGAGCCCGAGGGACGCGCCGAAGAAAGCCGCGCGGACGAGGAAGGCAACGAGTTCGCGGCGGTCTGCAGCGCGCTGAATCGCGGCGGACTCGTGCCTGCGTGCGACGCGCGCGGCGGGTTCGATCGCGGCGAGCTCTCGCTGAGCCAGCCGGATCTCGCGCTGGGCGGTCGCGTACCGTCGCTGCGCCTCGCGGTAGCGCGCGGCCTGCCGCGGCGCCCTTCGGCCTGCATCGAGCTCGGTCCGGTACGTCTCGCGCGCAAGCTCGAGGCGCTGAAGCTCTTGCGCGGCGATTCGCTTCGTCGAGAAGACGCGATTCTGGGCGGCCTCGGCTCGCTTGATCGTGACTCGGTCGGCCGAGCTCGCCTTCGGAACCGCAACGTGCGCTTCGTGACGTCGTCCAGCTTCTGATACGTCCAGACGCCTGCGATCAGGAGAAAGACCGCGAGGATCCAGGCGAGCAGCTTCTCGCTCTTCGTGGTCTGGATGTCCTCGACCTCGACGCGGGTGCTCATAGCTTGCGTCCGCCTTTGGTACGAGGCCGGAGCTGGACGAGCAGCTCGCAATCGAGGGCGTCCGCGATGCGCAGGAGGGTGTCGATGCGCGGCGGCCGCCCGCCTCGTTCGAGCCGCGCGATCGCCGATTGTGTCGTTCCGACGAGGCGGGCTAGATCGGACTGCGAGAGGCCGAGCGCGAGCCGCCGCTCGGCGACTTCAGCCGCGATGCGCGCGAAGAGCCAGCCCTCGTCGGGCTCCGCACCGAGCCGCTCGCGCAGCCGCTCCAGCCGCCGCCGGATCGCCTCTTCCGTCCGCTCGGGCATAGCCGCGATGCTATACATCGCACTCCTGCTATGTCAAAGGTCTACTTCGAGCAGGCATTCATGCCGAGCGTCTTCGCGAGCGTGTTCGCGCGTGAGTTCGCCTTGTTGCCGGCGGCCAGCTCGGTCTGCATCTTCGCGTTGTTCTTGGCCTTCGCGGCGTCCTGCAGGCCCTGCAGTGCCCGCACGATGTCGGAGTTCGCCTGGTTCCACGAATCGGCGATGCGCTGCTCGTCCTGCGGCGGCTTCAGCTCTGCGAGTCGGTCGGAGGCGTCGCTCACGAGCGGCACCGCCTTGCCGACGAACGCGGACAGCTCGGCCTGGCTCTTGGGCTGCGGCAGGCCGTTCAGCTTGGCGTTGTAGCTCAAGCAGATCCTGTCGGCCTGTTTGGCGTACTCGATCCGCGAGAGCCGCGAGCTGCCTCCCCCGCCACAGCCGGCTACGAACAGGGCGACGAGGAGCGCGCTAGCCGCGAAGCTCCGCAAGGATCTCCTCGTGCTCTGGGAACCGGCCGGTCTCCTGCTTCGAGTAGATTCGCCGGCCGTCGACCTCGACGTCGAAGATGCCGTTGTCGCCGCGGACGAGCTCGGATTGCGCGCCGGTCTCACGCTCGATCGACTCCGCGAGGCTCACGGCCCGCGCTTCGTAGCCTCATCTGACGCAATACGTGATACGGACGGCCAGCATCGCCCGAGCCTACCGGGACGCGCTACGAGCCGGCCGAGCCGCGTCGATCTCCCGGCTCGAGGCCATGCGCAGCTACTCGCCGTCCGCGATGATCGGCAGCTTCCGACGCGGAGGTCCGAGGCATGCGAGTCCTGTTCAGCTGCACTGCCGGCGAAGGTCACTTTCGACCGCTGCTCCCGCTTGCAAACGCGTTCGCGGCTGCCGGGGACGACGTCGCGTTCGCGACGACCGCCGACGCGGCGGGCGTTTCGTCGTCCGGGTTCCGGCACCTCCGCGCGGGCCTCGGGACAGCCGAAGTCAACGCGCGCTTCGCGCCCAAGCGAGAGAAGCTGGCCGCCATGCCTCCGCACGAGCGGCGTCCATTCGTGTTCACGTGGAGGTTCGCCGAGATCGACGCGCCCGCCAAGATCGACGAGCTCCACGCCGCGGCGAGCGCATAGGCGCCCAATCTGGGCGTATACGAGTCGGCGGATCTCTCCGCGCCGATCGTGGCGGCTTCACTCGGCGTGCCCGCCGTGCACCACGGCTTCGGGCGAATGGTTCCGGTGGACGCGTTCGAGCGCGCCGCGGAGTCGACAGCGCCGCTCTGGCGTGTGCGCGGCCTCGAGCCGCCGCCGCTCAACTGCGCCTTCGAGGGCGTATACGTCGACATCTGCCCGCCGAGCTTCCAGACAAACCGACCCCCTGTCGGCACGCAGGTGGAGCTACTCCGGCCTGTCTCCGCTCAGCCCACCGCCAAGACGGCTCCGCCGACCGTCTACGTCACGCTCGGGACAGCGTTCAACGACCTTGCGCTCTTCCGTGTCCTGCTCGACGCACTCGCTGACCTGGAGTGCGCCGTCATCGCGACGATCGGCAGTGACAACGACCCGGCCGCCCTCGGCAAGATCCCGGCGAACGCGGCCATCGAGCGCTACGTGCCTCAGGAAGAGATCCTGCCGCGCTGTTCCGCGACAGTCGGCCACGGCGGCTCGGGGTCGACGCTGGCGGCGCTCGCCTACGGTCTTCCGATGCTCCTCGTCCCGCAGGGCGCCGACCAGTTCGAGAACGCGCAAGCGTGCGGCGAGCTCGGCGTGGCGCGCGTGCTGATGCCCGGGGAGATGACGGCCGACGCTGTCCGGAACACGGTCGCCGATCTCCTCGCGGACTCGGCCTACAGCGAACGCGCTGCGCTCATCGCGTCCGAGATCGCTGACATGCCGCCGCCGGAGGCAGTCGCCTCGACTCTCAAATCGTCTTGAACTGCTCGAACGGCTGGCGGCACTTCGCGCAGTAGCGGAGCGAGCGGCACGGGGTCGGGCCGAAGATGTTCTCGAGCTTCGTGTCCGTCGAGCCGCAGTACGGACAGCGGAACGCCTGCGACTGCAGCTGGATCAGCTTGGGCGGCGCCGCCTCGCGCGGGGCCGGCGGGGCGAAGCCGGCGGCTCGGAGCTTCTCCCGGCCTTCCGGCGTGATCCGATCGGTCGACCACGAGTCGTCGAGGACGACGTCGACCTCCGGCTCGCCGCCGAGCGCGCGCACCTGTTCTTCCATCGCGCCTTTCATCACCTCGAGCGCGGGACAGCCGAGGAACGTCGGCGTGAACTCGATGCGGACGCGGTGCGCGTCGACGTCCACATCGCGGATCACGCCGAGGTCGACGAGCGAGATGACGGGGATCTCCGGGTCGGGGATCTCGGCGAGGGCGTCCCAGACCGCGGCTTCGGTTACCACGCTGCTCCCGGGATCGATCGTCGCACCCTCGTCATCTCCTCCCAGAGCTCACAGAACTCCGGAGAGCGGCCGTTTCGCTCGACGGCCTCGACCGGCTCGCGCCCTATGCGCTCGGCGAGTCCCGCGCGCAAGTCGGCGGCGAGGACGCCGAGCGCCTGCGGCCACAGCTCCTCGACCGCCTCCCTAAAGCGCGGCTCGTCGCGGAGGCGCTCTTCCCACATCTCCGCGTGCATGCGGTGGTAGACCTCCTCGCGATCGATCTTCCCCGCGAGACCGGCCACCTCCGCGTCGTCGGAGGCTTTCAGCGCCTCGAGGCGCACAGCGTCGGCCGCCTCGTAGAGCCAGTGCCGCGCGATCGTGCGCGCCCAGTCGTCGGCGAACCGGTGCTCGACGAGGGCCGCGCAGCGGTACTCCTCGGGCGTGCGGTCGAACGCGAGCTCGTCCGCGGTCGTGCCCAGGTCGCGCGCAGCGAGCTCGTACAGCGCGCGCGCGTGCCCGATCTCGTTCTGCGCGATCGACGAGAAGGCGACGTCCTCCTCGAGATTCGGCGCGATCCCCGTCCATTCCGAGTCGCGCCACCCCAGGATCAGCTCGTCGTCAGCTATCTCAAGTAGGCGTCGTGCCCGCTCTGTCACGCGCCTCCTTCAGAAAGCACGGGGGAAACCAGGTTTCCCCCGTGAGTCCCCTTCTTCTCGGTTTCGCCGACTTCAGCCACCGTTTGCCTCCCGCCGGGCAGAGCCCGGCTCCGGCGGCGGCGGCGTGTGCGTGGCGGCGGCAGGAACATCGGCGTCGTCGCTGGCGGTTCCGGCACGCTCACGCGCCTCCTTCAACTTCGCCTTCAGGGGGTACCCGTCCACCCGGTGGTAGTTGCGCTCGAGCTCGTCGACGAACTCGTCGATCTGCTGGATCTGGTCGCGCGGGACGACCCAGAGCGCGACCGACTCGCCGCGCCGGCCGTACTGCTCGCGCGCGTACACCTCCGCAAAAGCCATGTCGGGCGCCGGCAGCGAACCCGCGTGCGCAAACGCCTGCCCCTTCCGCTCCTGCCTGAAGACCTCGTAAATCACGCGGCTTCGGGAAGCACGACCGAGCGCACCCACGCGGTGTTCTCGCGCGCCGCGCGCCGCAGGTCGAGCCGCTCCTGCGTCCGCGGCCCATGCCCCGTCACGACGTGTTTCAACTCGTCCCAGTCGGGCTCGGTGTACTCCCAGACTCCTTCGTCCGACTTGCGCAGCTTCGGGTCGGGAACGGTCAGGCCGAGCTCCCAGATCTGCGGGACGTAGCCGTCGAGAAACTGCTGGCGTGCCTCCTCGTTCCCCTGCGACTTGATCCGCCAGATGTACATCGGATCCTCCTCGCGGGAGATCGGGTTGCCGTGGAACTGCATCAGCGGCCCCCACCAGCGCGTGACCGCTTCCTGCACCAGCTCGCGCTGCTCCTCGGTGCCGTTCATCATCGTCAGCACGACGTCGCGGCCGTGGAGGATGTGGAACGACTCCTCCCAGCAGATCTTCTTCATGATCCGCGCGTACGGCGCGTACGAACACTTGAGGAGCGCCTTCTGGCTGATGATCGCCGCCGCGTCGACGAGCCAGGCGATCGCGCCGACGTCGCCCCAGGTCTTGGTGGGGTAGTGGAAGACGTTGTGGAACTTCGCCTTGCCGGAGATCAGGTCGTCGAGGCACTGCTCGCGCGGCTTCCCGAGATCGGCGACCACGCGGAAGATCAACTCGGCGTGGCCGACCTCGTCCTGCACCTTCGCGGTCAGCGCGAGCTTGCGCTGGAGGGTCGGCGCGCGGAGGATCCACTCCCGCTCGGGCAGCACGCCCATGAGCTCGGAGTTGCCGTGCATCTCGATGAACTTGATCAGCTTGGCCCGGTACTCGTCCGGCATCCAGTCGCCGGTCTCGACCTGGCCGCCGGACTGCACGTACTCGAGAAACTCCTGCTCCTGGCTCATTCGCGCGCCTCCTACCGAACGATCGTTAGGCGGATTCTAGCGCCTCGCGGATTCGCGCGACGCCCTCGCTGAGCACCGGCTCGCCGTGCGCGATCAGGACGCGCTCGATCGGCAGCTCGAGCAGCCTTGGCAGCCAGCCGAGGTACGCCTCGGGGTTCGGCTCTTCCGGCGAGACGTAGACGTGGAACACGCCGCCGGTGCCGCTGAACAGGTCGCCCGTCACGAGCGTCCGGTGCTCGCGGATGAAGAAGCATGCCTGCCCCTCCTCGTTCCCGTCCGGAAGCAGAGCTTCGACGCCGGCGGGCATCGCATCGGTCGTCGTCAGCACCGGGTCGTCCTTCCACAGCGCCTCCGGGTGCGCCCACACGTCGGCGCCGTACCGGTCGACGACGAGCAGCGTGTCGCGGTCGTGCCACGGGGTGGTGAGCAGCACGCACACGGGTCGGCCGAGCCGCTCCACGTCGGCGTCGAGGTCGCGCCAGAACTCGTCCTCCTCGCCGCGCGGGACGAGCGGGTCGATCAAGACGAGCGCGTCCGGGGATTCGTAATACGCGCAGAGCACGCCTTCGGGCCAGTTCTCGCCGGGGTGCCATGCAGGGTGCGGCGCGTACCAGTAGCGCAGGCCCGGCGCGACGTCGTGGAAGTCCACGCGGTGTAGTCTCGCCGCCGTGTCAACTCGTCGCTCGGAGCTGACTCGCACGGCCGCGCGGCTCTTCGCGGAGCGCGGCTATCACGGGACGTCGATCGGCGACCTCGCCGAGGCGATGGGCGTGCAGAAGGGCTCGCTCTACGCGCACATCGACTCGAAGCAGGACCTCCTCTACGAGACCATGCGCGACGGCGCCGCCGCTTTCCACGCCGCGCTCGACGCGATCCCGGAGGACGCTCATCCCGTGGAGAAGATCCGGCTCGCCTTGCGCGGGCACCTGCGCGTCGTCGCCGAGCAGCTCGACGTCGCGACCGTCTTCGTGCGGGAGTGGCGGTACCTGGAAGGGGAGCGTCACGACGAGATCGTGGCCGAGCGGCGGCGCTACGAGGAGCGTTTCCGGGCGCTTTTCCGGGAGGGCCGCGACCTCGGTGAGCTTCGCACCGACCTCGACGACGCGACCGCGGCGCTGCTTGCGCTCTCGGCGGCGAACTGGGCGTACACCTGGCTGAGGCCGGGACGGGACACGGACGAGCTGGCGGACGGGTTCTACGCACTCCTCGTGGAAGGCATGCGCGGCTATGCGACGCCCCGCAGCTAGTTACGTCGTCGTCGCGCTCGTCGTCGTCGCGCCTGGGCTCCGTGATCGTCGAAGCGCGCGTTTCGGGGATGCTGCGCGGGGCGCGCGACTTCTACCGCACCGCGCTGCCGCGGGCCGCGTATCGCCTCGAGCGTGGAGACGCCGAGCGCTACGAGGCCGAGACGGACTTCAGCGGTCACGGGATCGCCGGGCATCTGTGGCTGAATGCGTTGCCGGGCTGTCGCGCCGTCGCGTTGGCCATGGCGGTTCGGGCCGGCTAGTCCGGCGCGACGTAACATCCGCGGCCCACCCGTGCCGCGGATCGCCCTGATCGTCAACCCGTTCGCCAGTGGCGTCGACGACGAGCGGCTCGCGGCGGTCGAGCGCGAGCTCCGTGTGGCCGGGGAGGTGACGACGATGCTGACGGAGCGGCCGCTCCACGCGACCGAGCTCGCGGAGTCGTCGGGTCGCGATTACGAGGCGGTCGTCGTCTTCTCGGGCGACGGCGGCTTCAACGAAGCACTGAACGGCGCGGACGGGGACATTCCGCTGGGCTTCATTCCCGGCGGCGGGACCAGCGTGCTGCCCCGCGCGCTCGGGCTCCCGCGCGATCCTGTCGAGGCGGCACGCACGATCGCGACCGCGATCGCCGCGAACCGGACGCGCCGGATCTCGCTGGGACGCGTGAACGGACGGCGCTTCGGATTCAGCGCGGGGATCGGGTTCGACGCGGAGCTCGTGCGGCGGGTCGACGCGCTAGGTCGAACCTCCGACGGCCGCCGGGCGGGGGATCTCAAGTTCATCCTCGAGGTCGTCCGCCTGATCGCCGCGCGCCGCGGCAGGTTCCAGCCCGCGGTCGAGATCGAGGGACGTGGGCGCGCCGCCTTCGCGCTCGTCTCGAACTGCGATCCGTACACCTTCGCGGCCAGTCTGCCGCTCCACGTCGCGCCGCAGGCTCGGTTTGAGCTCGGGCTTGACCTCATCGCGCCGGTCGAGGTGCGGCCGACAACGGTCCTGCGACTCGTGCGCTATCTGGTCACCGGCAAGGGCCAGGAGTCGGACGCCGAGATCGTCTACGCACACGACGTCGACCGGATCGAAGTGCGCTGCGATGCGCCGATGCCGCTGCAGGCCGACGGCGAGGACCTCGGCGACGTCACGGAGTTCGTCTGCGAGGCGGAGCGAGACGCCGTGAGCGTCCTCGTCTAGGCCACCCAGCGCCAGGTGACGAAGAGCAGCGTCAGGTACACGCCCCACGTCGCGCTCGCGGCGAGGATGACCCAGCGCAGGAGCCAGTGCCGCGACAGCTCGAACCCGAGGACGCAGAAGATCGGGAACGCTGCGAGGAAGTAGCGCGAGAAGCTCGTCAGCGCCCAGAACGGGCTCGGAGTGAGGACGGGCGCCGCCATCACGAGCGCCGAGTACAGCCAGAGATCGAGCGGCAGCCGGCCGATCGCCAGCACGAGCAGGAACACGAGCACGAACAGCAGGATCAGGTTGAAGGTGTCCGAGGCCTTGAATGCGGCGCCGGCGTTATTCCCCGAGAGCATCACCAGGGGGTGGAAGGCGTAGCGCGCGCCGAAGACGCCGGTCGACCAGGCCTTGCCGAGGGTGTCGATCGGGTTCGTGAACGCACGTCCCCAGGTTTCGCGCTGCGCGACCGCAAAGTAGAGCGGGTCGCCGCGGACCTCCCACAGGTAGTACATGAACGCCGCGAGCCCCGACGCGGAGAGGACGACGTAGACCCCGGTGCTCCAGTCGATCTCGCGGCGGCGCTGGAACCAGTGCCACGCGAGCGGAAGGAGCAGGAACACGCCGACGTTCCGGGTCAGCATCGCGAAGTAGGCGAAGACGCAGGCGAGGAGGAGGTTCCCGCGTACGCGAAGCGCCCAGATGCAACCGACGGTGCCGAGCAGGAACAGCGACTCCGTGTAGACGGCGTTGAGGAAGAACGCCGACGGAAAGAGTGCGAGCGCGAGCACCGCGCCGCGGGCGGCGCGCCGGTCGAAGAGGCGCTCGGTCACCTGGTAGAGGAACCAGAGCGTGGGCAGGAGCGCGGCCACCGAGATCGCCACGCCCCAGATCGCAGGCCCGCCCACGCCGAGGTGCGTCCCGACCCAGATCGCGATCGGGTAGAGCGGGAAGAAGCTCGTCGCGGCCGAGTTGAAGTAGCCGTCCTGCGCGATCGTCGTGTACCAGCCGCCGTCCCAGTTGGCCCAGTAGTTCAAGAGTCCGCCGGGCTCGCGCGGGAATCCGCCCGGCGAGGCTTCGGTCAGGTACGAGTGCCCGAGCGCGCCGACGAGGAGGAACAGGAGCCGCGAGAGCGCCCAGACGGCGAGAACGAAGCGGAAGTCGGCGTTGGCGGCGAGCGTCCGGAGGCGTCCCACTCGGGTATCTTCGCCACGGATGGCCCAGGCCTACGTGGTTGAGCGCGATCTGCGGCGCGTGATCGGGGACGGGGAGACCGTTCCCGACGGCCAGGTGGACGGGCTCGACGAGAGCGACTTTCTCGAGCTCTACCGGTCGCTAGTCCTCCTCCGCACCTATGACGAGCGCTCGGTCGTCTACCACCGCCAGGGCCGGATCGGGACGTACGCGATCTTCTGGAACCACGAGGCGATGCAGGCCGGCGCCGTCCACGCCCTCGCCGACGAGGACTGGATCTTCCCGAGCTACCGCGAGTCGGCGATCGGCCTCCTGCGCGGCCTGCCAGCCGCCACGATCCTGCAGTGGTGGCGCGGCCATCCGACCGGCTGGTGGAACCCGGCCGACTACAACGTCGCGTCGATCTGCGTCCCGATCGCCACGCATGTTCCGCACGCGGCCGGGCTCGCCTGGGGGAAGAAGCTCCGCGGCGAGACAGCTTGCGCGATCGCGTTCTTCGGTGACGGCGCGACCTCCGAGGGCGCCTTCCACGAGGGCGCGAACTTCGCCGCGGTGCTGGGCGCGCCGCTGATCCTCTTCTGCAACAACAATCAGTGGGCGATCTCGACGCCGCTCGAGGCTCAGACGCGGGCCGAGACGCTCGCCGACAAGGCGGTCGGCTACGGGATGCCCGGCGTGCGGGTCGACGGCGGCGACGTCCTCGCGGTGTACGAGGCGACGCGCGAGGCGGTCGAGCGCGCGCGCGCGGGCGAAGGCCCGACGTTCATCGAAGCGGTGACGTATCGCGCCGCGCCGCACGCGACGGCTGACGATCCCTCCGTCTACATCGACGCCGAGCGGGTCGAGGAAGAGAAGCGCAACGAATGCGTCGGACGCTACGAGCGCTACCTGCGCCGGCTCGGCGTGCTCACTGACGAGCTGGATCAGCAGATTCGCGCGGAGGCCGCCGACACGATGCGGGCCGGGATCGCCGCAGCCGAGGTTGAAGCTCCCGCCGATGTCGGCCTGGTCTTCGAGCACGCGTACGTCAAGCCGCCGCCGGAGCTGGCGCGTGACCGGGCCGAGCTGCGCCGGGTGCTCGGCGAGGAGGGTTGATGGCGGTCGCGACCCGCGAGCTCACCCTGGTCGAGGCGGTGAACGACTGTCTCCACCACGAGCTCGAGCGCGACGACTCAGTCCTCGTCATGGGCGAGGACGTGGGCCGCGCCGGCGGCGTCTTCCGCGCGACGGCGGGCTTGCGCGACCGCTTCGGGCCAGACCGCTGCGTGGACACCCCGCTCGCGGAGGCGGGGATCCTGGGCACCGCGGTGGGCCTGTGCATGGCGGGTTGGCGGCCGGTCGTCGAGATGCAGTACGACGCCTTCTCCTACCCGTGCCTCGACCAGCTGATCACGCACGTCGGGCGCTACCGGTGGCGCACGCGGGGCGGGATGGAGTTCCCCATCACGATCCGGATGCCGTACGGCGGCGGCGTCCGCGCGCCCGAACTGCACGACGACTCGCCCGAGACCTACTACGTGCACACGCCGGGGATCAAGGTCGCGATCCCGTCCACGGCAGCCGATGCGAAGGGGCTGCTTGCGGCGGCGATCCGGGATCCCGATCCGGTCGTGATCTTCGAGCCGAAGCTGCATTACCGGACGCTGCGCGGCGACGTGCCGGAGGGCGACCACGTCGTTCCGCTCGGCGAGGCGCGCACAGTGCGCGAGGGCGACGACGTCACGCTCGTCGCGTACGGGTCGATGGTGCCGCTTTGCGAGTCGGCGATCGACGCGCTCGACGGCGAGGCGTCGATCGAGCTGCTGGACATCCGCTCGCTGAAGCCGCTCGACGAGGACGCGCTGCTCGGGGCGGCGGCGAAGACCGGGCGGGTCGCGATCGTCCAGGAGGCCCCGCGCGTCTGCGGCTTCGCCGCCGAGCTCGCGGCCATCCTCGCGGAGCGCGCGATCCTCGACCTCCAGGCTCCCGTGTTGCGCGTGACTGGATACGACGTGCCCTATCCGTACTGGACGATCGAGGACGCGTACATGCCGTCTGTCGAGCGCGTGGTCGATGCGGTGCGGAGGCTGCTTGCCTTCTAGCTCAGTGGAAGCGCTGCGGCTGATCCTCGAGCGTGGAAGCCTGTCGGGAGCGGGCGACGAGCTGGACGGGCGCGGATTCTTTCTGCGTGACGCCGAGAGCGGCGACCCGCTGCGCTGGCAGGATCCGCGCCTCAGCGAGGCGGGCGCTCACGTCATTCGCGTGGCGGGGACGTCGTACCGGCCCGACGAGGTCCTCGACCCGGGTTTCGAGCCGGGCAAGCCGCTGCTGCTCGTCCGCGAGCCGGACAATCCGCACGATCCGAACGCGATCGCGGTCTGGAACGAGGATCGAACCGCGCAGGCCGGCTACGTGCCGGCGGACGTTGCTGTGCACCTCGCCGGCCTCCAAGACCTACGCGTGCTGTCGCTCTGGGAGTGGCGCAGCGGGACCGGCGAGCGGATCGGCCTCCGTGCCCTCGTCTACCCCGAGGGCGCGGTGCGGATCCCGCCGCTCCGCTAAGAATCCGCTGTGGCGTACGAGTTCAAGCTGCCGGATCTCGGCGAGGGGCTGACCGAGGGCGAGATCGCCCGCTGGCTCGTCTCGGAGGGACAGGAGATCGCGGAAGACGACCCGCTGGTCGAGATCCAGACCGACAAGACGACGGTCGAGATCCCCTCCCCGGCCGCGGGGAAGGTCGCGCGGATCCTTGTCGAGGAAGGCAAGGTCGTCCCTGTGGGAACAGTCCTCGTCGTGATCGGCAACGGCGAGGCGGCGGCTCCGCACGTCTCTGTGCCAAAAGCGCCTCAGAAGGCAGTTAGTGGCTCAGAGCCACAAAGTCCGAAAGGCAGGTCCGGGACCGGTCCCGTACGGGCGACGCCCGTTGTGCGCCGTATCGCCGAGGAGCTTGGCGTCGACCTCGCGTCCGTCGAGCCGACCGGGCCCCAGGGCCGCGTGACCGAGGACGACGTCCGGAGTGCCGCTGGCGGGGGCGCGCCTGCGCCGAAGAGCGAGGGCCGGCGCGAGCCGATCCGCGGGATCAGGCGCCAGATTGTCGAGCATTTGAGGCGTTCTCATCGCGAGGTGGCCGCGGTCACGTTCGTCGAGGAGTGCGACTTCACGGAGATGGATCTCAAGCGTCTTGTGCCGCTCGTCCTCCGGGCGACGGCTCGCTCGCTCGCAGAGTTCCCCGAGCTGAACGCACGGCTCGAGGGCGACGAGATCGTCTATCTGGACCGGTACGACCTGGGCCTGGCCGTGCAGACGGAGGCGGGTCTCGTTGTGCCGGTGGTCCGAGATTGTGGCTCTGAGCCACTAAGTCAGTTGAGCTCGGAAGCCGAGCGCCTTGCGGACGCGGCGCGTTCGGGCACGCTCCAGCCGGACGAGTTGCGCGGGTCGACGTTCACCGTGACGAGCGCCGGCAAGCTCGGTGGGTTGATGGTCACGCCGCTCGTGAACCATCCGGAGGTCGGGATCCTCGGGATCCACCGGATCGGCCCGCGGCCTGTCGTGCGCGACGGGGAGATCGTCGTGAGGCAGATGGGCAACGTGTCGGTCACGTTCGACCACCGCGTCGTGGACGGCGCCCGGGCGGCCGCGTTCGGGCTCGACGTGATCGCACGCCTGGAGGCGCCCACGGGTCTCGAGGACTAGCCGTGAAGCTCGCCGCGATCGCGGTCATCGGTGCCGTCCTCGGGTCGGCGCACGGGTCCGCACTTCCTCCGCCGAGCTTCCGCGTCGGTGGCTACCCGCTCACGCTCGCCGCGGCGGGGCCACGGGTCGTGGTCGCCACGTCCAGCTGCGCTGTCCGTCTTGCCGACCTTGCGAGGGGCACGAAGCCGGTTGCGGTGCGTCAGCCCGCGGCGTGCCGGTCCGATGATCCCGCCGCCGTCGACGCGATCTGGCTCGGCCGCTCGGCGCTCGCCGCCCAGACGATCGACGCGCCGAGCCCGCACGGCGAGCAATACGCGCTCTGGACCGGTCCACTCCCACGAGGGCCGCTCCGCCAGCGCGGCAGCGAGTGGGGCTGGACCGACAGCGACGTTCCTGCGGGCTACGGGTGCGACTGGTCCGTCGCCGCGGGCGGCGGGATCATCGCGCTCACGCAAGTTCCAAACCGCCTCGCCGTCGACCGCGACATCGAGGACAAGCCGGCTTGCCCGGCCGCGGCGACGGCTACGGCGAAGGTCTCGCTGATCGGCGCAGCCGCGACGCAGTTCACCCTCGCGGGCTCGTGGAAGATCCTGGCGACCGACGGCAAGCGGCTGGTACTTACCCGGCTGAACACCCTCGGCCTGTCAACCGGTGAGCTGGCGCTCGTCGACGTCCACGGCACGCGCCTCACGCCGCCGCCGTTCGCCGCATCCGTGGTCAAGGCTGCGATCGACGGCTGGCTCACGCCGCAAGGAGTCGTCCTGGAGACGGCCGCCGCCATCAGCGGCCCCGGCTGGACCGTTCGCACCAGAGGAGCTGCGACGGTCGGCTACGGCCGCCTCTTCTACGCCCAGGGACGGACGCTCCGGGTTCGGCGCATCCGCGGCGGCGCCGACCGCGCGCTGCTCAAGCTGCCGACGTCGGAGGCGCTGGTCGCGGCAGGCTCGTTCGGCCTCGCGATCGCGACCGGAACCGAGACGACGACCGTCTACCGGGTGCCCTGGAGCACGATCGACAGGACGCTTCCCCTCAACTAAGCGACGGCGAGATGTGGCTCGAGCATCCGCTCGATCGCCGGTGCGCTGGCGCGGCCCTCGAGCTTGTCGACGACGCGCTTGTCTTTCACCAGCGCGAGCGTCGGCACGACGTCGACCTTGAAGCGCTGCGCGAGCTCAGGGCGCTCGTCCACGTCTACCCGCATCACGCGGACGCGGTCGCGCTCCTTCCGCGCGACGTGAGCGAGCAGGCTCTCCATCCGGCGCGCGGGCCCAGATTGCACGGAGCAGAAGAAGACGAGCAAGGGCTGGGCTCGATCGGGCACTACGCCTGGACTTTTCCCCGCGGCGGACGCCGCGAAACCGGAGTGCCCGTGCCTACACTGACCGGGTGCTCGGCGACCTCTACTGGATCGGCGTCTCGGCCGGCGTCGCGGCAGGCGTGGGCGTGCTGCTCGCGGGGCTGCTGAACGCCACGCCGCTTGGACGGCTGGCCGGCATCGTCCTCGCAGCGGCCTCGGGAGTCCTCTTCGGGCTGCTTGTGGACAACCTCGACGAGGCGGTCGGAGGCGGCCTCGGCGGCATCCTCGGCGCGCTCGCCGCGGCGACGATCGTCCTCGGAACGCTGCGGCGCGGCGGCACGCGCGCCGGAACTGCGGCCCTCTTCGCGCTCGGAGGACTCGCCGTCGCCGCCCTCGCCTTCGTCCCCGGGCTCGGCTACCTCGAGGCGCTCGGCCTTCCCGCGCTCGCGGCTCGGCTCCGGAAGCGCGGCGGCGAGCGCTACGCGGGACTGCGCATCCTCGCGCGTGACTAAACCCAAGAGCCTCATCCTGATCGTGATCGACGGGCTGACTCCGTCGATGTTCGAGAGCGCCGTCGACAAGGAGCGCGCGCCGACCCTCTCGTTCCTCGTCGACCAGGGCAGCTACGGCGTCGCGACCTCGACCTTCCCTTCGCTCACGCCCGTCTGCCTGTCGTCGATCGCGACCGGCGCACACCCCGACGTCCACGGGATCCCGCACCTCGTCTGGTGGAACCGGGCCGAGCAGCGCGTCGTCGAGTACGGGTCGTCGTATGCGGCGGTACGCGCTGCAGGGCTCGGACGCTCGCTGCGCGACACCGTGCTGAACCTGAACCAGCGCCACCTCTCGCCCGATGCCGTGACGATCTACGAAGGGCTCGAGGACGCCGGACTCACAGCGGGCGCGATCAACATCACCTGCTACCGGGGCCGCACGCGCCACGTGGCCATCATCCCCGGCGTGCCTCCGGCCTTCGGGCCCAAGCGCTTCTTCTTCTACAACCTGTACGCGTCGGACGCGACCGGCGCGCCCCTCGCGATCCGCAACCGCGCTGCGGGCTCGATCGACGCGTACGCCGCCGCGGTCGGACGCTGGCTGATCACGCGCGACGGCTTCGACTTCCTCGTCTACTACCTGCCCGACTACGACTTCGCCTCGCATGTCAGCGGCCCCGACGCCGCGTACGAGGCGCTCGCCCGCAGCGACCGCGCGGTCGGAACGTTGATGGAGGCCGCAGGCGGCCCCGAGGAGTTCCTCGAGCGCTACGCCGTGATCCTCTGCTCGGATCACGGGCAGACGAAGGTGACCGAGCAGGCGCGGCTGCAGGAGTCGTTCCGGTCGGTTCCGAGCACGGTCGTCACCGCGTCGAACCGCGCCGGGATGGTCTACCGCCTCGGCCCGGGAGCGCCCAGCGCGCGCGATCTCGCCGAGCGGCTCGACGGCGAGCCCGCGGCAGAGACGGTCCTGTTCTCCGAGGACGACTGGGCGGTTGCGCGCCGCGAGGGCGTCGACCTGCGCTTCAGACCGCGCGAGGATCGCTGGGATTTCGTCGGCGACGAGGGGATCCTCGCCGCGTATCCCAACGGTCTCGAGCGCGCGTGGGCGGCGCTCGCGAATCCCAACGCCGGCGACCTGGTCGTGTCGGCTGCGCCGGATTACGAATTCCTCGACCTCGGCGGGCGGCACCACCTCGGCGGCGGCAGTCATGGGTCGCTCGTCGCGGGCGACTCGCTCGTGCCGATGGTCGTCGTCGGCCTCGACCGGCTGCCGGAAAGCATCACGGACATCGCGCCGCGTGCCTTCGAGCACTTCGGCGTGGAGCCGCCGCCGTACGCGAGACGCCTTGCCCGTGCCGCCTGACGCGCACCGGATGGTCGCCGAGCAGCTGCGCGGCCGCGACGTCGAGGACGAGCGCGTGCTCGCTGCGATGGAGCGCGTCCCGCGGGAGCTGTTCGTCCCGCGCGAGCTCGTGACGCACGCTTACGAGGACGCGGCGCTCCCGATCGGCTTCGGCTCGACGATCTCGCAGCCGTACATGGTCGCTCGGATCTGCGAGGCGCTCTCCCTCCATGGGCGGGAGCGCGTGCTCGACGTGGGCACGGGCTCCGGCTACCAGGCCGCCGTCCTCGCCGAGCTGGCCGCGGAGGTGGACACGATCGAGCGCGTGCCCGAGCTCGCCGCGCAGGCGCGCGCGAACCTCGACGCGGCGGGCTACGAGCACGTGCGCGCCCACGTCGGCGACGGCACGCTCGGCGTGCCCGACCGCGGGCCTTTCGACGCGATCGCCGTGGCCGCTGCCGCGCCCGAGCTCCCGCAGACTCTGTACGGACAACTCGCCGAGCGCGGGCGGCTCGTGCTCCCGATCGGCCTCCGCGAAGCCCAGGAGCTGCAGGTGATCGTGCGCAGCCCCGAAGGCCCGGCTGTGCTCCGCTCCGTCCCCTGCCGATTCGTTCCGCTGCTGGGCGCGGAAGGCTTTTCCCTTTGAGCGGGGATGCCGCTCACGCTTGGCGTCGCGGTCAGGGAGCGCAGACGGACACGCGGCGGAGCCGCGTGTCCTGGCACGCCGCGCGCCAAGCGCGCGCCGGTTGATCCGTTTCGACCACCGGGCCTCGGGCAGTATTGGGCGTGCTGTGAGGGGCCTGGCCGGAGATTCGTTGCTGCAGCTGCCGGTCCGATCGCAAGGGATCGCGATCGGCCGGCCGGTCGACCTGATCGTCGATCCTGACGGCCGCATCCTCGGTGTCGACGTGCTGTGCCGCGACGAGCAGCACCGCTTCCTGCCGCTCGCGGCAGCGGAGGTGCTCGAGGACGAGATCCGGGTCGAGTCTGCGCTGACACTGCTCGAGGATCGTGAGCTCGCTTTCTACCGGGAGCGCGGCCGAACCCTCGCCGGGTTGCGCGGCTCGCCGGTGCTGGCGGGCGACAAGCTGGTGGGGCCGTTGCGCGACGTCGTCGTGGGGGACGGCGGAGCGATCGAGGCCGTGCTCGTGGGCGAGAACGGCACGAGCAGGCGAATCCCCTTCGGCGCCGACGTCCGCTTCGGGGACGGCCGGCGCCGCGCCCCCGCCGCCTAAGCTCCGACTCGATGGAACAGGAAGGAGCAGTGCCGACTCCCGAGCGCGGTCGCGCGGGCCGTGCGATCCGGGCGCGCCACAACTGGCTGCAGCTCGTGAAATTCACCGTCGTCGGCGGCACCGGGTACGTCGTGAACCTCGTCGTCTTCTCCGTGCTGCTGGACTCGGGTTTTCACTACGTCCCGGCCGCGATCGGCTCGTTCCTCGTCGCCGTGACGAACAACTACACGTGGAACCGCTTATGGACGTTCCGCCATCACACCGGGGGCGTCGCCTATCAGGGCCCCAGATTCGTTGTCGTCTCGCTGATCGCGCTCGGCGCGAACCTGCTCCTCCTCACCGGGCTCATCAGTCTCGGCCTGCACGACCGCCCGCGGCTTGCGCAAGCAATCGCGATCGTCCTCGTCACGCCGCTCAACTTCCTCGGGAACAAGCTCTGGTCTTTCGGGTCCGGTCGAGGTCCTAAACGGTGAGCGGCGTGGTAAGGGAGCGCAGCCTGGAACGGCGCCGCCGAGTCGGCGCCTTGGCGAGACGCGGATGAAGCGCGTAGTCCTCGCAGCCATCGTCGCTGCGCTCGCGCTCTCGGCCACTGCCCTCGCCGGCACGCAGACGACTCCGACGCAGCCGGTCTACGACGCGAAGGGCCACGTGATCATGACGCCGTTCGCGCCGCCGCCGCACCGCAAGCGGCTGACCGAGGCCGAGACGAAGAGGATCGCGCTCTCGATCCCGGAGATCCGGAACTGGCTCAAGCGCTACCCGAAGAAGAGCATCGTCACGGAATCGACGTTCAAGGATGGCGTCTGGACATTCAAGGCGTGGTCCGGGAAGGCCGGCCAGATCGCCCAGGCCAAGATCGCCGACGATTCCGGCTTCATCTCCGATGTCTTCACCGGACCGCAGGTGGCCTGGGGGATGGCGCGGGGCGGGCCGGGCGCCTTCGGCGGCGAGAAGATCAACACGCCGTTCGTCTGGGGCCTGTTCTGCGCGCTCTTCTTCTTCGGGCTGGCCGACCTGCGCAGGCCGCTGTCGGTGCGGAACCTCGACCTGCTCGTCCTGCTCAGTTTCACCGTCAGCCTCTGGTACTTCAACCGCGGCGACATCTTCACGAGCGTCCCGCTCTCGTACCCGCCGATGGTGTACGCGATCGCCCGCTGCGCCTGGATCGGATTCCGCGGGCGCGGCAGCTCGTCGCGGCCGGTCTGGCCGACTTGGATGCTGATCGGCGCGACCGTCTTCCTGATCGGCTTTCGCATCGGCCTGAACGTCGAGACCTCGAACGTGATCGACGTCGGCTTCGCGGGCGTCGTCGGCGCGCAGCGGATCGTCCACGACCACCAGATGCCGTACGGCCACATGCCCATCGAGGACGACCTCAAGGCCTGCGGGCCGGCGAACCAGGACGGCGAGATCCGCGAGCGCATCCAGACGAACGGCCGTTGCGAGGCAGCGATCGAGCAGGGCGACACCTACGGGCCCGTGAACTACCTCGCCTACATCCCGGGCTACCTCCTGCGCGGCTGGAGCGGGAAGTGGGACAAGCTCCCCGCCGCGCGCTACACGTCGATCCTCTGGGATCTGCTCTGCATCGGCGGGCTCTGGCTCTTCGGCAACCGTCTGGGAGGGCGCCGGTACGCGGCCATGTTCGCTTTCGCCTGGGCGGCGTACCCGTTCACGCAGTACGTGTCGAACTCGAACACGAACGACGCGATCGTCCCGGCCTTCCTGATCTGGGGGCTCTGGGTCGCGTCCTACCCGGCGTTACGCGGCGGCGCGGCGGCCCTGTCCGGCTGGACCAAGTTTGGGACGCTGCTCGTTGCGCCGCTCTGGATGTCGTACCCACGCCTGAGCCGCGTGACCGTGATCCGCTTCGTCGCTGGCTACGTGATCGCCACGGTCCTCGCCTTCTCGATCGTGCTGCTCGAGCCGAACCCCTTCCACGCCCTGCGCGTCTTCGAGCAGCGGACGATCGGCTGGCAGCTCGGCCGCCAGTCGGTGTTCTCGCTCTGGGACTGGCGGCAGTACCACGCGAAGGGCATTCCGGACCTGCACCGCGTGCAGCAGGTGCTCGAGGCGATCGTCGTGGCTGCATCGCTCGCGGTCGCGTTCGTGCCCCGCACGAAGTCGCTGCTCCAGCTGACCGCCCTCACCGGGATGCTGATACTCGGCTTCGAGCTCGTGCTGACGCACTGGTTCTATCTCTACATCCCATGGTTCTTCCCGTTCGTCATCGCGGCGATGCTGATGCCGCGGGTCGGACCCCCGCCCGAGCCGGAGGAGCCGGAGCCGAGTGGCAGCGAGCAGCGCGAGCTCGTCCCGACCGGCTAAGCCCGCGGCGACCGCCGCCGCGCTCGTCCTAGGGCTGCTGCTGCTGATCGCGTCGTGGGCCGCGCTGCACCACTGGTTCTTCGACGACGCGCAGATCGTCGATACGCGAATCTATCTCAGCTACGGGAATCGGATCGCCGACGGAGCCGTGCCCTACCGGGACTTCCGCGTCGAGTATCCGCCGGGCGCGTTGCCGGTCTTCGCGGCGCCCGCGATCAGGCACGCTCCGTCGACCTTCGAGTCGTACCGCCGGTTGTTCGAGACGCTCATGTTCGTCGCGGCCGGGCTCGGGCTCATCGCCGTCGCGGTCGCGCTTCGCGGCCTGCGCGCAGGCCGTGCCCAGATCTTCGGAGCTCTGGCCTTCGCGGGAGTCGCGCCGCTCCTGCTCGGCTCGGTCGTCCTCTCGCGCTTCGACCTTTGGCCGGCGGCGATCTGCGCCGGGGCAGTGGCGGCGCTCGTCTGCGGCCGGCCGAGGCTCGGGCTCGCCCTGCTCGGGCTCGGTGTCGCGACCAAGCTCTGGCCCGGCGTCGTCGTCCCGTTCGCGCTCGTCTACATCTGGCGGCGGGAGGGACGGCGGCAGGCGATCGTCGCCGGGAGCTGGTTCGCGGGCGTGCTCACTGCCTGGGTGCTTCCCTTCCTGATCGTCTCTCCCTCCGGCCTCTGGCACAGCATCTCCGGCCAACTGACGCGGCCGCTGCAGATCGAGAGCCTCGGCTCGTCCTTCCTGCTCGTCGCGCACCAGTTCGGCCTCGACATCACCATGCGCTCGAGCCACGGCTCGCAGAACCTGGCCGGGGGCGGGGCCTACGCGATCGGGGTCGCGCAGACGGTGATCCAGCTCGCCGTGCTGGCGGCTCTCTTCGCTGGGTTTCTACGGCTGCGCAAGCCCGCATCGGACGACCTCGTGCGCTACGCGGCCGCCGCGGTTGTCGCGTTCGTCGCCCTGGGGAAGGTGCTTTCGCCGCAGTTCCTCATCTGGCTCGTGCCCCTCGTGCCGCTCGTCCGCGGACGCCGGGGACTCGTCGCGACCGCGCTCCTCGGGTGCGCGGCCGTCCTCACGCAGATCTGGTTCCCGTACCGCTACTGGGACTTGGCGCTCGGGTTCGACCCCGCGTCGTCCTGGCTCGTGTTCGTGCGCGACCTCGTGCTCGTCGGGCTGCTCTGTGTGCTCGCGTGGCCGGCCGGTGACGCGGGCTCGACTACGACCGCGGCCTGGTGGCGCACGCCCGCGAAGCGCGACTTGAGTCTGAGCGCCGGGGTCTCGACGAAGCGGAACGAGGCGGCCGACACGGCGTAGGCGAGCGCGACGCCGACGACGGGATTGAAGCGAGAGCCGGGATAGTTGAAGAGGAAGAGCGGGTTCCAGAGGTAGAGCGCGTACGAGATCTGCCCGGTGTAGGTGAGTGGCCGCCAGCCGAGCAGCCGGACCGGCCGCGCCGCGCGCTCGGCGAGCGTCGCGAGGAGGATTGCCCCGCCGGCGAGCACGATCAGCGAGTAGCCGCCGTCGTAGAGCCAGGTCGTCGCGGGATGGACGGTCGCGAGCACCACCGCCAGGCCTACGGCCGACGCAGCCGCCGCGACCGCGACGCCACGGCGCTATCGCTCGCCGCGTGGGAGCAGATCCCAGGCATAGAGCTGGCCGAGCAGGCAGCCGAGGAGCAGCCCATCGGCGTGCGTGAACGGGCTGTAGAGCACCGCGCCGACGTCCCCTACGTAGGGGACGTGCCAGAGGATCACCCGCAGCGCGCTCGCGGCGACGAAGAGCCCGCCCGTCACGCCCGCGACGAGCCCGCGCGGCGCGCGCGAGCGGAGCAGGAGGATGAGCAGCGCCGGCCAGACGACGTAGAACTGCTCCTCCGCCGAGAGCGACCACGTGTGCGCCCAGTAGAGCTGCGTTCCTCCGGCCTGGACGATGTTCGCGACGTAGAAGGTCGTCGCGAGGAGGAATCGTCCCATGAGCGTCTGCAGGCCGCCGTCGACCCGCGCGTAGATCGCGAGGCACGCCAGGAGGAAGAGGCCGAGCGCTGGGAAGAGCCGCAGCGCGCGTCGAACGTAGAAGCGGCGCAGCGAGATGCGGCCGGCGCTGTCCCACTCCTCCAGCAGGAGCGCCGTGATGAGGAAGCCGCTCAGAACGAAGAAGAGGTCGACGCCGACGAAGCCACACGGCAGCCAGCGTTCGCGCGAGGCGTGGTGACCCGACGATCATCAGGATCGCGACGCCGCGGAGGCCGTTCAGGCGGGGGCGGCGTCCGAGCAGGGTCACGTTAGGGCCAGTCCATGCGAACGGCCTCGCAGGCCGTCGCGCGGCCGGTCGCAGCGTCGCACTCGACGAGCGCCCCTTCGATGCGCACGCCGCCCTCCGCGGGCTGGAAGCGGATCGGCATCCCCGTGCGCATGCGCCGGATCGCCAGCTCCGCCTCGACGCCGATCACCGAGTCGTGCGGTCCAGTCATGCCCGCGTCGGTCAGCGCCGCCGTCCCGCCCGCGAGCACGCGGGCGTCGGCCGTCTGCACGTGCGTATGCGTGCCGATCACCGCGGTCACGCGTCCGTCGAGCCAGTACCCGAGGGCGACCTTCTCGCTCGTCGCCTCGGCGTGGAGGTCGACCACGATCACCGGCGTCGTCCGCCCGGCTTCCTCGACGAGCGAGTCCACGACCTCGAACGGATTGAACGCGACGTCGAGGAACAGCGTGCCCATCAGGTTGATCACCGCGACCTGCGTTCCGTCGCGACCCGCCGCGATCGTCCAGCCGCGGCCCGGCGCCTCGCTGGAGAAGTTCGCGGGCCGCACGACGCGGTCCGACCCGGCGAGGTAGTCGCCGAAGCCGCGCTGCCGCCAGGTGTGATTGCCGAGCGTGATCACGTCGGCGCCGACGGCGAGGATCCGGTCGGCGTGCTTGCCCGTGATCCCGGCGCCGTCCGCGGCGTTCTCGCCGTTCACGATGCAGAAGTCGACGTCGAGCTCGTCGCGCAGAGCGGGCAGCCGATCCTCGAGGGCGCGGCGGCCGGGCACGCCGAAGACGTCGCCGACGAAGAGGATGCGCATACGGAGGAGGCTCCTACTAGGGGAGCGAGACGCTCACCGACGAGTGAGCCTCGACGGAAACGTGGTTTCCAGCGTCGTTCGTGTATCGGGCGAGCGCCTGCGTCTCGACGCGCGAGAGGTCGATCAGCGCGCCGATGCGCGACGTGCGCGCCGCGACCGACGATCCGACCGTGAGCGACGAGTCGGGCCGGAGATGCGTGATCGAGATCACGATCGACGGTGCAGTGGTCGGCTCGATGTCGATCCGGCGGCCGTAGACGTGGTTGTTCACGACGAAGTCCGTGATCCCGACGATCTTCCCGTCCACCGGCGAGTAGACGTCGGTCCCCGCGGCTGCGCCGACGTCGAGCGAGCTCGTCGCCGGGCCGGAGCCGCCCTCGAGCTGGTACCAGCCGAGGCCCGTCGACCCACCGCCGAAGATCCGATGCGCGAGCCGCGAGAGGAGTCCGGCGTTGCTCTGCCGGCCGAGCGGGTGCAGAGCCAGCGTGCCGTCTCCGGCCGCGTGGTAGCCGACCGCGGTGACCTTGCTCTGGGCGATGGGAAGCTGGAGTCTCAGCGCGCCCTGGAGCGCGACCACGAGCGGAGCCGGCGGGCCGGTCGGAAGCAGGCGCTGAGCGGGCGCGGGAGCTGTCGAGGCGACCCGGGCGGGCGTGCCTGTCCCGAACGCGGTCAGGAGCAGCGTGATCAACGCGACCACGCCGACGAGCGCGAGAATCGCGACGCGCTGAAGGCGGCGGGCGACACGGCGCTCACGGCGTGCACGCCGAAGCTCCCTTGTTCTGCGGGCGGGCGGCATCCGCCGCACCGTAACGAACTCTTTGGGGGGCGGCAACCCGGCTTCCGGAACCGGAGCTTGTAACAGCCGGATCCTTGGCGGAATCGGAGGTTCTTCCCAGAGATCGTGACGGTCGAGGGCGAGGGCTCCGTCCTCCCACGCGGACCAGTCCCATTCCGGAGGCCTGAGAGCTCTGACCGAGGCGCTACGATCGCTTGCGTGCCGCCTAGCGGGGCTACGCGGATCGAGATCCCGCGCTGGATTCAGCTCGTGGGCCTCCCGGTGCTGCTCATCGGCCTGTGGACGGTGGCGGGCGCGGTCCGTCACGTCATCTTCCTGTTCCTCATCGCGGCGCTGATCGCGCTGCTCCTCAACCCGCTGGTGCGGGGACTCGGGCGGGCCTTCATCCCTCGCGGCTTTGCTGTCGCGATCGTGTACCTGAGCTTCGCTGGTGCGGTTGCTCTTGCGATCGTGGCCCTCGCGACTGTGGTCGTGAATCAGACAAGGTCTGCTTCCGGGCGGGTCGACACCTACTTTACGAAGGCCTCCGGACAGGGCGGCCAAACGCAGGCCGCGTCCGACCTGGATCACTTCCAGCGCTGGCTGAACACACACGGGCTCAAGCGCATCCAGGTGGAGAAGCAGGGCCGAGATTTCCTCGACAACGTCGGCTCGAAGGACGTCGAGAAGTACACGTCCAAGGCGATCAACTGGGCCGAAGGCGCAGGGCTCGCGGTGGTCGAGCTCCTGTTCAGCGGGATCCTGATCGTCGTGATCTCGATCTACATGCTGCTCGACATGGGACGGCTTTCGGCCGCGCTCGACCGGCGGTTCCCGCCCCTGCCGGGGACCCAGCCGCTGCTGCCGCGGATCGAGCACGCTCTCGTCTCGTACGTGAAAGGTCAGGCGCTCCTCTCGCTGATCATCGGCTCGAGCGCCGGGGTGGGCCTCTGGCTGCTCGGGTTCCTCGGCTGGCTTCCCGGCGGGGAGACCTACGCGATCCTGTTCGCCTCCTGGGTTGCGCTGACCGAGCTGATTCCGTACCTCGGTCCCTGGCTCGGGGCGCTGCCGCCGTTCTTCTATGCGCTGGTCGTGCATCCGGTCGCGGCGATCTGGGTCGCGCTGCTGTTCCTGTTCATCCACCAGATCGAAGGGCACGTCGTCGTGCCGAACGTGATGGGGAGCGCGCTGCGGCTGCACCCGCTGCTCGTGATCTTCGGACTGCTCGCCGGCGCCGAGATCTACGGGCTGCCCGGCGTCCTCGTCGCGCTGCCGTTGCTGGCGGCCGTCCGGGCGATCTGGGAGTTCTTCGCCGAGCGGGTCGCGTTCGAACCGTGGACCGGAGAGGAGCCGACCGTCGCGGTCGACGTCGAGCCGGCCCGAACGGTCGCGCCGGTGCCGCCGAGCGAGCAGCCACCGGCAGCCGCCGCGCGGTGAGCTCCCCGCTCCTCCAGGCCCATGGCCTGGGCCGGCGCTTCGGCGCTCGCGTCGCGCTCGCCCCCACGGACCTTGCCGTGAATCCAGGCGAGTCGCTCGCGCTCGTCGGCCCGAACGGCGCCGGGAAGTCGACGCTCCTCGCGCTGCTCGCGGGCTCGCTCGAGCCGAGCGAAGGCCGCGCCTCGGTCGCGGACGGCACTCGTGTGGGCTGGGTACCTCAGCGGCCGGCGCACTACGGACGCTTGTCTCCGCTGGAGAATCTCGAGCTCTTCGGCCGGCTCGAGGGCTCCGACCGCGCTGCCGCGAGCGCGTTGCTCGTGGAGTTCGGGCTCCCGACGGACTCCGAGCCGAGCGCTTCGCTCTCGGTGGGCAACCGCCAGCGTCTCAACATCGCGATCGCGCTGCTCGGGCGTCCGGATGTGCTGCTCCTCGACGAGCCGACCGCGTCGCTCGATCCCGGTCAGCGCCGGCGGCTCTGGGCGAACGTCGACCGCGTGCGGGAGGGAGGCGGCGCGGTGGTGTTCGCGACGCAGAACCTCGATGAAGTCGAGCGGCACGCGGGCCGGGTCGCGGTCTTGCGCGCCGGCGAGCTCGTCTTCGCCGGGCCGCCGGCGCAGTACCAGCGGGAGTTCGCCGAGGACGTGTTCGCGTGAGCCGAGCCTGGCTCGTCCTCGCGAAGGACCTCCGCGTCCTGCGTCGCTCACCGTTCCTGCTCGGCGTGCTCGTCGCCTACCCGATCGTGATCGCGCTGCTCGTGGGGCTCGTGGCGGGGTATGCGAACGCCAAGCCGCGGGTGGCGTTCGTGGACGAGGACGGCCTCCCCGCGGTGATCACCGTCGGCGGGCACAAATTCCACGTCCAGTCGACGATCGAGCAGGTGAGCCGGAACGTCCGGCTCGTTCGCCTGTCGCCCAAGGAGGCGGACCGTGAGCTTCGCACCGGGAAGGTCGTCGCGTCGATCACCGTCCCGCCTGGTTTCGTCGACGACCTGAAGCAGATGGTCAAGAGCCCGACGCTCGTGCTGCGGACGACGAAGGGCGGCGTCGCGCCGCGCGTGAACCAGCAGGTGCAGGCGCTCGTGTACTCGCTGAACCGCCAGCTCCAGGAGGCGTACATCGCGGCGAACCTCGAGTACGTGCGGCTGATCCTCCACGGCGGGTCGGGGACGTTCCTCGGCCGGAACTTCACCGTCCTCGGCCTCGACGGCGCCGAGCAGCTGCTCCTCGAGCTCCCGCGCGGCCCGCGGCTCGACCAGATCCGAAGGTTTGTCACGGTCGCTCGCGTTGCGCTAGCGCAGACGGGCGACGCGCTCGAGGCGACCGCGCATCCGATCGAGCTGAAGCAGGCGCCCGAGGAAGGGCGGACGTGGGCGCTCTCGGCGCAGGTGCAGGCATACGCGCTCGCGCTGACGATCTCGTTCCTGACCTTGCTGCTCGCCGCCGGCGCGATCGCCGCGGAGCGCGACGAGAACACGATCGGACGGCTCGCCCGCGGACTCGTCTCGCTCGGCGAGCTCGTCGCGGCGAAGATCGGGCTCGCGGTCGTCGTCGCCCTCGCGCTCGGGATGGCGATCGCGCTGCTCTTCGGCGGGATCATCCAGGTCGGCGGAGTCGTGGGCGGCGAGCCGTGGGCGCGGCTCCCCCTGCTGGCGATCGGGCTCGCGCTCGCGGGCGCCGCGCTCGGCGGGCTCGGCGCGCTTCTGGGAGCGCTCGCGCGCGAGGCCCGGACGGCGTCGCTCGTCGCGGTGCTGGTCGTGCTCCCGATCGTCTTCCTCGGTCTCGTCCCGGGCGAGATCGTCCCGGCCGCGGGCTGGATCTCGGACGGGTTGCCGTTCGCGCACGCGGTGCGGTTCTTCGCGTCGGCGCTCTACGACACGAGCCCGTGGGGGACCCTAGTGCGCGAGGCTGTTTGGCTCGCGACCCTCGCGCTCGTCTTCGGCGCGGCTGCGCGCGTTGCGGCGCGCCGCCTCCTGGTCTAGACGCGCGGGATTACAGTTCCGGCGTGAGCTCCTTCCCCGCAACTCGGCTGCGCCGGCTGCGCCGGACCGGCGCGCTGCGCTCGCTCGTGCGCGAGACGCGACTGGACCTGGACAGCTTCGTCATGCCGCTCTTCGTCGCGCCGGAGGCACTGCCGAACCCCGAGCTACCCGGGCTTGCGCGGCACTCGCTCGACTCGCTCGGCCGCGAGGTCGAGGAGCTGGTCGCCGCGGGCGTGTCCGCCGTGATCCTGTTCGGGATCCCCGAGGAGAAGGACGACGAGGGCTCGGGCGCCTGGATCGACGACGGGATCGTCCAGCAGGCGCTCCGAGCGCTGCGACCTCGCTACCCCGACCTGCTCCTCCTCACCGACGTGTGCCTCTGCGAGTACACGTCGCACGGACACTGCGGAGTCCTGCGCGGCGACGAGGTCGACAACGACGCCTCGCTCGAGCTGATCGCGCGCACCGCGGTCAGTCATGTCGAGGCCGGCGCGGACGTGGTCGCGCCGAGCGACATGATGGACGGGCGCGTGGCAGCGATCCGCGAGGAGCTTCCCGACACGCCGATCGTCGCCTACTCCGCCAAGTACGCCTCCGCGTTCTACGGGCCTTTCCGCGAGGCCGCGGGCTCGACGCCGTCGTTCGGCGACCGGCGTGGATACCAGATGGATCCCGCGAACGTGCGGGAGGCGCTGCGTGAGTGCGAGCTCGACCTGGCCGAGGGAGCCGACGCGCTGATGATCAAGCCGGCGCTCCCGTACCTCGACGTGATCCGCGCCGCGCGCGACCGCTTCGACGCGCCGCTCGCCGCGTACAACGTCTCGGGCGAGTACGCGATGATCAAGGCGGCGGCCGCCGCCGGGTACATGGACGAGCAGCAGGCCGCCCTGGAGAGCCTGACGGCGATCCGCCGCGCCGGCGCCGACGTGGTGATCTCGTACTGGACGAAGGAACTCGCTCAATGGCTCTAGGACCGTTCCTTGCAGCTACCCGAGGGCGCGGAAGTCAGGGACCGCCGTGTCTCTAACCGTGTGATCAGAGTGCGTAGCACGGCTCTGAGGACGCGCAGCGAGCTTTACCGCCGCGCGCTCGAGCTGATCCCCGGCGGCGTCAACTCGCCGGTCCGGGCCATGCGCGCCGTCGGGCTCGACGAGCCGTTCTTCGTCGCGCGAGGCGACGGCGCCTATCTCGAGGACGTCGAAGGCAACCGCTATCTCGACTGGGTCTGCTCATGGGGCCCACTGATCTTCGGGCACGCCGATCCGGAGACGGTGGAGGCCGTGCGGGAGGCCGCCCTCGCCGGCACGAGCTTCGGCGCGCCGACCGAGCGCGAGGTCGAGTTGGCGGCCGAGCTCGTCGACGCGGTGCCGTCGCTGGAGAAGGTCCGGCTCGTCTCCTCGGGGACCGAGGCTGCGATGAGCGCCATCCGGCTGGCGCGTGGATTCACGAGCCGCGATCGCATCCTCAAGTTCGCCGGCTGCTACCACGGCCATGTCGACGCGCTCCTCGCCTCGGCCGGCTCGGGGGTGGCGACCCTCGGCATCCCGACGACGCCCGGCGTTCCGCCGGCGGTGGCGCGGGACACGATCGTCTGTCCCTATAACGACGTCGACGGAGCAGCCGCTGCCGTCATGCGCTACGGCGAAGGGCTCGCCTGTGTGATCGTCGAGCCCGTCGCCGGGAACATGGGCGTCGTCCCGCCCGAGCCGGGATTCCTCGAGGTGCTGCGCACGCTGTGCGACGCGTCCGGGGCCTTGCTGATCTTCGATGAGGTGATCACCGGCTTCCGCGTTGCCTGCGGCGGCGCGCAGGAGCTGTACGGCGTGACGCCCGACCTGACCATCCTCGGGAAGATCGTCGGAGGCGGGCTGCCGCTCGCCGCGTTCGGCGGCCGCGCCGACGTGATGGAACGCCTCGCGCCTGCCGGTGACGTCTATCAGGCAGGCACCCTCTCGGGAAACCCGCTCGCTACGGCAGCCGGGCTCGCCGTCCTGAAGCGCCTGACCCCGGACGTGTACGAGGAGCTCGAGCGCCGGGGCGCGCGGCTCGAGGCGGGTCTTGCCGAGGCGGCGCCGGGAGCACAGGTTCAGCGCGTCGGCGCAATGGCGACGCTCTTCTTCCACGACGGGCCGGTGCGCGACTTCGACGCCGCCGCCGCGAGCAACACAGAGCGGTACGGAGCGCTCTTCCGCCACCTGCTCGAGCGAGGCATCTACGTCGCCCCCTCGCAGTTCGAGGCCATGTTCCTCTCACTCGCGCACGGCGACGAGGAGATCGACCGGACGGTCGAAGCGGTTGCGGACTTCTTCGCCGGCTGAGCTCTGGGACTCGATCGCGCTCGAGGCGGAGCGCGAGAGCCCGCTGTGGCGCGAGGTGCTGAAGCCTGCCGGCGAGCAGGAGCGCGAGCCCGTCTTCTCGGCGCTCTGCGAGGCGCGCTTCGCGCTCGGCGTCGAGACGATCTACGAGGGCTACCTCGCGCATTACGGTCACCCGCGGCTCTTCGCACCGGCCGACGAGGACACGGCGCTCCTGCTCGGCGACTACCTCTACGCCCACGGGCTCGTGCGCATTGCAGCGGAGGGCGACGTCGACGCGGTCGCGGAGCTCGCGGAGCTGATCTCGCTCTGTGCCCAGCTTCGCGCTGAGGCTCTCGACGGGGACGGAGCCGCGTGGGCTGCGACCGCAAGCCTGCTCGGCCGGGGCGAGCTCGCGGACGCGCGGGCCGCGCTCCGTGACGGCAGGGACCCGGCTCCACTGAGGGCCCTGGCCGACGTCGCGGCCGGCGCCGAGGCTGTCGAGCACGCCCTCGCGACGCACGCCGGGCGACTCGGGTAGTAGCATCGCCGCCGTGCTCGTCCCGCTCGCAGCCGACGCGGCCACCGAGGGCAAGAAAGTCATCCTCGGGATGCTCATCGTGGGGCTCGTCTTCATCAGCGTGATCGCCGTCGGCGAGCTCGCGCACTATCTCCGGTCCCGCCGTCGTTAGGTCCCGCGTCACGCGACCGCGGCAGACGTCATAGTTCTGACGCATTGCGGCATCTGTTACGGCGTTGACGAAATCGGACCGGGAAGGGTTGAATCCACCTAGGTGAGCGAGCCAGCAGGACGCCAGGGGTCTGAGCAGGATCCGCACGTCCCGCCGCCGAGCCTCTGGCCGGTCGGCTTCGCCGTCGGCATCGCGACGCTCCTCGTCGGCCTGATCGTCAACCCGAAGCTGATCGCTCCGATCGGCGCGGCGATCACCGTGATCTTCGCGTTCCTCTGGGTGCGCGACGTGATGCGCGAGCGCTCAAGCGCCGTGCAGGTCGAGCCCGCCGCCGAGCCCGCGCTGTCCGAGCCCGAGGACGAGTTGGAGGCCGAGCGTTTCCCGCGAAGCAGGTTCCTCGAGGGCGCGACCCTCGGCCTCGGCGCGGCCATCGGCGGGCTCGTGACGGTGCCCGCCCTCGGCTTCGCTGTCGCACCGGCCTTCCTGCACCAGCAGACGCACAACGTCGACCTCGGGCCGATCAGCGACTTCACGGAGGGCGAGTACGTGGTCGCGACCTTCATGGTCGACCCGGCCGCGGGCGAGGTTTCCCGGCGGACGGCCTACGTCCGCAACAACGGCCTCCTCAAGAACCTCCCGAGCTTCACGATCCTCTCCAACCGCTGCGCGCACCTCGGCTGCCCGGTCCAGCCGAACGGCCCGGTCTTCCAGGACAAGGAGAAGATCCAGAAGACGGACAAGGGCCTCGAGGTGCGGCTGATCCCGACGCTCCCCGCGGGCGGCTTCGGCTGCCCCTGCCACGGCGGCCAGTACGACACCGAGGGCAACCGCGTCGCAGGCCCGCCGGTGCGCGCGCTCGACCGCTACGAGTACTCGATTCGCAACGGCAACCTCTGGCTCGGCAAGACGTACAGCGTCGGCAAGGTCAAGGGCCAGGGAGCGAACGCCCAGATCGACAAGTACCCGCTGGCCGGCCCCGGCGAGCACGTGGACGGCCTCGAGAAGTGGCTCTATCCCGTCGACCCGCCCCACGGCTAAAGTGGCTCGCCCGGCCACATACGGCGGTGCCTGGAACGCGATCACGCGGCGCGCTGCTGCGTCCTCAGTCGCGCCCGGGCTGGCCAGCCCGCACGCTCTGCCGAGCGCAGCTCGGCCCATTGCATCGCTTGGTGCTCGCGCCCCAGTCATCCACCAATGTCACCGGACGAGCCACCCATGGCAGTAAGCACACCTCCGCCCGTCCGCAAGAAGAAGTCCGCCCGCCGCAAGCAGATGGAGGAGATGATCCTCTATCCGATCGACTGGCTCGAGGAGCGCTCCGGTCTCGTCGGCGGCATCAAGTACTTCCTCTTCCGGAAGGTCCCGGGCGACACGAACTGGATGCAGACGCTCGGCTCGGCGACGCTGACCGCGTTCCTCGTGCAAGCGCTGACCGGCGTGATCCTCGCCATGTACTACAAGCCCGATCCGGAGAACGCCTACAAGTCGATCCAACACATCACGAACGACCTCACGCTCGGGTGGCTGGTGCGCGGCATGCACCGCTGGGGCGCGAGCGTCTTCATCATCCTCATGTTCATGCACATGGGGCGCGTCTTCCTCTTCGGCGCGTACAAGTACCCCCGCGAGCTGAACTGGATCGTCGGCGTGCTCATCCTCGCGCTCGGGATGCTCGAGGGCTTCACCGGCTACTTGTTGCCCTGGGACCAGACGGCGTACTGGGCGACGATCGTCGGGATCAACCTGAACGGCACGGCCCCGATCCTCGGGCCCTTCCTCTCGCAGTTCCTGCGCGGCGGGGCGGAGATCGGGCCGGACACGATCGCCCGCTTCTACTCCTTACACATGCTGCTGTTACCCGCCGGGATCATGGGGCTGATCGGGCTGCACCTGTATCTCGTGGTGCGCCTCGGCGTGACCTCGCCGCCCTGGTCGCGCGAGGCTGCAGGCGCCGAGCCCGTCGATGCACCGGTGGTCACGAACGGCCGCAACGGGCTGACGCGCCCCGGCCCGCGTGGAAGGAACGGTGGCTAATAGTGGCCCTCCCGACCACATTCGCCGGCCTCTCGCCCGCGATCACGCGGCGCCATGCGGCGTCCTCAGTCGCCCCGATATCTCCAGATATCGAGGCTCCCTGCGTCCTTGCCTGGCTTGGTGCTCGCGACCGAGAGACTCGGCAATGTCATCGGAAGGGTCACTGATGGCAGCGCCCATGAAGCCGATCGACCGCCGCCGCGCCGAGTTCCAGCGCTACAAGGAGGACGTCAAGAAGCGCGGGAAGCCGTTCTACCCGTACGCGATGTTCCACGACACGGTGATGAGCCTCGTCGTCGTGTCGGTGATCA
>JBDTZN010000032.1:0-19583 GCA_040005095.1 Thermoleophilia bacterium | reverse complement strand
ACCGCGGTGAACGGGTCCTCCCAGCGCCAGACGAGCAGCGCCCAGGCGAGCGTCCCCACGCCTGCGACGATCATCAGTGTCCCAATGAGCCGTACGAGCCGCCGCATCATCCTTCTAACGCCCGCTTTGCCTCGCCCGATGCGCGCTTGCGCGCGCGTGACGCGAGGACGGCCCGCTGCACGGTGGACCGAATCGGCCCGAGCCCGCGCTCGGAGGCGCTCGGATACGGGGCGTACCGCCCGCTGACCAGCGCGGCCAGTTGGGCGCCCGCGGCGGCCCACGCGAGCACGATCACGAAGACCGGAAGCGGGACGTAACCGACTGAAAGGAGCTCCGCGAGGTACCACGGCGTCGCGAACCCGGTCCCGGCCGCAGCGGCGAGCATCTTCAACAAGAGCAGCGGGCCGGCCAGCCCGGCGCCGAAGACCGCGGCTCGAACCCAGGGCGTTCGGTCGCGGAGCTGCGGGATCCAGAGCCACGCGTGGAGAGACGGAAGAACGAACACGAGCGCGAAGGGGTTCGTCGCGACGACGAGGAGGCCGACCACGCCGAGGGCCAGTAGGGCCGCGGTCCCTCCCGCCAGATCCTCCTCGGTTGCCACCGCACCGCGCCGCGCCAGCCGGCCCCGCGCGACGAGCCAGCCGCCGACCGAGATGAGACCTGCGACCGCGACCGCCAACACGGGCCAGTGGTGTCCGGCCGGGGTCTCGGGCGCGATGGGCCGCGAGACGCCGGTCGGCCAGGCGCCGAGCAGCGCGAAAAGCTCGAACACCACTCCGACGAAGAGCCAGAACGCCAGCCGGCTCCGGTAGCTGCGAAGAGCAGGCGCGATCGAGATCCGGCGGCGCCGGCAGCGCGCGAACAGGTCGATCGTCGCAGCGAGGAACGGGAACAGCGCGCCGATCAGGACGAGCTCGATCGCCCAGCCGCGCACGATCCGGGAGCCCAGGTACACGTAGCTCGACGCTCCCCCGCCGATGTCGAGTCCCTGATCCACCGAGGTGAGCACCTGCTGTGCAGCCCGCCCGATCTCACCCATCTGCAGGGCGGCATGGCGGGACTGCAGCGCGCCCGGGGTGTCCGCAAACGGGTGCAGCGGCCGCGGAGGCGTCGACGTCAGTGTGATAGCCGGGATCCCTCGTGCGACGAACGGCGCGTGCTCCTGGAGGCTGAACGGGAAGCCGAGCTGTACGAGCTGCCGGAATGCGCTCGGACGGTCGGGCGGGACCCCGCTTTGCTCCAGCAGGCGCGCAGCAGCGGTCGCGACGAGCGCCGGAGACGGGGAGCGCGCCTCGTCGCCGGCGAGCTCGATCCGCGGCCGGCCCGGCCCGACGAGCGCGTCGAGATTCAGGACGGCGACCACGTCGGCGCGGCGCGGCCATGTGGCGGCGAAATGCTCGGCTCCGATCCCGCCGAATGCGCCGCCGTCGGTCGAGACGAAGACAATCGTGTGCGAGGGACAGACCCGCGTCGGGCCGCACTGGTCGGTCGGTGTGAGGGTCGGGCTCGCGTAGGCCCGTGCGAGCTCGACGAGTGCGCCGGTGCCGGAGGCGTTGTCGTTTGCGCCCGCTCCCCCGAGGCCCAGGTCGTCGCGGTGTGCGATCACGACGATCGTGTCCCGCGAGCTTCCGGGCACGGTCGCGATCACGTTCTCGAGCGTGGTTCGTCCCAGCCCGGGGATCTTGGCGTCGAAACGGTCAGATTGGAGCGTGAGACCGTACGGCTCGAGCGCCGTCTTCAGCCAGTTGGCCGCGCCGGTGGAGCCGGGCGGTCGCAGGGCCCAGCGTCGCGAGAGGTCGACCGCGACGTTCAGCGCCGCGGCCTGGTCGAACGAGGGCGGCAGCGTTGGCTTGGGCAGCGCCTGAGGCCGCGTGACCGTAAAAGCGGCGATGAGCAGGGGAATCGCCACGAGCAGCCAGGTACCGCGATACATCCGCGCCGAGACCGGCCGCTCGACCGAGCCGGGCCGCGGGCGCCGGGAGGCGCTCTGCGGGGTGGCCGACATCGCAGGGCTATAGTAGGCGGGTAGCACCAGGACGGTGCCCGGCAGGCCCGCCCACATGCCCGACTCCTCGACCATTCTCCTCGTTGACGACGAGGAATCCGTTCAGAAGCTCCTCGCGTATCCGCTCGAGCGTGAGGGCTTCCGCGTCGTGCAGGCGCGGGACGGCCAGGAGGCTCTCGAGCGCTTCGCCGCGGAGCGAATCGACCTCGTCGTGCTCGACCTGATGCTCCCGAAGCTGGACGGGCTGGAGGTCTGCAAGCAGCTGCGCGCGACGAGCACCGTGCCGATCATCATGCTCACGGCGCGCGACGACGAGCTCGACAAGGTGCTCGGGCTCGAGCTCGGGGCCGACGACTACATCACGAAGCCGTTCTCGATCCGCGAGTTCCGGAGCCGGGTTCGCGCGCTGCTCCGCCGGGCGTCGATCCCGCGCGAGGGCGACACGGAGGACGAGCTGATCGAAAGGGACGGCCTGCGGATCGATGCCGCGCGGCGGACAGTCGAGCTGAACGGGCGCGCGATCCGGCTCACCTACGTCGAGTTCGAGCTCCTGCGGGCTCTCGCCGCGCATCCCGGCCGGGTCTACAGCCGCAAGATGCTGCTCGAGGCGCTCTGGGGCGGCTCGGACTATCGCGAGCCGCGCACGATCGACGTCCACGTGCGTCACCTGCGCGAGAAGCTCGAGCCGGACCCGCGGGAGCCCGAGTTCATCCTCACCGTGCGCGGCGTCGGCTACCGCTTTCGCGACCGATGAGGCCCCGCTCGCTCTTCGTCCGGCTCACGCTCGCACTCGTGGCGCTCGTCGCAGGCGCGCTGGCGGCGGTGTACCTAGCGGTCGTCCCCTCGCTCCAGCGCAACCTCACCGACGCGAAGCAGCAAGAGCTGAGGCGGGCGCTGACGCGGATCGCGTTGCCGCGGAGTCCCTTCCAGTGGCAGAACGCGGCCCAGCGGGCTGCCGGCACGACGAACGCCCGCGTCGTCATCTACGAGGCGTTGACGACCAAGCCGAAGGTCACGCTGGTTGCGTTCGGCGACTCGAATCCGGCAGACGTGGACGTGACGAAGGATCCCGTCGCGATCCGCGCAGTCACAAGCGATCGCGAGACGGAAGGGATCGTCAGGCGCGGCGGTGAGCGGTTTGCCGAGGTGGCGCGCCCCGTGCATTCTCATGGGCCCGTCGTGCTCCTGTCGGCTTCGCTGCACGATTCGCTCGGCAATGTGGCGCTCGTGTCGCGGCGCCTGCTGATCGCGGGAGCCGTCGCGCTCCTCGCGGCGCTGGCGCTCGGTCTGCTCGGCGCTGCGGTCATCGCGCGGCGACTTCGTGTGCTCGAGCGCGCCGCCGACCGGATCGCCGCCGGCAACTTCGACGAGCCGGTGCGCGACGTCGCCCGCGACGAGATCGGCGAGCTCGCGCGGGCGCTCGACGGAATGCGCCTTCGCCTAGCCCAGCTCGAGCACGCGCGCCGGGAGTTCATCGCGAACGCGTCCCACGAGCTCCGGACGCCGCTTTTCTCGCTGGGGGGCTTCGTCGAGCTGCTGGCCGACGAGGAGCTGGATGAGCCCACGCGCAAGGAGTTCCTCGAGACCATGCGCCAGCAGCTGGAGCGGCTCACGCGCCTTGCGACCGACCTGCTCGACCTTTCGCGCCTCGATGCGGGACGCATGCATGTGGAGCGCGTCCCGGTGGATCTGGCGTCGGTCGCGCGATCCCTGGCGGAGGAGTTCGGGCCGACCGCCCAGGCGAGTGGTCATGAGCTCGACGTCGTTGTCGGGGTCGAGACGGGCGCGATGGGCGACGAGGAGCGCGTTCGCCAGATCGGGCGTGTCCTCGTCGAAAACGCGCTGCACCACACGCCTGCGGGCACGCTGGTGCGTGCGCGCGCGCGTGTGAACGGGGAGCTCGCAGAACTGACGATCGAGGACGACGGAGGCGGGATCCCGGTCGGGCACAGCCAGCACGTCTTCGATCGCTTCTATCGCATCGAAGGGACGCTGGCCTCCGGCAGCGGCCTCGGCCTGGCGATCGCGCGGGAGCTTGCGGGACTGATGGGCGGCGATATCTCCCTGCGCTCGAGCCTCGGACGCACGGCCTTCACGCTCACGCTGCCCCGCGGGCCACGCTCCAGCGCGTTTTCACGTGAAAACGTGGAGGAAGCGCTCGCGTAGGTTCGGGTTAGCTTTTTCGTCGAGGGGCAAAAGCCAGGGCAGGACTCAAGGCCTGGTTTGGAAACTTTCGCCGGGAGGAAGTAGATCATTCTAGCGAAAACTGAAGGAATCGCACCTATGGGCGGCGCGGACGACAACGGCACTCGAACAGTTCGGCTGACGATCCCGGCCAAGCCGGAGTACATCACGCTGTGCCGGCTGGCCCTGACGGGCCTGTCGCGCTTGCGGCCGCTTCCCGACGAGACCCTCGCCGACCTCAAGCTCGCGCTGACCGAGGCGTGCTCGAACTCGGTGCGTCACGCCTACGCCGACCGCGAAGGCAGCGTCGAGATCCTGTACGAGCTACACGAGGACAGGCTCGTGATCGAGGTCCTCGACGAAGGCGAGGGGTTCGACGCCGAAGAGACCGAGCAGCAGGCCGAGGAGCTCTCGGAAGGCGGGCTCGGCATCGCGATCATCCGCGCGATCGCCGACGAGTTCGAGGTGGGTGAGCGGTCGGGCGGAACCGGCTCGCGACTCCGTTTCGTGAAGGTCCTACCGACCTGAGCCTGCGTAGCTATCCTCGCGTGCTGGCTTCGGCCTAGACCTCGCCTCGACGCCCATGCTCCAACTCGTCAACACCGGCCACAAGTCCCTCGCGGATTACGCGACGATCGCCACGCGTGGGCTGATGGACGAGATCCGTCGCCTCGCGGAGCCGCTCGCCGGAAAGCGCGTCGTGCATCTCTCGGCCACGGCCTTCGGAGGCGGGGTCGCCGAGATCAACTACACGCTGATCCCGCTGATGCAGGACGCCGGGCTCGAGGTCGAATGGCGGATCATTCAGGGCGAGAACGAGTTCTTCGAGGTTACGAAGACGATCCACAACGCGCTGCAGGGAAACCCGCAAGGGCTGACCGCCGAGCAGCAGCAGATCTTCCAGCGCTACCAGGAGCTGAACGCGAAGCAGTTCGAGGACGAGTACGACTTCGTGATCGTCCACGACCCGCAGCCGGTGGGGATGATCGACTACTTCCCCGACTCGACCGCGAAGTGGATCTGGCGCGGGCACATCGACTTCTCGACCCCGAACCAGGACGTCTTCGACTTCATCATCCCGTCGCTCGGTCGCTACGACGCCGCCATCTTCCACATGCGCGAGTACGTCCCCAAGGCGCAGGGCCTCCCCGAGTGCTACATCTGGCCGCCGGCGATCGACCCGCTGGCGCCGAAGAACATGGCGCTCTCGGCCGAAGACGCCGCCTACATCGTCGACCAGTTCGGGATCGACGTCGAGCGGCCGCTGCTCACGCAGGTCTCGCGCTTCGATCCCTGGAAGGACCCGCTCGGCGTAATCGACGCTTACCGCATCGTCAAGCAGCACTCCCCCGACGTCCAGCTCGCGCTCGTCGGCTCGATGGCACACGACGACCCTGAAGGCTGGGACTACTACAACCAGACGGTTTCCTACGCCGCCGGCGACCCCGACATCTACATCCTCTCGAACCTCAACAACGTCGGCTCGGTCGAGGTCAACGCCTTCCAGGTGCATTCCGCCGCGGTGATCCAGAAGTCGATCAAGGAAGGCTTCGGCCTGACGGTGACCGAGTCGCTCTGGAAGACGCGTCCCACGGTGGCGGGACGGGTCGGCGGGATCGTCACGCAGATCACCGACGGCGAGACGGGCTGGCTGGTCGACTCGTCGATGGAGTGCGCCGAGGCTTGCATCGAGATCCTGAGCGACCCGGCCGAGGCGCGGCAGCGAGCGCTGCGCGGCAAGGAGTACGTCCGCCGACACTTCCTGACGCCGCGCCTGCTTCGCGACTGGCTCGTCCTCTTCAACCGGCTGCACGGGAACGATACGGCCGGTGCCGAGGTCGCGACGGTCGCCGCCGGGGCCTGAGCTCCAGGGGTACCCTCGGCGCTGTGGCCGAGCGCCGGAAGCTGATCGTCGTCTCGAACCGGGGGCCGGTCTCGTACTCACGCGAGGGGGGCGCCCGTGTTGCGCGTCGCGGCGGCGGCGGCCTCGTCACTGCGCTCAGCAGTCTGGTCCTGCATCACGACGTGACCTGGATCGCGAGCGCCATGTCCGAGGAAGACCGGGCAGTTGCCCAGAAAGGCAACAATGAGGAAACTGCACGGGACGGCTCCAGCTATCGCCTGCGACTGGTCGACCACGATCCGCAGGCCTACGACTGGTTTTACAACGTCGTCGCGAACCCGATGCTCTGGTACCTGCAGCACTACCTGTGGGAGCTCGGACACACACCGAACCTCGATCGCGGCTTCGGCACCGCATGGGAGGAGGGCTACTCCACGGTCAACCGCGCGTTCGCCGACGCGGTGATCGCCGAGCTCGAGCAGGAGCCGGAGGCCGCCGTCTGCTTTCACGACTACCACCTGTACCTCGCACCGAGATTCGTCCGCGACGCCCTGCCCGACGCTGTCATGTCGCACTTCGTCCACATCCCGTGGCCGCAGGCCGACTATTGGCGCATCCTCCCGGAGGACGTTCGCTTCGCGATTCACGACGGCCTGCTCGCGAACGACGTCGTCGGCTTCCACACCGAGCGCTGGCGGCGCAACTTCGTGCGGTCCGCCCGCGACATCTGCGATGCGACGGTGGACGGCGACGCCGCGACTCACCGCGGGAGCCATACGCTCGCGACGGCACATCCGATCTCCGTCGATCCACAAGAGTTCGACGCGCTGGCCGGGAGCGAGGCGGTGCTGGCCGCGGAGGCCGAGATCGAGTCGGGGCGGCCGGAACGGCTGATCCTGCGCGTCGACCGGACCGACCCGTCGAAGAACGTCGTGCGCGGCTTCCGGGCGTTCGAGCTCTACCTCGCGGCGCACCCGGAGATGCACCGGCGCGTGGGGATGCTTGCCCTGCTGGACCCGTCCCGGCAGGACATCCCCGAGTACGCGGAGTACCTCGGAGCGATCCAGCGCACCGCGCGGCAGGTCAACGACCGCTTCCAGAGCGACGGCTGGATTCCGATCGACCTGCAGATCGCGGACAACTTCCCGCAGGCCGTCGCCGCGTACAAGCAGTACGACGTCCTGCTCGTGAACGCGATCTTCGACGGGCTGAACCTTGTCGCGAAGGAGGCTCCGCTGGTGAACCAGCGCGACGGCGTGCTGATCCTTTCGGAGAACGCGGGCGTGCACGAGGAGCTCGGCGACTGGGCGCTGACCGTGAACCCGTTCGACCTCGGCGGCCAGGCCGAGGCGATCCACGAGGCGCTCGAGCTCGCAGCGGAGGATCGGCGCCGCTTCGTCGAATCGATCCGCGCCCACGTGCGGGAGCACGACGTGGGCGAGTGGATCGGCTCCCAGCTCGCGGATCTGGACGCCGTCCGCAGCACTACGATTCGGGCATGACCGCCATGTCGGAGCGCGTCGAGGCGCGCGAGCTCCGCTCGTTCAACCCGGCGACGCTCGAGGCCGTCGGTGCGGTGCCGCTCACCGATCCGTCGGACCTGCCGAAGCTGATCGCCGCTGCCGGCGCGGCTCAGAGTGCCTGGGCGCGGACGACCTTCGAGGAGCGGCGGCGCGTCCTCGAGTCGGCGGTCAGGTTCGTGGTCGAGCAGATGGACGAAGTGGCCGCGACGATCACTGCCGAGACGGGCAAGCCGCTCGCCGAGTCGTTTACGAGCGAGCTTCTGCCGGCCGTGGACCAGGCGCGCTGGATGGCCGCGAACGCCGAGCAGGTCCTCGCCCGCGAGCGACTCGGGATGCCGCAGCCGCATCTCGAGTACAAGCGCGGCTATCTCGACTACGAGCCGCACGGAGTCGTCGCGGTCGTCTCGCCCTGGAACTTCCCGTTCGCGATTCCGTTCGGCCAGGTTGCCACGGCTGTCGCAGCCGGGAACGCGGTGCTCGTCAAGCCGTCCGAGCTGACCCCGCTGACCGCGATGTGGATCGAGCACGCGTTCTCCGCCGTGCCGAACGGCCTCGTCCAGATCGTCCAGGGGGACGGCGACGTGGGGCGCGAGCTCGTGCATGCGGACGGGATCGCCAAGGTCTTCTTCACTGGCTCGGCCGCGGTGGGCGCATCGCCGCCGAGTGCGGCGCGCTCCTGCGGCCGGTCAGCCTCGAGCTCGGCGGGCAGGATCCGATGCTCGTCTTCGCGGACGCCGACCTCGACCGAGCGGTCGACGGCGCACTCTGGGGCGCGTTCTTGAACTGCGACCAGGTCTGCACGAGCGTCGAACGGCTCTATGTCGAGGACAGCGTGTACGAGAAGTTCCTCGGGAAGCTCGCCGCCTCGGCGACGCGACTCCGTCTCGGGCGCGGCGAGGACACAGCGACGCAGCTCGGCCCGCTAATCTCCGAGGTGCAACGCGACCGCGTGGAGCGGCTCGTCGAGGAGGCGCGCGCGAACGGCGCGGAGGTCGTGGTCGGGGGACGTCGCGCGGAGACCGAGCTTCCCGGCTGGTTCTACGAGCCGACCGTGCTCACTGGCGCGGAGTTCGACGAGGAGCTGTTCGGGCCGGTCGTCTCTGTCGCCCCGTTCGCGGCCGAAGAGGAGGCCGTCCGGCTCGCGAACGCGTCGCGCTATGGGCTCGGCGCCAGCGTCTGGACGCGCGACGGGGAGCGCGCGCGGCGGGTCGGACAGCAGCTCGAGGCGGGGATGGTCTGGACGAACGACATCGCGTACTCGTTCGGGGCCGGCCAGGCGTCGTGGGGCGGGGTCAAAGACTCCGGCTACGGCCGCACCCATTCGAAGCACGGCCTGTACGAGTGCTCGCGCGTCAAGTTCACCGATCACGACCGCGGGCGGCTGCGCGCGCCCTGGTGGTTCCCGTACGACGCTCGTGTCGTCGACGGCTTTCGCGGCGTGCTCGGCGTCCTCTACGGAAGCGGGGCCCAGGCCCGGTTCGGGGCCGCGTGGCGCTTCCGCCGCGGGCTGCTGCGGCTGGCGCGGCGGTACCGCGCGTGAGCGACCTGTCCCACGTCGACGAGTCCGGCCGCGTCCGCATGGTCGACGTCGGCGGCAAGCCGGAGTCGCGCCGCCGTGCGGTCGCGAGCGCGAGCGTGCGCATGGCGCCCGAGACGGCTCGCCGTTTGCGCGAGCTGCCGAAGGGCGACGCTCTGACGACGGCGCAGCTCGCGGGGATCATGGCCGCGAAGCGCACGAGCGAGCTGATCCCGCTCTGCCATCCGCTGCAGCTCTCGCATGTCGACGTCACCCTGGAGGTCGGCGAGGCGTCGGTCGAGATCACGGCCTCGGCCGAGACCACCGCACAGACCGGCGTCGAGATGGAGGCGCTGGTCGCGGCCTCAGTCGCGGCCCTGACCGTCTACGACATGGCGAAGGCGATCGACAAGGAGATGGTGATCGCGGAAGTTCGGCTCGTGGAGAAGACGAAGACTTGAAAGCCGCTGTGATCACCGTCTCGGACGGCGTGTCGAGCGGCGAGCGGCAGGACGAGAGCGGCGACTTCCTCGAGGCGCTCCTCCTCGCCGAAGGGTACGAGGTCGAACGCGAGCTCGTGCCCGACGAGCGGGCGAAGATCGCGGCGGCCCTGCGCCGGTTGACGCCGCTCGTCCAGGTCATCCTCACGACGGGCGGCACCGGGCTCGCGGCGCGCGACGTGACGCCCGAGGCGACGGAGTCGGTGCTCGATCGCCAGGCCCCCGGAATCGCGCAGGCGCTGCGGATGGACTCAATCGCCAAGACGCCGCACGGGCTCCTGTCCCGCGGGGTGGCCGGCGTTCGCCACCGGACGCTGATCGTCAACCTGCCAGGCTCGCCGGGCGGCGCGCGCGACGGGTTCGAGGTGCTGAAGCCCGCGCTGAAGCACGCGGTCGAGCTGCTCGCGAATGAGCCGACCGCGCACGAGCAGACGTAAACTCGACCGCATGATCCGTGCGCGGCAGGTCGAGAAGCGGTTCGGCGACAAGCGCGTGCTCCGCGGGCTCGACTTCGAGGTCCCGCGCGGCGGGTTCCTGCTCGTGACCGGGGCGAACGGGACGGGGAAGACGACGCTGTTGCGCCTCTGCGCGGGCCTCGGGGTTCCGACCGCCGGCGAGCTGGAAGTCGACGCCCCCCGCGAGCAGGTCGGCTTCCTCGGGCACGAGCCGCTCGTCTACCGCGAGCTGACCGCGCTCGAGAACCTCGACCTCTACGGCCGGCTGTATCGGATCCCCCAGCGGCGCGAACGGATCGGCATGCTGCTCGAGCGCTTCGGCCTCTGGGACGCGCGCACGAACCGCGTCAGCTCGTACTCGCGGGGGATGACGCAACGGCTCGCGCTCTGCCGCGCGCTCCTCCACGAGCCGACGCTGCTCGTCTTCGACGAGCCGTTCACCGCCCTCGACGCCGAGGCGGCCTGGCTGCTCGACCGCGAGCTCGCCGAACGGCGCGACCGTGCAACCTTCGTCGTCGCGACCCACGATCCCGCGCGCCTCGAGCCCCTCGCCTCCGCGCGCCTCGCGCTCGCGACGTGAGCTACACCCGCGACGTGGGCGCCCTCGCGCGCAAGGACTTCCTGCTCGAGTTGCGCGCGCGGGACACGCTGCCGGCGATGCTGCTCTTTGTGATCGCGACGCTCGTCGTCTTCCACTTCGCGCTGCCGACCGGCTCGTCCGATCTCGCCTCGAACGGGCTGCTGTGGGTCGCGATTCTCTTCACCGCGCTGCTCGGCCTCGGGCGCGCATTCGTGCCGGAGCGCGAGCAGGGCGTGCTGGACGGGCTCGTGCTCGCCCCGTGCGACCGCAGCGCCATCTGGCTCGCGAAATCGCTTGCCGTCCTCGGTTTCCTCGCTGCCGTCGAGGTGGTCGCGCTGCCCGCTTTCGCCATCTTCTTCTCAGGGGTCGACGGCACGACGGTCGCTGCGGTCGCGCTCGCCGACCTCGGCATCTGCGCCGTCGGGACGTTCCTCGCCGCGATGGCCGCGGCCGGCCGGGCCCGCGAGCTGCTCCTGCCGTTGCTGTTCCTGCCGCTGGCGATTCCGATCGTCGTCGGCGGCGTGGGCGCGAGCGTGGTCGCGAACGGCGGTCGCTACCTCGCCTTCCTCGCTCTGTACGACGCAGTATTTGCGATCATTTGCTGGGCTTCCTTTGAGTATGTCGTCACCGAATAGCCGGCTCCCGGCGCTCGCCACGCTCGCCCTTGGGCTCGTGGCGGCGGCCACCGCGCTCGTCTTCTTCTTCGCGCCGGTCGACGCCGACCAGGGCCTCTCGCAGAAGATCTTCTACTTCCACGTCCCGATTGCGCTCACCGCATACGGGTGCTTCGGCTGGGGGGCGTGGAAGGCCCTGCTCCACCTCTGGAAGCGCGAGCCGGGCGCGGATCTCGAGAGCTACGTCGCCATCCACCAGGGCGTGATCTTCGGCGCGCTGACGCTGCTGACCGGCTCGATCTGGGCCCGCGCGTCTTGGGGGGTCTGGTGGACGTGGAGCTCGAACCAGCTCGTGCTCTTCCTCGTCCTGTTCCTGTTCTACTGCGCCTACTTCATGCTGCGGTTCTCGGTCGACGCGGGCCCGCAGCGCGCGAACTTCTCCGCGGTGTACGCGCTGTTCGGCGTCGCGCTGATCCCGGTCAGCTTCCTGGCGATCAGGCTCGCGAGCGACTTCATCCACCCGACCGTGTTCACCTCGGCGGGTCCGCAGATGTCGGGGAAGATGTTCTTCACGTTCTGTGTCTGCCTGGCGGCGATGCTGTCGCTCGCGGCCACGCTCTGCGCGGTGGAGCTCAGCGGGAAGCGGCTCGACCTGCGGCTGCGCGAGCTGCGAGAGGCGCTCGCGTGAGCTCGGGCGAGAAGTACGTCGCGGCTGCGTATCTCGTCGTGTTCGTGGGCGTACTGGCCTACGTCCTGATCATCGCGACGAAGCTCGCGCGGCTCGAGCGCGAGGTCGGCGAGCTCGCCGAGTTGGCGAAGCGCCGGAAGGAGGAGCCGCGTGGTTGAGCTCCTGTTCTGGCCGGCGCTGATCGCGTACGGCGAGGCCGCGGTCGCGTTCGTCGGCGCCTCGCGGCGGCCCGCGCTGGCCGGACGGCTCGGCACCTGGGGGATCCGGATCGGCTGGCTCGCGCAGACGGCGCTGCTCGCGGCCCAGGCCGCGCGCTCCGACGGCTTCCCGTGGGCGAGCTGGGCCGGCTCGCTGAACCTGTTCGTCTGGCTCGTTGTGAGCGGGTACCTGATCTGGGGCTGCCGCGCCCGCTACCGGCTGCTTGGACTGGGCGTCGCTCCGCTCGCGTTCGCGCTGCTCGCACTCGCGCGCGCGGGAGGCGGCACGGGCATCGGAAGCGAGAGCCACTACTCCAACCTGTTCCTCGTCCTCCACGTCGGCCTGGTGCTTGCGGCCTTCGCCGGCTTCACGCTCGCCGCCTTGCTCGCGGGGCTCTATCTGTGGCAGGAGCGGCGCCTGAAGTCGCGCTCGGCCAGCGTCCTTCGCATCTCCGTGCCGTCGCTCGCGACGCTCGACGAGCTCGGGGGACGGATGATCGCGGTCGCCTTGCCAGCGCTGACGCTCGGGATCGGCGTGGGCTTCCTGCGCCTGCGCTCGAACGGCGGTGGGTTCGACGCGCTGATGGCGGTCACCGTCGTGACCTGGCTCGTCTACGGCGCTTTCCTCGTCCTTCGCTACGGCGCTGGCTGGCGCGGTCGCCGGGCCGCGTATCTCGCAATTGCCGGCTTCGCGCTCGTGCTTGCCGTTCGCCTCGGCCTCCCCGTGACCCATTTCGCATGAGCGATCTCGTCCTCGTCGGCACCTCGCACCATCACGCTCCGGTCGAACTGCGCGAGCGCCTAGCGGTGCCGAGAGAGCAGGTCCTCGATCTCGCGCATGCTCTCGCGGGCGCCAAGGGCGAGGCCGTGTGCCTTTCGACGTGCAATCGCACCGAGCTGTACATGGCCGGTCCGGACGCGGAGGCACGCGCCGAGGCGGCGCTCCTCGAGCTGTCCGGCCTGCCGGAGGACGAGCTGGCGCCGGCGCTCTACCGGCTTCGCGACGAGGCCGCCGCGCTGCATCTCTTTCGCGTCGCGGCCGGGCTGGACTCGCTCGTTCCGGGGGAAGGGGAGATCCTCGGCCAGGTGCGCACGGCGTACGAGGCCGGCGCGACCGGGCCTGTGCTCGACCGCGTGTTCCGCCAGGCTTTGTACGCCGGGAAGAAGGTGCGGGCGCAGACCGCGATCGGCGAGAGCCCGGCTTCGGTCTCCTCGGCCGCCGCAGCGCTTGCCCAGCAGGTTTTCGGCGAGCTGCGCGGGCGGCGGATCCTCGTGATCGGCGCAGGCAAGGTGAGCGAGCTCGCGGCTCGGAACCTCCTCTCGCGCGGCGCGGAGATCGCCTGGGTGGCCAACCGCACGCTCGACGCGGCGGCCGAGCTCGCACGACGGCTCGGCGGCGAGGCCCTGCCGCTCGATCGTGCGGTCGGTGAACTGGGCAGCGCGGACGTCGTCGTCTCCTCGACGAGCTCGCCGGACTTCGTGCTGCTCGGGGACGACGTCGAGCCCGCGGTGGCCGGACGCAGGGGCCGCCCACTCCTGTTCGTCGACCTCGCGGTACCGCGTGACCTCGATCCCCAGATTGGCGAGCTGCCCGACTGCTACCTGTACGACATCGACGATCTCGAGGCAGTCGTGGCCGAGACACTCGCGGGCAGGAGGCAGGAGGGCAAGCGTGCCGAGGCGATCGTCGCCGAGGAGGCCGAGCGCTTCCGCGAGTGGCGCGCGTCCCTCGACGTCGTGCCGGCGATCGCGTCGCTGCGGGCGCGGGCGGAGGAGATCCGCACGTCCGAGCTCGCGAAGGCCGAGGGCCGGCTCGGGCGGCTGACAGAGGGCGAGCGGCTCGCGGTCGAGTCGGTGACTGCGCAGATCGTGAACAAGCTCCTGCATCTCCCGACCGTGCGGATGAAGCAGGCAGCCGCGGCAGCCGATGGGGTGGTCTATGCTGAGGCGGTGCGGCACCTGTTCGGTCTCGAGGAGGAGCAGCGCTGAAATCGGCCTCATTGATCGGCCGGCCGCTTCCCGTCCAGGCTCCGACCGCGTTCGTGCGCGTTCGGCCGCGCGGCGTCCGCACCTGCGGTGCTCCGAAGGCCGGCCGCTTCCGCTGTGCTGATCCGCGTCGGCTCCCGCGGCAGTAGGCTCGCGGTCACCCAGGCCGAGCTCGCGGTCGCGCGCTTGCGACGGCCGGGGGTGGAGATCGCGCTCGTGCCGATCACGACCGCCGGCGACCGTGACCGGACGAAGCCGTTCGGCGAGATCGGCTCCCGCGGCGTCTTCGTGAAGGAGCTCGAAGAGGCGTTGCTCGAGGATCGCATCGATGTTGCCGTGCACTCCGCGAAGGACATGACCTCGACGGACGTGGCCGGGCTAGTCGTGGGCGCCTATCCGGAGCGCGAGGATCCACGTGACGCGCTCTGCGGCGCCGACGCGATCCGGCCGGGAATGCGGGTGGGCACGGCGTCGATCCGGCGGCGGTCGCAGCTGCTCGCGCTCGAGCCGTCGCTCTCGATTGAGCCGATGCGCGGGAACATCGACACGCGGCTCCGGAAGCGCGGGGAACGCGGGCTCGACGCGATCCTGCTCGCCGCCTGCGGGCTCGATCGACTCGGATTGGGCTCGGAGATCGGCCATCGCTTCGACCCGGACGAGCTGCTGCCGGAGGCGGGGCAGGGTGCGCTCGCGCTGCAAGTGCGCACCGGCGAGGAGGAGCTTGTCGCGGCGGTCGACGACATCGAGACGCGGAGGCGCGTCGAGTCCGAGCGCGCATGCGTGGCGGCCATCGGCGGCGGTTGTCTCTCGCCGGTCGCGGCGCACCACGACGGCGCCAGACTCATCGGGCTCGTCGCCGACGAGGACGGCGCGTGGATTGAACGACGGAGCGGCGACGACCCGGCAGCGCTTGCGTCCGAGCTGATCGCCCTCGCCGCGGCGCACGGCGCCCCGACCACGCCAGCGTGACGAACTCGGCACAGAATTGGCACAGACACGTGCGCCTTCCCGTGGCATGCTCGCAGTGGGTGGCGGGAGGAAGCTTCCCCACCCTTTTGACTGGGTGGGGTTGGACCACCCCTACGACGTCGCGCTCGGATTGGGGCGATCCGTGCGCGTGATCGTGACGAGGCCGCGGGATCAGGCGGGCCCACTCGTCGAGCGGATCGAGGCGCTCGGGCACGAAGTGGTGGCGTGTCCGCTGATCGAGATCGTCTCGACCGGCGACGATCCGGTCGATACCGAGGGCTACGACTGGGTCGTGCTCACCAGCCCGAACGGCGCGGAGCAGTTCGCACGACGCCGGCGCGGGCTGCTCCCGAAGCTTGCAGCGGTCGGGCCCGGCACGGCGGAGACGCTGCGGGCGCACGGTCTCGAGCCGCAACTCGTCCCGCAGGTGTCGACGCAGGAAGGACTGCTCGACGAGTTCCCGAGCCCGGCCGGTCGCGTGCTCGTGGCGGCTGCACGCGGAGCGCGCCGGACCCTGATCGACGGGCTCGGCGCTGACTTCGTTGCCCTGTACGACACAATGCTCGTCCGTCCCGACGAAGCGCCGGCAGGCGACCTCGTCGTTCTGGCCTCGGGCTCGGCCGCCCGGTCGTTCGGCGCGCTCAGTTCGGATGTCCCGGCGGTCTCGATCGGCCCCCAGACCACGCGCGCTGCCGAGCAGCTCGGGCTCCGCGTCGTGGCGGAGGCGAAGACGCACGATCTCGACGGCCTCGTTGCCGCCGTGGCCGCCGCCGCCGCGCAGTAACCTCCGCCGACGTGTCGAGTTGCATCACGTTCCTGACCGACTTCGGGCTCACGGACGACTTCGTCGGGACGTGCCACGGCGTGATCAAGCGCATCGCACCCGACGCGGAGGTGATCGACATTACGCACGGGATCGCGGCTCAGCAGGTGCTCCAGGGGGCGCTCGTGCTCGCGAACACGGTCGTCTACATGCCGGAGGGCGTCCACCTCGCGGTGGTCGATCCCGGAGTGGGAGGCGCGCGGCGAGCCCTTGCCCTGCGCTCGGGAGACGGCCGCATCTTCGTCGGGCCCGACAACGGGCTGCTCCTGCCCGCCGCGGACCGCTGTGGCGGTGTGGCGGAAGCCCACGAGCTCACCAACTCGGACTACGCACTCGACCAGGTCTCCCGCACGTTCCACGGCCGCGACCTCTTCGCGCCGGCGGCGGCTCATCTCGCGCGCGGTGTTGCGCTCGCCGAGCTCGGCCCGCCGCTTGCCGCCGATGCGCTGGCGCGGCTCGAGCTTCCAGAGCCCGACGTCGGCCGGTCGAGGATCGGCGTTACCGTTCTGTACGTCGACCACTTCGGGAACATCCAGCTGAACGTCACGCGCGAGCATCTCGACTCGGTCGGGGTCGCGCCGGGAACCCGCGTCGAGCTCGATCTCAGCGGCGACCGCTACTACGCCGTCGCTGCCCGCACGTTCGCCGACGCGCGCTTCGGCGATCTCGTGCTGTACGAGGATTCGTATCGCAACATCTCCATCGCGATCTCCAACGGGAACGCGGCCAGCCTGCTCGGCGCACGGCCCGGTCAGGAGCTGCGGATCAATTTGGACGTGCCGTAATCGGAGCCACGCTCGGCCGTCGCTTTGCCCGACTCGCGACGAACGCGGTGCTCGCCAAACCGCAACTGTGGCGGCTCGTCCGCGCACCCATGCGGCGGCAGTTCCAGGGACTCGCCGGCCAGTGGGACACCATTCTCGGTCCGGATCACCTCGAGACGTACGAGGCGGCGCTGGGCGCACTTCCTGCCGCACCTCGGCGGGCGCTCGACGTCGGCACCGGGACAGGGGCCGGCGCCTTCGCGATTGCGCGACGCTTTCAGGACGCCGAAGTTGTCGGCGTCGATCTCGCTTCGGGGATGGTCGCCGAGGCCCGTCGTAAGACGCCTGCCGAGCTCGCGGACCGCGTCAGCTTCGAGGTCGGCGACGCGTCGAAGCTCCCGTTCCCGGACGGGTCGTTCGACCTGGTCGCGCACGCCAACATGATCCCGTTCTTCGACGAAGTCGCCCGGCTGGTCGCGCCCGACGGCTACGTCGTCTTCAGCTTTTCGGGCGGGGCGCAGACCCCCATCTACGTCCCGCCCGAGCGCTTGCGACGAGAACTCGCCGCGCGCAACTTCACCGACTTCGTCGAGCTGGCGGGCGGGAGGGGCACGTCCCTCCTCGCCCACAAGCTCTCCGCATAGACCGCCTGATCCCCCGATTGGGCGGTCGCTCCCCCGTGCAAGCGTGCGCTCTCTTACGCAGCCTCGTCCTCACACGCACCGTACGGACGACGGCCGCGCTGGCAAGGCCCAAATTTCATGGTCCTTTTGCTCCCGAGGTCTAGGGAATCGTCGCGAGATCTCCGAGGAAGTGCTCGCGATCGTCCGGGTCTGCAATGGCGTCGGAAGACCGGCGTGCAAGCTCTACAAAGCGCGTCGACGCGTCAGCCTCGCCCGCGACTGCACGGGCCCGCGCGAGCGCTTCATAGGCGTACGCGAGATCGAAATCGCCGATTCCATGCTCCGTACAGAGCTCCAGGCACCGCTCGGCGTGGTGGAGCGCGGGTTCGGGACGGCCAAGCACCGCGTAGACGCGCGAGATCTGCCATTCCCCGCGGGCGTGGTGGACGGGCTCGCCCGGCTCCTGCCAGTGAAAGCGCGAGGCGTGGGCGGCGTGCACCATCACCTCAGACTCCGGCTCCGAGCGCTCATCTTTCTCGAGCAAGGTCCAGACGAAGTTGAAGAGCTCGACGGCCGTTTGGCGCTCGAGCTCCGGTGCGAGTGTGGAGGGTTTCGTGGGGCGTCTCATTCGTCGGGCGGTGGGGCCGGTGCCGACCGGCCCCACCTGAGGTCGTTGGTTAGATCCAGCTGACGTGCGTCTGGAGCAGCGGCACGAAGAAGTAGAGCGTGAACGCTGCCGAGACCGCCCACATGAGCGGATGGATCTTGCGCCACTCTCCGCGAGCGGCGCGAATCAATGTGTACGCGATGAACCCGAACCCGATCCCGTTCGTAATCGAGTACGTCAGCGGCATGATGATGATCACGAGCGCCGCCGGGAGGCCGATCGCCAGGTCGTGGAAGTCGATGCCGGCGAGGCGGATTCCGCCCTGCTTGGTTCCGGGCTCCGCTTCTTCCTCGGCCTCGGTGAGCGAGCTGATCATCAGATATCCGACGATGATCAACGCGGCCGCCGTGGCCTGGGCCGGGACCATCCCGATGATCGGGGCGATGAAAATGAACGGCAGGAAGAGCGCGCCGGCGATCACGGCCACCCAGCCCGTACGCCCACCGGCTCCGACGCCAGCGCCCGACTCGATGTAGGTCGTGGCGGACGAGGTCGACGAAGCGCCACCGGCCATTGCGGCGAGCGAGTCGACCAGCAGCGGCTTCTTCATCTCCGGCAGGTTGCCGTCCTTGTCGAGGTAGCCGGCCTGCTTTCCCACTCCGACGAGCGTGCCCATCGTGTCGAAGAAGTCCGACAGGAACAGCGCGAAGACCCAGACGAGCGCCGAGATCACTCCGAGCTTGGAGAACGCGTCGAAGTTGAAGTTCCCGAACAGCGACCAGTTCGGGGTGTCCACGATCTTGTCCGGCCAGCGTGCGACGCCCGGCGTCGTAAACGCCGTGTAATTCGTCTGCCAGTTGATGATTGTGGCGATGATCGTCGTGCCGATGATCCCGACGAGCAGGTCGCCGCGGAAGCCGCGGGCCCGCAGCCCGATCGTCAGCACGAGGCCGATGATCGCGACGAGGATCGACCAAGTTGTGAACGAGCCGAGCGTGACCGGGGTGCCTGTCCCGCGGGCCACGATGCCCGAGTCGTAGAGGCCAATGAACGCGATGAAGAGGCCGATGCCGATCGCGATCGCCTTTTTGAGCTCCAGCGGGATCGCCCGCATGACCTGCTCTCGCAGGCCCGTAAGCACGAACGCAGTCACGACCGCACCCTCGAGCAGGATCAGCCCCATTGCCGCCGGAAAGGACAGCCCTTCGGTGGCGACCAGCTGGAACGCGACGACCGCGTTCAGGCCGAGCCCGGGCGCGATCGCGTAGGCACGATTCGTGTAGAGGCCCATGATGATCGTCATCACGCCTGCGACGATGCACGTCGCGGTGAGGACGCCGTCGAACGGAAGGCCCTTGCCCTCGAGCCCCTTCACACCCGTGAAGCTGAGGATGATCGGGTTCAGAAAGATGATGTACGACATGACGATGAAGGTCGTCACACCGGCCATCGTGTCGCGCGCGAGCGTGGTGCCATGCTCGGCGAACCGGAAGCGGCGTTCGAGAAGCGATCCCCGAACCGGCGCCGCCATCGTTGCCATAAAGCTCCTCCTCTGACGCAGGGACTGAGGAGCGAACCTATGAAATCGACCGGCCGATGCGAAGGGCCCCGCTCTGAAGATTGTCGCTCTTTGCGACGGCTAGACTCCGCTCCGCGGCGAGGTAGCTCAGTTGGTAGAGCACACGGCTGAAAACCGTGGTGTCGCC
>JBDTZN010000108.1:0-5833 GCA_040005095.1 Thermoleophilia bacterium | reverse complement strand
TCGAAGGCCCTGAGCCGGATCGGACCGGTCAGCGCTCGAGTGGGGCCGGGGCCGGTAGCGCGCGTCGTCGAGAACGGCCCGTACCGGCTCGAGTTCCGTGTCGCACCGAACAAAGCGGCGCTCCCGAACGACTTCGGAGTCCGGATCACCCGCGACGGCAAGCCCGTAGCGGGTGCCGTAGTCGTCACCCGCTTCGAGATGCTCGACATGACGATGGGCGAGCTCGCGTACAAGCTGCGGGAGGTGAGTCCCGGCACGTATCGGCGCTCGGCTCCCGCGCTCGTGATGGTCGGCCACTGGGGCCTGCGCTTCGAGATCGCGCCCCGGGACGGCCAGCCGTTCGACGTCCTGCTCCTGGATCGGGCCGGCGGATGAGCGCTAGCGGGGTGCGATGCGCTTCGAGCCGTCGCAGACCGACGTCTGCAAGATCCGGCGCGCGGATCCCCGTGAATAGATCCTCCACCGCTCGCCGCGCACGACGTGCAGGCTCACCGAGGTGACGATCCCGCCGCCGCCGGCGTGCCGCACCTCGCCGGTCGCGACTCGCACGACCAGCGGTCCGCTGCCCTTGAGGTAGCGGGTGACGCGGAACCGCTGAACGCCGGTCGTGGTCGCGCTCTCGAGCGCTCGTCCTTCGAAGATCACGTTCGCGCGCGCTCGCTGCTGCGCGGGTGTCATCGCGATGCACGAGGCGCGCGCGAGACCCGGAACAATTGCGGCGGTCAGCATGGCCGCGAGAAGGATGCGCTTGCTCCGCATGTATGGAGTACGTCGCCGAATGAGCATTGCGTCACATCCTTGCACGTTGACATCGTCCGGCAACCTGCTCAGACTGTGGTAACTGCGGTTGTAGCCGTCAACCGAATCCGAGGGGGAACCTGTGAAGAAGATCGTTGCGCTGATGGTGGCCGTGCTCGTTGCCGCCGTCACCGCGGGAAGCGCGAGCGCGACCCATTCCTGGGGCGGGTACCACTGGGCTCGCATGTCGAATCCGTTCACGATCAAGCTCGGCAACAACGTGAGTGGGGCGTGGGGCCCGATGCTCGCCAAGGCATCGTCGGACTGGTCGGTTTCGACCGTCCTCGACGCGCCAGTCGTCCAGGGCGGGGCGAAGGGGAAGAACTGCCGGCCCACCTCCGGGCGGGTCGAGGTTTGCAGCGCCAGCTATGGCAACACCGGGTGGCTTGGCGTCGCTCAGATCTGGATTACGGGCGGCGTGCACATCACGCAAGGCACCGTCAAGAACAACGACTACTACTTCGGCAACTCGACCTACCAGTACAACAACACGGCAGAGATGCAGCACGTGATCTGCCAGGAGATCGGGCACACGTTCGGTCTCGACCACCAGAGCACGTCCGGCGAGTCGCTGAACACCTGCATGGACTACTACCACAACACGAGCAGCTCGGACCTGCTGAGCACGAGCCCGAACCAGCACGATTACGACGAGCTCGCCATCATCTACGGCCACAACGACGCCACGACGACGATCGGCGCTGCGTCCGGCCTCCCGGCCGCCGTCCCCGACTTCGCTCCGGCGAACGATCGCGCGAGCGTGTACACGGATCACCTGCCGAACGGCGACCTCCTGGTCACGTTCGTGATCTGGGCGGATCCACTCCATCTGGACTTCTGAGTCCCACCTGGTAGACGCGGAGCCGCCGGTCATCCGGCGGCTCCGCAGTCCGTCAGCGCGCGTTCGTCAACGGTCGGTGCGCTTGAGAATCCACAGACCGGAGTTCATGTCGCTCGCGTAGATCAAGCCGGTCGCCTCGTCGACCTCCACGCCCCAGACCTGCGTCGTGTTCGTCAGCGTTCCGCGTTGGTTGGGATGCACGACCTGCTGCGCGGCCGGCGGCACGAAGTAGGCGACCTCACGCGGGTTGCGCGGGTTCGACGTGTCGATGATGCGGATCCCGTCGCTGTACCACGAGGCGTACACGTCCGTCCCGACGAGCAACGGGTTGTGGATCACGTAGTCGCCGGCGGCCTGGTCGTTCGTGCCGAGCGAGTTCGGCGTCCGGTACTGCCCGATCTCGACCGGCGCGCCGAGCCTCGAGTAGTCCCAAACGCGCATGTAGCCGAAGCCCTTCTCGATGCCCGAGCCCGAGGTCTTGCAGAAGTCCTCGTCGGCCGAGAAGAGCAGCTTGCGTCCTTCGTCGTAGTTCGAAGAGTGGGCGTCGCCGTCTTCGTTCGAGCGATAGGAGGTTCGGCCCTTGTAGATGGGCTTTGCCGGATTGCTCACGTCGAGCGCGACGAAGCCTGAGTCCCAGTAGGAGACGAACACGAGCTTGCCGTCCGCGGAGGGCTCAGCGCCGTGTCCGTAGTTCGCGTCGGGGTCGCAGCCCTGTCCGCCGTAGAACGGGCCGCCGATGTACTGGATGCCCCAGGAGGAGGCCATCGTCGGCGCTCGCGGATCGGTGATGTCGATCAAACGGAAGTCGCCGAGGCCGCGGGCATCCCGCACACCGCTCGCGTTTTCCGCGTCGGGATAGTTCCCGGCGGGGACCGTGACGTACGCGAACGTCTTCTTCAGGTCCGGCCTGTCCTGCACCTCGAATTCGTGGACGCCCCGCGTGCAGCAGCCCGAGTTGTAGAAGCCGAGCTCGACCGGAGCGGCGGGATTCGTGACGTCCCAGAGCATCAGCCCATGGATTGCCGCGGGATCGTGCCTGGGGCCTCCGCACCACTGGATGCCCGATGCGGCTATCTCATGGCCCGCAAGAGGGCCGTACTTGGCGGTGAACACGGTCACGTCCTCTGCCGAGGTGCCGACCGGATTCTGCAGCGTCGAGATCCGAGTGGGTGTCGACGGGTCACGAGCGTCGAGGACGGCGACACCGCTGAGCGGCGGCGAGGGGCAGTAGTCGCTGTGACCGTTCGCCGGATCCTGGAAGCCCCAGTGGCCGACGTACGCATAGCCCTTGTGCGTCCAGACGTCGCCGTTGAACCCGCGGCCGCCGAGATCGTTGTGGCCGACGGCCATCATGTTCCAGAAGGAGCCGCCCTTGTTCCCGCCGTCGAACGTCTTCTGCGACTGCGTATAGAAGTGCTGTTCGTCCTTCAGCAGGTCGCTTCCGCCGGCGGCGAGCGCGACTCCGGCGATGATTGCGGCGACGGCAGCAGCCCCGGCCGCGAGAATGAGCTTGTGCACGTTCCCCCCTCGTCGTGGAGCCAGCGACGCTAGTACGGCCGCTCCCAGGAGTCAAAATGCACGCGATTCGCGCAAGAGCCCTCAGCGGTGTCGCGCTCTGCTGTGTCGCGATCCTCGCCGGGTGCTCCGGTGGACCGCGAGCTGTCGGTGGTGGGACTCCCGACCTCGCTGCCATGCGAGCTTTCGATCGCCACCCGCTCTATTGGGTGGGCGGGCATTTCGAACAGTGGGATCTCGAACGCGTCGAGATCGGCAATACCGCATTCGTGAGCTTGAGCTACGGCACGTGCAAGCTCCCTCAGGGGATCGATCCCGGCGGATGCCCGGTTCCGCTGGAGATCCAGATTCAGCCGTTGTGCACACAGCTCGAGGTCGTCACCCGCGCTCCGATCTGGCAGCGGCGCGAGGTGCGCGGCGCGCCGGTCGGGACGATCGACAGCGCACCGGTCATGTTCACCAACAAGGTGCAGATCAAGGTGTATCGCGGGCAAGGCTCCGATCGCGGGCTCGCGCTGCGGGCGCTTCGGGCGCTCCGTTCCGCGAACGCGGTCGAGCCGGTGATCCACCCCGGCGACCCGATTCCGCCCCCACCGCCCGGCGTATTGGCAGGCACTGCGCCTGTGGAGTTCCCGGACCGCTCGAGCTGGGGCGCTGGGTCTGCTCGCCACGGAGCGCGCGACCTGCGTGCGCGGGTCCGGCGCAGGTCGGAGCTCGCTACTTGCATGTGCTCCGCACCCATTGCGGGATTCTCGGCACATACTTCGACGGACGTCTCTGGCGCGCCAGTCCGCCGCTCAGCGACGGTTCGGGCAACCCGCCACGCGGCTGGGACAATCCGGAACAGCTCGGAAAGATGCGCCTACTCCGAGACGACCGTGCCGAGTTCCAGGCTCGAGGGAGGAGCCTGGTCGCGCGCTTCACGCCTGCGCCGAGCGGCTGGAAGCTCGCGATCTGCGACTAGGAGGGCCTGGCGAAACGGGCGCTGAGCCGCCGGGCCGCGCTGCTCGCCCCAATGCGGGCGTCCTCAGTCGTGCGCGTACCGGGTTGGTACGCGCACTCCCTGCGTCCTTGCCTTGGAACGAGCATCGCACCCCGACGACGAGGCCCGTTCCACCAGACCCTCCTAGCGGCCGACGCGGAAACGCGGACCCACGAAGAGCACCGTGCGCTCCGGAGCGAGCACCGAGCTGAGCTGCACCGCGGCGACGTAGGTGCCCTTGACGATACCCGTCTTCGGCACCTTGACGACCTGATTCCAGTACGCCTTGAGGACGCTCTGCTGCACGGCCTGAACCTGGGGCACGCCGCCGTCGGCGAGTGCGCGGGCGATTGCGTTCCGCGAGACCCGTCCCTTGCCTGACACCCGCACGACTCCGGACACGACCTTCACGTCCTCGCCGACGGTCGCGGTTGCCCAGTTCGAGCGCTTGTACTGCTTCCAGGAAAGCGAGGCGCCGACGACGGTCGTGGTGTGATGCCAGGCGTTCGGCGTTCCGGAGCACTTCCCGCCCGTCTCGACCAGCGCCTGCTTGACGGCGCCGTAGGCGGGTCGGGCCGAGCCGTCGGCGCGCATCAGACCGGACTGGAATCCTTCGAGCGACGTCTCGTCGATCAGGTGGAAGAAGAGGACGTCGGACACCTGCGAGTCACACTCGAGCAGGCGCACGAGGCTGCCGTAGATCTCGGCCTGCGTGTCCTCGGGCGCGGTCTCCACGTTCTCGGCGCCGGTGTAGGACCCGAGCGAGCTCTGCGGGACTGCCGCCTGCCAGCCGATCTCGGTGACGCGGAAACCGAGGCCGTCCTCGACGGTCGGTTGCGCCGTCCCGTGGAAGCCGTCCCAGATCGCCTGCTTGACCCGGTCGAGGTTCGCCACGCTGGCATTCGGCCACTGGGCGCCCTTCGCGATCGAGTCCGTGGAGGCGCCGGGGTAGGGATGGAAGCCGAAGTCGTCCATGATCGGTCGCGTGCGGCCGCTGGCGCGATAGGCCGCGCCGGCGCCGGCGATGAAGCGAATCGGCGACATCGAGATGTTGCTCGCCGCGGTCGGGTCGTCGTTGCCGCGGTGGGAGAGACCGAAGCCGATCACGCGGATCGACGGGTTGACCGCCTTCAGCGCGTCGTAGCCCGCCGCGAGCAGCGCCTCATACGCTGAGGGTGACGCGGGATTCCCGGCCTCGTCGAACTGCGGCTGCCAGAAGCGAGGCTGATTCGGCTCGTTGCCGACGACGTAATCCTTGACCTGGGGGTAGGTCGTCGCGAGCTGCTGGAGGAAGGCCGTGAACTGCGAGGCAGTCGTGAAGGAGCGGGTGATCGATGCGGCCTGTCGCGGCTGCACCGAAAAGATCAGCCGCATCCCGCGGGCCGCTGCCTGGGGCACGGAGCGGTCGAGGAAGACCTTCTCCGGAATCGCCGACGGGCTGGCCGGATCCCACGTGACGGTCATCGCGTTCTCGGACATGCCGAGGTCGCGCAGCATCGGGTAGAAGGACGCGCCGCCGTCGTGCGCGTACTTCGCATGGTCGTCCGTCACGCCGAACGACGACGCGCCGAGAGCGACCCCGGACAGACTGAGCGCGCCGATGGCGCAGGAGATGACCGCAGCGGTACGTCTCACGCCTCCACTGCATCGGCGGGGCGTCAACCCGCGTGAATAGCTCGTTTGAGGCTAGGTGAGGG
>JBDTZN010000107.1:0-5834 GCA_040005095.1 Thermoleophilia bacterium | reverse complement strand
GTGCAGACGCAGCGCGAGGGAGACGGTCCTGCGGACACCGTCGATGCCACCCGCCGCTAACCCGTCGCGCAACGAACCGGCTCCGGGCGAGGCCTGGGGCAGGACGGGCGGCGTGGTGCTGCTCGTCGAGGACGAGCACTCGATCGGCAACCTCGTCCGCAGCTATCTCCAGAAGGATGGGTACCGCGTTGTCTGGGTCCGCTCAGGCGAGGAGGCGCTGATCGAGCTCGTGCGCCATGCCGTCCGGATCGTCCTGCTCGACATCGGCCTGCCCGGCATGGACGGGTTCGAGGTCTGCAGGAAGATGCGCGCTCGCTCTTCCGTTCCGATCGTGATGCTGACCGCGCGCGACGAGGAGCCCGACCGCGTCGCGGGGCTCGAGGTGGGCGCCGACGACTACGTCCCGAAGCCGTTCTCACCGCGGGAGCTCGTGGCCCGGATGAAGGCGATCCTGCGCCGTAGCGAGCAGAACGTCCCCGACGAGGCGCTCACGCTCGGCACGGTCGCGCTCAAGCGCGGCGCGCGCGAGGTCACGGTCGACGGCAGGCAGGTCGAGCTGACCGTGAAGGAGTTCGATCTCCTGGCCTGTCTCCTCGAGCATCAGGACATCGTCCTATCGCGCGAGCAGCTGCTCGACCAGGTGTGGGGAATGACGTACGCGGGTGGGACGCGGACGGTTGACGTGCACGTCGCGCAGCTGCGCCGCAAGCTGGGCCGCCCGGAGCTCATCCGCACGATGCGCGGGTCCGGGTACAAAGCCGTTCGAGAATGAACTCGCTCGGCACGCGGCTCTTCGCCGCGATCGTGCTCGTCGTGGTCCTGTCCATCGGGATCTCGCTCGCGATCGGCTCGGTGCTGACGCGGCGCGCGGTCGACCGCTCGTCGCTGCGGGCGCTCACGTTCCAGGCCGATCTGATCGGTGAGAAGGCGAAGGGGAGCGTCTCGCCTCTGCCTGTCTTCGTGCGGAGCTTCGAGGACCGGCTGGCGCTCCAGGAGGAGCAGCCGCTGATCGTGAACCTCGAGCAGGGCTCGCCGTACGTGCCACAGTTCGGCATCCAGCGGCTGCGCCACGGCCTAACGGCCGGCGGCCGCGTCGACGTTGCGGGCACGCCGTACTTCTATGCCGCGTATCCGGTCGGGAAGCAGGCGCTCGTGCTCATCCGCCCGACTCGCGCCGGAAGCTCGTATACGCCGTACATCGAGGCGCTTTTGATCGGCGGGTTCGTGGGGATGACGCTCGCGGCGGCGGTCGCGTTGCTCTTGGCTCGGAGGATTGCCCAGCCGGTCGGCCGGGTCGCCGCGGCGGCGCGGCGGCTGCCCGGCGGGGAGATGCTCGAGCCGCTGCCGGTGCAGGGCCCGACCGAGCTGCGCACGCTGGCGGAGTCGTTCAACGACACGGCCGTCCAGCTCGAACGGGCACGGACGGCCGAGCGCCAATTCCTGCTGTCGGTGTCGCACGAGCTGAAGACGCCGCTGACGGCGATCCGCGGCTACAACGAAGCGCTACGCGACGGCGCGGTCAGCATCGAGGAGACGACCGAGACGATCGCGCAGGAGGCCTGGCGGCTCGAGCGGCTGATCGGCGACCTCCTCGATCTCGCGCGGATGAACAAGAGCGAGTTCAGCGTGCATGCGCGGCCGATCGACCTCGCGGCGGCGGCGGCGGAGACGGTGCGGCGTTACGAGCCCGCCGCGCGGAGGTTCGAGGTCGAGCTCGAGGCGCGGGTCGACGGGGTCGCTCCCGCGACGGGCGATTCGGATCGCGTGCTGCAGCTGCTCGGGAACCTGGTCGAGAACGCGCTGCGAATCACGCCCGCGGGCGGACGCGTGTGCGTAGCCGCGCGCCCAGCCGAGATCACCGTGGAGGACACGGGGCCAGGTCTGCGGCCGGAAGAGCTCCCGCACGCGTTCGAGCGCTTCTACCTGCACGAGCGCTACGGCCGCGAGCGCGAGGTCGGGACGGGGCTGGGCCTCGCGATCGTCAAGGAGCTCGCGGAGGGAATGGGCGGCAACGTCTCGGTCGAGAGCGAGCCGGGGCGCGGGACGCGGTTCACGGTGCGCCTGCCGTCGGCGCCGCGCAGCGCCCTTCCAGACGAGCCGGCACTCGCCACGTAGGGACTGTCCCTAGCCGTGATCCGCTCGGCCATGCCCAGGGACTGTCCCTAGCCCCGGCGCGCAGGGCGACGGCGGGTGCCAGGCACGGGCCGTGTCTGTTTTACGCTCGTATTACCTGCCACGTACGGCGCCCTAACGCGGCGCCGCGATTCTCGCCTCGACAGCAACACGGGAGGTTGGATCGCATGAAAGGCAGGCTCATCGCAACGCTCGTCGTCCTCGTCGCCGGACTCAGCATCGTCGGCGTCGTGGCGGCGCAGAACATCAAGGGCACCAACGGCCCCGACACGATCATCGGGACGCCGAACGACGACGTGATCTCCGCGCTCAAGGGCAACGACACGATCGACGCCGAGGCCGGGAACGACAAGGTCTACGCGGGCGAGGGCGACGATCACGTGCTCGGCGGCGGGGGCGACGACATGCTCCGGGGCGGCTCGGGCAACGACGATCTCAACGGAGGCGCCGGCAACGACGTCCTCCGCGGACGCCACGGCGACGACACGATCAACGGTGGCGACGGCAACGACGTCATCTGGGTCGGATCGGGCGCAGACAAGGAGTACGGCGGCGACGGCAACGACCGGATGCACGCACTCGCGGCCGACGGCCAGGTCGACTACGTCGATTGCGGCGCCGGCAACGACGTCGCGTTCGAGAACAAGGCCGAGAACGACACGTTCGTGAACTGCGAGCGGGTCGTCCGTCGCACCGTCACGGCCGCGCAGGCCGCGCAGGACGACCAGTAGCCCCACCTTCCCTCCCCCCACCCTGGGAAGCGACCGAGCCCGCCCGCAAAGGCGGGCTTCGTCGTTCTAGGGTGGCGGGCGTGACCGAACGGCGAATCGACGGAATGCGCGTCTCGGAGTTCGGCTGGACGGGAACGCCGCTCCGGCGGCAACTCGTCGAGTTGATTCTCCGCGGAGAAAAGACCGCAACGGCCGGACTGGTGCTCGACTACGAGGCCGAAGGAGAGGAGCTCCCGATGGTGGGCGAGCTCTTCGTCGTGCTCGATTTCGACGACGAGCCCGTCGCGGTCATCGAGACGACGGAGGTCCGCGTGGTTCGTGCGGCAGACGTCGACGAGCAATTCGCGCGCGACGAGGGCGAAGGCTTCGAGTCGGTCGCCGACTGGCGCGAGGCGCACGAGCGGTTCTTCGAGGCCTATTCCTTCGACGACGACACGCCGATCGTCTGCGAGCGCTTCAAGCTGGTGCGGACTCTGTAACCCAGATCGGGCCGTCGCCGGTCTCGATGCGCGTACCGTCGGCCGGCTCGAGGCTCGCGCGGATGATCTTCCGCGGCTCGCCGTCGACCTCACCGACCGGCATCTCCACATCGCCGACGAAGCTCGCGAACGACCACGCGCGTACCTGGTTGTGGATCTCGCGCGCCGGCTTGCTCCAGTCGATCCGCTTGAAGTCGTCCTCGAACCAGCCCGCGTAGACGCCGGGATCGCCCTTCTGCGGCTCCCCTTCGTCGCCCGCGGCGATCCGCTCGAGCGCGCGCGGGATGATCTGCCGCAGAGCGGTTTGCATGGCCGGAATCACCTCCTCGAACGTCCAGGCCGCCGGGTCGAGCGGCACCGGCGCCTGCGCGAGGATCGGGCCGGTGTCGTAGGTCGCGTCCATCCGGTGAACGGTCATCCCGATCTCGGTCTCGCCGTTGCGAACAGCCCAGGGCAGCGGAATCGGCCCGCGGTAGAGCGGCAGCTTGCTCGGGTGGACGTTGATCGCACCGAGCTTCGGGATGTCGAGCGCCTCCTGCGGAATCAGCCACGGGAAGCCGAGGCAGATCACGAGGTCGGGCTGGTAGGTGCGGAAGAGCGGCGCGAGGCTCGTCTTGCGCGCCGCGTAGAGAACGTCGACGTCGGGAGGCGCAACATCGAGCATCCAGCCCAGACGCGACGGGTCGCTCGTGACCCGGGAGGTGATGATCGCCACAGGCTGGTGCCCAGCCTCGCGGCACATCGCGTCGATCGCGACGGCAGCAGGCGGAGCCTGAGACACGATGACGATCCGCCAAGGCGTCGGGATTGTCATCGGCGGATCATCCAGTGCAGTGGTTCAGTTGCAGTCGGTAAGGCAAAGAGACGAGCTTGCTTGGATCCACAGCCACCTATGTTTGAGCGGCTTCGGGGTCGTTTGGTGCAAGAGCGTTTCGAGGTTGATCGCCCGTGCTGCCTTCCATTTGCTCTGCGGGCCGCGGCAGAGCCCCGTCTCCGAAGTCGAAGAACTTCGCGCCACGGTCTTGCTGTGCACGATGGAACCATTCGTCGAGAGCGGCGTTCGTGAAACGCATAAACGCCGTGATGGCTGCCTCGATGTTCGGATGGACCTGATCGAGTGCAGCTTCGCCACCGGAGGCCTCGACGAAGAATCGCGACATGATGTCGTCACCGAAGAGCAGACGCGAGTCCCGGATTGTGTCTCGATCGCCCCTGTCGATCTGCCCTGCTTCGGCCGCGAGCGAATCGAGAACCTTCCTCATAGGCCGGTTCCGACGGGTCGGCTGCAGCCCTGTACTGCTCAAGGCAGGTCTCGTAGTGCTTCCGGGCGTCGCCCGCCAGGGTCGCGACAAACGCCCTGACCTCGTCAACCTCGGCGGTGTCTTCCAGGTATTTCGCCGCCTCGTAGAAATGCGCGATCGCAAGCCGAAGCCAGTAGAAGAACCTATGCGGCGTCTCAGCGTCCGCCTCGATCCGATCGTGGACGAGCGCTAGATCGTTGAACGCGAGCGCCAGCGTGGCAACCCACTCCGAGAGCAGGTCATCGGCGGGGAAGACTCTGCCGAAAGCGAAGCCGATTCGAGGGCTCATAAGCCGCCAACGATAGAGCGGAACCGCCGCCCCGCGGGCTTCCTTATTTGATTGCCCAGGTGTCGCCCGACCCCACCAACGCCGCCAAGTCCCCAGCCCCGCGCTCCTCGGTGGCGCTCTCAAGCTGCGCTGCCATCAGCTCGTCGTAGCTCGGTCGGTCGACGTCCCTGAACACGCCGATCGGCGTTGCGCCGTGCGTGCCTTGCGTGATCCGCGACAGGGCGAACGCCTGCGCGGGGTCCTCCGCGTGCGCATCGTGCGTCAGCCCCGTCTCCCCCACCGGCTCGCCGTGCTCGAGGTAGATCCGGTTTTCCTTCTCGTCGCGCACGAAGTCGAAGGCTCCGTCGTTGAAGATGTTGCAGTTCTGGAAGATCTCGACGAACGCGCTCCCGCGATGCTGCGCGACCGCGTGCAGCACGCCCGTTAGGTGCTTCTTGTCGGTGTCGATCGAGCGCGCGACGAACGTCGCCTCCGCGCCGATCGCCAGCGACAGCGGGTTGAACGGATGGTCGATCGAGCCCAGGGGCGTCGACTTCGTCCGCGTCCCGAGCGGGCTCGTCGGCGAGTACTGGCCCTTCGTCAGCCCGTAGATCTCGTTGTTGAAGAGCAGGATCTTGATGTTCACGTTCCGCCGCAGCGCGTGGATCAGGTGGTTGCCGCCGATCGACAGCGCGTCCCCGTCGCCGGTCACGACCCACACCGAAAGATCGGGCCGGGACGCGGCCAGCCCGGTAGCGATCGCCGGCGCGCGGCCGTGGATCGAGTGGATCCCGTACGTCTCCATGTAGTACGGGAACCGCGCCGCGCAGCCGATGCCCGAGACGAAGACGATCCGGTCACGCGGAATCCCGAGGTCGGGCATGAAGCTCTGCAGCGCCGCGAGGATCGCGTAGTCGCCGCA
>JBDTZN010000106.1:0-5853 GCA_040005095.1 Thermoleophilia bacterium | reverse complement strand
GCGATCGACCTCGAGTTCCGCTACGGCTGCACGCCCGCCTGGTGGCACCTCTGGAAAGGGCTCGCGGAGGTCGGCGTCGACCTGATCGTCACGCCCTATCGCGGCAAGGCGATCGAGTCGCCCTGGTGGCGGACCGAGCCGAACCCGCTCTACCGCGAGGCCGAGCTCTACGCCGGCGCGCGCGGGCTCGCCGCTCGGTTGAAGGGCGACACGCACGTCAGGCGCGGCGAGGACTCGCCCGACGAGTCCGCCGTCGACCGGGCCACCCGCGAGGTGATCTGGCGCTACGTGACGCCGCGCTGGCAGAAGCATCTCGAGGGGATCCTCGAGCGCGAGCGCGACATCGCGGCGGTTCTGGTCTTCACCGTCCCGATGAGCCACCTGCGCGGGATCCCGGAGCGGCTGCGCGAGCGCTTCGGCGTTCCGGTGATCTTCTACGACGGCGACGTCCCGATGAGCCTGCCGGAGTTCGGCGGCATGGACACCGGGTTCAACTACTACCACGGCGCTGATCCATCGGCGTACGACCTCGTGATCTCCAACTCCGAGGGTGGGCTGGACCGGTTGCGCGAGCTGGGCGCCCGGCGCGCGGAGACGGTCTTCTGGGGTGTCGACCCCGACCTGTTCGCGCCGAAGCAGGTCGACAAGGAGGCGGACGCCTTCTTCTACGGCTACGGCGACAAGTTCCGGCGGGAGTGGATGGAGGCGATGGTCGGCGAGCCGAGCCGGCGCGAGCCCGAGGTCGACTTCGCGCTCGGCGGCGGCGATTTCCGCGGCGACACAGGTGCGGCGCGGATGCTCGGGCCGATCCCGTACAACGTGTTCCCGCAGGCCATCTCGGCGGCGCGGGTCAACCTGAACATCACGCGGCGCTCGCACGCATCGGTCTACGCGTCGTCGTCGTGCCGGCCCTTCGAGCTCGCCGGGTGCGGAGCCGCGATCGTGTCGAACCCGTACGACGGGATCGAGCGCTGGTTCGAGCCCGGCCGCGAGCTGCTCGTCGTCTCCAGTGCGGACGAGGCCGTCGAGGCCTACCGCGACCTCCTGGACGATCCAGCTCAGGCCGAGGAGCTCGGGCGCCGCGCCCGCGAGCGCGCACTCGACGAGCACACGTACGCGCGGCGCGCGGAACAGCTGCTCGAGCTGATCGGCCTGCAGCGGCCGGCAACGGTGGGCGCCCGTGACTGAGCTCGCGCCGACAATCTCCGCGCCGCCCGCGACGGCTGCGGTCGACGCGTCGCGCTGCCTCGCGATCGTGCCCGCGTTCAACGAGGAAGGCGCGATCGCCGGCGTGATCGGCGAGATCCGCGCGTTCGACCCGAGCATCGAGATCGTGGTGGTCGACGACGGCTCCGCCGACCGGACCGCCGCGATCGCCCGCGCGGCCGGAGCGCACGTGATTCGCCTGCCGTTCAACCTCGGCATCGGCGGGGCCGTGCAAACGGGCTTCCGCTATGCGTGGGAGCGTGGCTTCCAGATCGCCGTGCGCGTCGACGGCGACGGCCAGCACGACCCGTCGCAGCTCGGCGCGATTCTCGCCCCTGTGCTTGCGGGCGAGACCGATATCGTCGTCGGCTCTCGCTTCATCGGCGAAAGCTCATTCCGCTCCTCGAGGTCCCGCCGGCTCGGGATCCGCATCCTCGCCGGGACGGTCTCGGCGCTCGTCCGCCAGCGGGTCACCGACCCCACCTCGGGCTTCCAGGCGCTGAACCGCCACGGGATCGCGCTCTTCGCCGCCGACCTCCCGCACGACTACCCCGAGGTCGAGGCGACTGTGATGGTCTTCCGGCACCGGCTGCGGATGCGCGAGGTGCCCGTGCGCATGCGCGAGCGCGCCGCGGGCCGCTCGTCGATTGGCGCCTTCGCGTCGGTCTACTACATGGCGAAGGTGCTGCTCGCAATCTTCGTCGGCGTCTTCCGCCGCAACGTCGTGCCACTCGAGGACGTGGTCGAGCCGTGACCCCGCTGAAAGTCTCGATTGCCGCCGCGATCGCGTCGCTGCTGCTGCTCGTCGTCGTCTTCGAGCTGATTCGCAGCCGCCGCTTGCGCGAGCGCTACGCGCTGCTGTGGCTGCTCACGGGCCTCGTCCTGCTCGCGCTGTCGGTCTGGCGCGGCGGGCTGAACACGATCGCCGGCTGGTTCGGCGTGACCGGCTATCCGCCGGCGGTGCTCTTCGCGGTCGGATCGCTCTTCGTCATCCTCGTGCTGCTGCACTACTCGACGGTCATCTCGCGGCTCTCGGACCAGAACACGATCCTGGCGCAGCGGCTCGCGCTCCTGGAGGAGCAGATCGAGGCAGGAAAGAACCCTCCTAGCCGAGCCCGGTGACCGTCGTCGGCGCGCTCACGACCATCACGTCGCCGAGGCTCTCGTCGTCGACCCAGTTCGCGGCGATGCCGATCCGGTACGTCCAGCGGCCCTTCAACGTGTCGGGGTCATAGAACGAGGACCCACGTGTAGACCCGATCCGCGTCATCTCGAGACGGCAGTCGCTCGCACCTCCCGTCGGAGCGAGACAACGGATTCCCTCGCGCCCGGGAGGCAGGCTCGGGTCCGCGGTGAGGACGGCGGGCGATCGGAAGACGACGTAGAACTCCCGGATGCCGGGCGTCGCGGGTGGTTTCCAGCTGAGATTCTGTCCCTGTGACGATACGGACACCCGCGGGGTGAAGCTCGAGTCGACGGGGACGGCCACGTTCTGGTCGAAGTACTTCGTCGCAGCCGTTCCCTTGAGCGGCCGGAAGGCGACCACGAGCAGGAGTGGAATGACGGCCAGCACGATCGCCGCACCGATGACCGGCGGGCTGCGCCACTCGAGCCCGAAGCGGTCGGTCGGGGCGTAGCGTCGGGCGAGGCGCGGGCCCCGGATGGGCCAGAGCAGGGGCAGGCACGCGGTGAGGATCCAGTAGGGAGGGAACCCGGGCATGAAGATCCGCAGGAACGTCCCCTGCTCGACGCTGACGAGCGGCGAGCTGCCCTTGAAGAAGAAGAACGCGCAAAACCACACGCCGAGGAAGACCGCGGCCGTCACCGACCGTCGGGCAACGCCGATCGCCCCTGCGATCGGAACCCATTCGGCCGGTCGCGGGCTCCAGAAGAACTCGCGGAACTGGGCGAAGTTGTCCTTGAGCTGCTGCCAGCTTAGGTTGACGTAGTCGGACAGCGAGGCGAGCAAAGGCTGGGATGCCAAGAGCGGGTCCTGGCCCGCGGCGAGCACTCTCGGGCCCGGCGCGGCGAGGATCGGCAGATGACCCAGTCCGCGGTACTTCCAGATCGCGAGCGTGACAACCGCTGGCAGCATCGCCGCGGCGAACGCGAAGCCGCACCGGATCCGGCGGGCGAGCAGGAACCCGAGCGCCGGCGCGGCGAGGAAGAGGCTGTTCGCGGGCTTGAGCCCGAGCGCGAAGCCGGTGACGATGCCGCCCAGCACAGCGTCCTGGAAGGTGCCGCTGTCGAAGGCGCGGAAGCAGAAGTACGCAGCCACGAGGAGCGCGACCATCGAGGGGTAGTCACCGAGACCGGTAAGCCCAAGCGCCTGCGGGAGAAACTGCTCCACGTATTTCGCGTGGTAGCGGTGATCCCACAGCGGGATGACGACGAACGGGCCCACGACCCAGATCGTCGCCGCGAGATAGCCGATCAACCGGCCCCCGATTCGCGCTGCGATCCCGTAGGTCGCCGCGAGCGCGATCGGGCCGAGGACGAGCACCTGGAAGAGGATGATCACGGGCACCGCGGCGAGCGCGTTCGCGCCGAACACCCCTGCGATCGGGGCAAGCAGATATGACCAGCCGTAGCCGATCTCCGACTCGGGGATGTGGCCGTGCGAGAGCGTGACTGCGTTGCTGTAGAACTGGGTCTGGTCGCCGCCCTGGTAGAAGAGCCAGCCGTTGTGGCGGACGATCTGCGCGAAGATCGCGATCGCGATCCACTGGGCGACGACTAGCGGCCCGAGGACGTTCCAGGGCTCGCGCTTGAGCGCAAGAACCCCTCTCATGATGGTCCTTCGTCGTCGGGGTGCGATGGGCGGTGCGAGGCAAGGACGCAGGGAGCGGCCGTATCGAGCGAGATACGGACGCGACTGAGGACGCCGCATCGCGCCGTCCAGCGCGGCCCGACGACACAACGGTTCATCGTGAGAGTGGTTCTATGAAGAGGATGCATAGGCGGGCGCGGACGCCCGGTACCACGCGATCGTTCGCTCGAGCCCTTCGCGGAGCGGCGTCTTCGCCGCGAAGCCGAAGAGCTCCTTCGCGCGCGACGCGTCGAGGCTGCGCCGCGGCTGGCCGTTCGGCATCGAGGAGTCCCAGACGATCTCGCCCTCGTAGCCTGTGAGCTCCGCGACGAGGTCGACCGTCGCGCGGATCGAGGTCTCGACGCCCGTGCCGAGATTCACCGGCTCGGCGCCTTCGTAGCGCTGAGCGGCGAGCATGATCCCGTGGGCGCAGTCCTCGACGTAGAGGAACTCGCGCGTCGGCGAGCCGTCGCCCCAGAGGACGATCCCGCGCTCACCCGACTCCTGCGCGTCGATCATCTTCCGGATCAGATCCGGGATCACGTGCGCGTTCGTCGGGTGGAAATGATCGCGCGGCCCGTAGAGGTTCGCCGGCAGGAGGTAGATCGAGTTCAGTCCGTACTCGTCGCGGTACGCCTGCGCCCCGACGAGGTGGGACTTCTTGGCGATGCCGTAGGGCGCGTTCGTCTCCTCGGGATAGCCGTTCCAGAGCTCGTCCTCGGGGAACGGGACCGGCGCGAACTTCGGATACGAGCAGACGGTGCCGAGCAGCAGCAGCTTGTCGACGCCGGCGAGGCGGCTGTGCTCGATCACGTACGCGCCCATCAGCAGGTTGACGTACCAGAAGCGACCCGGTGCGGCCCGGTTCGCGCCGATGCCGCCGGCCAGCGCGGCGAGGTGGATCACGAGCTCGGGGCGCGCGTCGGCGAAGAGGCGCCGGACGTCGTCCTCGCGCGTCAGGTCGTACTCCGCGCTGCGCGGAACGACGGGGTCGAGCCCTTCGGCGCGCAGCCGCTCGACGACGTGTGAGCCGAGGAAGCCCGAGCCGCCGGTGACGAGGACCCTCACTTCGCCCCCGCCGGCTGCTCCTGCACCAGCCAATCGACGCGGCCGATCCAGCGCTCGCGGTTCTTCGCGTACCAGTCGATCGTCTTCTCGACGCCCTCCTCCCAGGAAACCTGCGGCTCCCAGCCGGTCTCGAGGTTCAGCTTCTCGTAGCCGACGCGGAGCGCCATCACGTCGCTCGCGCCTGGGCGGAACCGGCCCGGGACGGAGACGATCTCGCGCTCCGGCCAGTAGCCGCGCTCCTCGCCGACCCGGAGGATCAGCGCTGCCCAGTCGGCCATCGAGATGTTCTTGCCCTGGCCGTAGACGTAGACGTCGCCCGGCGTCCCGTGGGCGGCGACGGTCAGGTGGCCGCGGACGCCGTCGGTGCAGAAGCAGAAGTCGCGGAGCGGCTCGAGCGCGCCGAGCTCGATCTGCGGGCGCTCGAGCCCCTGCGTGATGATCGTCCCGGTCACGTAGCGCGGGTTCTGGCGCGGCCCGTAGTTGTTGAACATGCGCGTGACGACGCCGGGCAGCCCGTAGGCGTCGTAGTAGTTCATCGTCAGGAAGTCCGCGGCGACCTTCGCGGTCGCGTAGATCGACTTCGGGTTGACCGGCGAGCGCTCGTGGAGGATCAGCGCGCCCTCCTCGTCGAAGTCGTGGTGGTGCCGGACGTTCTCGCGCACGTTCCCGTACTCCTCCGAGGTTCCCGCCGTGTCGAACTTCTCGAGCTCGAGCCCGTGGTTGACGATCGACTGGAGCAGGTTCAGCGTCCCGACCGTGTTCGCCATCAC
>JBDTZN010000105.1:0-5906 GCA_040005095.1 Thermoleophilia bacterium | reverse complement strand
CCGGCCGAATTGCTCAGGCGGATGGAGACCCTCGAGACGGAGACCGCGTCCAACACGCGCCTGCAGCTCTGGATCGCCTTCGACTACGGCGGACGGGCCGAGCTGATCGAGGCCACGCGCCGGATCGTGGAGTCGGGAACCGCCGCCGAAGACGTGGACGAGGCCCTCGTTGCCGCACACCTGTACGAGCCGGCCATGCCGGACCCCGATCTACTGATCCGGACGTCGGGCGAGCTCCGCATCTCGAACTTCCTGCTCTGGCAGCTCGCCTACGCTGAGCTCGTCTTCGTCGACACGCTCTGGCCCGACTTCGGTGAGCGCGAGCTGAGAGGCGCGCTCGAGGAGTACACGAGCCGCCGCCGTCGGTTCGGCGGGCGATGACGCCGTTTCTCTCGCGCATCGCCGTCACGATCGTCGGCCTGCCCGTCGTCCTCGGAGCGGTCTGGCTCGGAGGCTGGTGGCTCGTCGCACTGCTGTCGGTGGCCGCTCTCGTCGCGCTGCACGAGTACTACTCGATGGTGCGCCCCTTGAGGCCGCTCGTCCTAGCGGGCTACGCGGGCGCGGTGCTGGCGCTCGTGGGCGCACGGCTGGGCGGGATCGAGTGGATGCTCGCGGGGTTCCTCGCCACCTTGCTCTTCGCCTTCGTGCTCTACGGGGTCGCCTCCACCCGCCAGCCGGCGACCGTCGCGATCTCGTCGACCGTGCTCGGGCCGGCGTGGGTCGGCCTCGGCCTCGGCTACGTCTTGCTCCTGCGGGAGATCGGCTCGCCGAGTGTCGGACGCCTCGCGGCCTTCGCCGTCCTCCTTGCGATCTTTGCCGACGACACGATGGCCTACTTCGTGGGGCGCTTCGTCGGGCGGCACCGGCTTGCGCCGACTCTCTCGCCGGGCAAGACCTGGGAAGGGTTCGTCGCCGGGACCGCTGCGGCGATGTTCGTCGCGTTCATCACGCTCTACAGGAATCACCACGACTTTCTGCCGGGCTGGCGTCCGGTCGCGCTCGGCGCGGTCGTCGCGCTCGCGGGAGCAGCCGGCGACCTGTTCGAGTCGGCCCTGAAGCGCGACATGGGCGTAAAGGACTCCGGCCGGATCCTCGCCGGGCACGGCGGCGTGCTCGACCGGCTCGACGCGCCGCTCTTCGCCGCGGTTGCGGGCTTCTACGCGATCCTGGCGCTCCAGTGAGCGTCGCCGAGCTGAACGGCGCCCGGATCGCCTATGACGTCACCGGCTCGGGGCCGGTCGTGACGCTCATTCATGCGGGCATCGCCGACCGGAGGATGTGGCGCGACGCCGTTCCGGCCCTGGCGGACGAGTTCACCGTCCTGACGTATGACCAGCGCGGGTTCGGCGACTCGACGCTGCCGAGTGGGCCGGCAACGTACACCGACGACTTGCGCGCGCTGCTCGAGCACGTCGACATCGAGCGAACCGTGCTCGTCGGCGTGTCGATGGGCGGCCGAACCGCGCTCGAGCTGACGTTGCTCCATCCCGAGCGCGTGAGCCATCTCGTGCTGGTCGGCGCCGGGCTTCCCGACTGGGCCTGGTCGGCGGAGATGCAGCGCGCCGACGAGGAGGAAACAGCTGCGTTCGACGCCGGCGACTTCGAGCGCGCGATCAGGGGGAACGTTGAGTTCTGGATCGGCTCGGCATCGTCCGAGGTGCGCGACCTCAGCGCGGAGATGCAGCGGCGCGCGTTTGCGATTCCGGTGCCGGATCCAGAGCCGTCCTCGCCACCACCGCTCGATCCTCCTGCTTCGCAGCGGCTCAGCGAGATAGACGTACCGACGCTCGTCGTCGTCGGCGAGAACGACGTCGACGACTTCAAGCAAATCGCGGGCGCCCTGGCGGAAGGCATTCCCGGTGCTCGCAAGGTGACGATGACCGACACCGCACACCTGCCGCCGCTCGAACACCCAGAGGAGTTCAACCGCATCTTGCTCGACTTTCTGCACACTGAGTCTCGATGAAGCGAATCGCCTTGCTGGGCGCGACCGGGTCGATCGGCCGCCAAGCACTCGCGATCGTCGCCGCGCACCCGGAGCTCGAGCTTGTGGCTGCGGCTTCGGGCTCGCAGCCCATCGACGGGCTCGCGCCGCACACGCAGGTCGGAGGTGACCTGACGGAGCTCCTCGAGCGCGCGCAGCCCGACGTCGTCCTCAACGCCGTCGTCGGCTTCGCTGGGCTACCCGCGACCCTTTGGACACTCGAGCACGGCGTCGACCTCGCTCTCGCGAACAAGGAGAGTCTCATCGCGGCCGGCGAGCTCGCTCTCGAGGCCAAGCGGCGTGGGGGAGGGCGGCTCATCCCCGTGGACAGCGAGCACTCCGCTGCGTTCCAGTGCCTCGAGGGCCGCGCGCCCGAGACCGTCGACTCGCTCGTCCTGACCGCGTCGGGCGGGCCCTTCCGTGGCCGTTCGCGCTCGGACCTCGTAGACGTCACGCCGGAGGACGCGCTCGCCCATCCGACCTGGGACATGGGCCCGAAGGTCACAACCGATTCGGCCACGCTCGCGAATAAGGGTCTTGAGGTGATCGAAGCGCATTTCCTGTTCGGGCTCGACTATGAGGCGATCGAGGTCGTCGTTCACCCGACCTCCACGGTGCACGCGCTCGTCCGCTTCCGCGACGGCGGAGTACTCGCGCACCTCGGCTATCCGGACATGCGCATCCCGATCTCGTTTGCGCTCACGTACCCCGAGCGCGCGGCCACGCCGGTGCCCGCGCTGGACCTGTCCCAGAGACTGACGCTCGAGTTCGAGCCTCCGGATCTCGACGCGTTTCCGCTGCTCGGGCTCGCGCGCGAGGCGGGCGAGCGCGGTGGTACGTACCCGTGCGCGTTCAACGCGGCCAACGAGGTTGCCGTCGCGGCGTTCCTCGACCGGCGGCTCCCCTTCCTCGGGATCGCGGACGTCGTCGAGGCGGCGCTGGACGCGGCCGACGGCGCGCCCGCTCGGGACCTCGACGAGCTGGTCGAGGCCGACGCGCAGGCCCGCGCGCTCGCGGAGCGAAGGCTCGTCGCGGCATGAATGTCCTGATCGCGATTCTGGGCCTGGAGCTGCTCGTCGTCGTGCACGAAGCCGGCCATTTCTTCACGGCGAAGGCGGTCGGGATGAAGCCGCAGCGCTTCTACATCGGCTTTCCACCGGCGCTAGCGAAGGTGAACTGGCGAGGCGTCGAGTACGGGCTCGGTGCGATCCCGCTCGGAGGATTCGTGTCGCTCCCCGGCATGCAGCGGCCGGCGCCCACGGACGTCGACACGTGGTTCAGCGGCGCGGTCCGGCAGGAACCGAAGCTCACGTCGGTCGTTCAGGCCCTCAAGCGCGCGCTCGAGGCCGACGACATTCCCGAAGCCCAGGCCCTGATCGGCCGGCTCGAAGTCGAGCTCGACGAAGCCGACCTCCACGGAACGCCGGCCCGGCTGGCGAAGCGCGGGCTGAACGAACTGCGGAACGGGCTCACCGGGACGCCGTACTGGAGCCTGCCGGCGTGGAAGCGGGTCGCGGTCAGCTTTGCCGGCCCGGCGGTCAACCTTGCACTCGCTCTCGCGCTCCTGACCACCCTGTCGGTGATCGCGAGCGGCGGCTACCGAATCGGGTTCGCTTTCAAGACGACGAAGTCCAGCGTCACCAGCGTCGTGGACGCGATCCAGCCTGGCTCGCCGGCCCAGCAGGTCGGGCTACGACCGGGCGACCGCGTCGTCGGCGTTGACGGTCGCCGGCTGACGCCGCAAGGGATTCACGACACGATCACGGCGTCTGGGGGACGGCCGGTAACGATCACGGTCGAGCGCGGTGGTCGAGTTGTCGCGCTCGGCCCGGTGCGCCCACGAGCCGTCACGAAGCTCTCCGTTCCTGCCGCGGCGAAGAACTCGGTCCGCGTGAGTTGGGCGGTGCTCAAGGGAACCGGGGTCGGGCTGGGACACCTTTTCACCGGCCGCAACCGCCACGAGCTCGCCGGGCCGGTCGGGGTCGTCCAGATCTCGTCGACCGCCGCCTCACATGGCGTGGAGGAGTACCTGTGGCTGCTCGGCCTGATCAGCCTGAGCCTTGGCGCGTTCAACCTGCTGCCGGTGCTCCCCCTCGACGGCGGCCACATCCTGCTGTCGAGCATCGAAGGCTTCCGCCGCCGCGCCCTCGGCAGGGCTGTCTACGAGCGCTTTGCCGCCCTGGGAATCGCCCTCGTCCTGGTGCTGGCGTTCATCATCCTGACCAGCGACATCGGCAGGCTCGGGGGCGGATAACACGTGGCTAGACTGGCCTAGAGATGGCCAGCGAACGCCAGATTCACGTCGGCAACGTCGCGATCGGCGGCGGTGCACCGGTCGTCATCCAGTCGATGACCCTCACGCCGACGCGCGACGTCGAGGCGACGACGGCCCAGATCGCGGCGCTCGCGTCCGCCGGCTGCGAGCTCGTCCGCTGCGCCGTCCCCAAGATCGAGGACGCGGAGGCCCTCCGCACGATCGTCCGGCTCTCGCCGCTGCCCGTGATCGCGGACATCCACTTCAACGCCTCCCTGGCGCTGAAGGCGATCGACGCAGGTGTGGCGGCGGTGCGCATCAATCCCGGGAACATCGGCGGCCCCGACAAGGTGGCGCTGGTCGTCGAGGCTGCCCGCCGCGCCGGGATCCCGATGCGGATCGGCGCCAACTCGGGCTCGCTGCCGAAGCACCTCGACGAGCTCGCGCAGCGCGACCAGGCGGAGGCGCTTGTCGCCGCGGCGCTCGAAGAGGTCGAGCTGCTCGAGAAGCTCGGCTACTACGACTTCAAGATCAGCGTCAAGGCGACGCACGTGCCGACGATGATCCGCGCCTACCGGATGCTCGCGGCGAAGGTTCCGTATCCGCTCCACCTGGGCGTCACCGAAGCGGGAACGCCGTTCGCCGGCTCGATCAAGAGCGCCGTCGGCATGGGCGCCCTCCTGACCGACGGGATCGGCGACACCATCCGCGTCTCGCTGACCGCCGATCCGGTCAAGGAGGTCGAGACGGCCTGGGAGATCCTGAAGGCGCTCGGCCTGCGGGAGCGTGGCCCGGTGATGATCTCGTGCCCGTCGTGCGGCCGGGACAACGTCGGAGTCGAGAAGCTTGCCGTCAAGGTCGAGGAGCGGCTCCGCTCGTATCCGCAGGCGTTCGAGGTGGCTGTGATGGGCTGCGCCGTGAACGGACCGGGGGAGGCCGGTGACGCCGACTTCGGCATCGCCGGCGGTCGTGACGTGGGCTTCATCTACGCGCACGGCCGTGTGCTGAAGAAGGTCTCGTCGGACATTTTGATCGACGAGCTCTTCCACGAGATCGAGCGCTGGATCGAGGGGGGTATGGTCCGCCCGAAGCGCCTCAAGATGGCGAAGCCCGCGGCGCTCGCGATGGCTGAAGCCAGTCTCATCCCGCTGGAGTAGTCTGCGCGGGCAACGATGATCGCCCGAGCCTCAAAGCTCTTCTTGCCGACCCTGCGAGACGCGCCCGCCGAGGCCGAGGCGGCGAACCACAAGCTGCTCGTGCGCGGCGGTTTCATCCGCCAGGTCAGCGCGGGGATCTGGACGTTCACGCCGCTCGGCTGGCTCGTCCACCGCAAGATCGAGCAGATCATCCGCGAGGAGCTGACGGCGATCGGCGCGCAGGAATGGTTCGCGTCGGTGCTCACGCCCGTCGAGCTCTGGCAGGCAACGGGACGGGACAAGATCCCGGTGATCATCCACGTCGCCGACCACCAGGGCCGCGAGTTCGTCCTGCCGATGACGCACGAGGAGACGTTCGCGTTCCACGCACGCGAGATACAGAGCTACCGCCAGCTGCCGCAGGTCTGGTACCACTTCCAGACGAAGATGCGCGACGAGCCGCGGCCGCAGGGCGGATTGATCCGGTTGCGCGAGTTCGTGATGAAGGACTCCTACTCGTTCGATCGCGACG
>JBDTZN010000104.1:0-5970 GCA_040005095.1 Thermoleophilia bacterium | reverse complement strand
TCGTGGGCCGAGCCGCAGATCGTCGCCATCACCGCCCAGGGAATCATGGGCACGGACCCGGCAACCTTCCGTCCGGACGACCCGCTGACGCGCGCCGACGCCGCGGGCCTCGTCGCGTCGCTGAAGCGACAGCCGTCCGTTGCCGTGTCGGCTCCGACCCTGCCGGTGACGATCGCCGGCCTCGACTCACGGCTGGTGAGTGCCCTGGCCCTCCAGGACACGGCGGCCGCTTTCGCAAGCGCGGCGAAAACCGCAGGCCTTGCTCCCCCTTCGCGGTTCGGCACCGAGGTCACGGCGCGACTCCTCGGCCTGCGCACGAATCACCCGGCCGCCCAGGACGACCTCGAGCTCCGGCCGGGAGATGCGGCGACGCGCGCCGAAGCGGCGTACTCGGCGGCACGGATGCTGAAGCTCGGCCCTGGGAACGCCGATGCCGTTCGAGCGGCGGCCGACACGTTCGCGCTTCCCGAGCTCACGCCGTGGCAGAAGCGGATCCTCACGACCGCGGTCGGACTGATCGGCTACCCGTACGTGTGGGCCGGGACGAGCGAGAAGCCCGGCGCTCCGGCCGGCATTCAGACCCGCGGCGGCTTCGACTGCTCCGGCTTCGTCTGGCGCGTCTACAAGCTGCAGGCCTACGCGGGAGCGCCCACGCTCCCGTCAGTCCTGAAGGGCCGCACGACCTACGAGATGAGCGGCGAGGTTCCGCGCGCGCAGCGGGTTGTCTTCGCGCAGCTCGCCCCGGGCGACGTCGTGTTCTTCGGCGCCAAGGGCCCTCGCTCGAAGCCGGCCGAGATCGACCACATGGGCATCTACGTGGGGAGCGGCTGGATGATCCACTCGTCCGGTTACGGCGTCGCACTCACCCCGTTGAGCGGCTGGTACCGCACCCGCTTCGCCTGGGGCAGGCGCCCGCTGGCCGAGGCCGGAATTTCCGGCTAGTAGTAGGGCGGGAATCCCCCGAACGGGTGTAGGCGGCAGGCAGGCGGCTTGAAAGACTCGCTGGGTCAGCCGAGGGGAAGGATCGAATTGGCCCAAACGAAGATCGTCGCGGTACGGCTCGTCGTCTTGGCGTTGCTGCTTGCGATCGCGTTCGCAGGCGCGTACGAGCGCTTCGCCTCTTGCTTCCTCGATTGGTAGAGCAATGAAGCGAGACGCGCCCTTCCGGTTGGTCTTGGTCGTCGGTGCGGTGTGCATCGCCGGCGCGGCAGTCGTAATCGCCGCGATCCTCAGCCTCGCTCAAGGTCTGCCCTCCGTCGCGATCCTCGGCGGCGGCGCCGCGCTTCTCGGCGCCTCGCTCCTGGCCGATCGCTTTCCGGTTCCGCTGGATCACCTCGATGCGAACGGGGTCTCGCTGGGCTTCGTCTTCAGCGTGACGGCCGTCTTGCTCGTCGGCTGGGCGCCCGCGGTACTCATCGTGGCGCTCGCGCCGGCGGCCATGCAGGCACTCGAGCGGCGTCCGCCGGAGCGGATCGCGTTCAACGCGTCGGTCCACGCGCTCGCGGCAGCCGCGGGCGGACTTGCGGCGTCGCCCTTCGACTCCTCTGTCGCTCTGGCGCTCGTCGGTGCGACCGCGGCCTGCACGCTGGCTCAGTACTTCGTGAACATCTCGCTGGTCAGCCTCGCGGCCGGCATCTCGTCGCGGCGGCGCCTTGCGGAGGTGTTCCGCCGGAACGTCGCGTCGACCGCGCTTCCCTTTGCGTTGATGGGCTCCGCCGGGCTCGTGCTCGTCGTGCTCTGGCAGCGCTCGCCGATCTTCTCGATCGCGCTGCTCGGCCCCCTCCTTGCGATCGCGCTCTACCAGCGCTCGCACCAGGGAGAGCTCCACGCGCTCAGGTTGGCCCTGACCGATCCGCTCACCGGCCTCGGCAATCACCGTCACTTCCACGAGCGGCTGCGCCGCGAGGTCGAGAAGGCCGAGCGGAAGGGCGCCCCACTCACCGTCTGCCTGCTCGACATCGACGACTTCAAGCTCGTGAACGACCGCTGGGGCCATCCCGTCGGCGATCGTGTGCTGGCCGAGATCGCGACTCAACTCCGGCGCGACGGAGAAGCCTTCCGCCTCGGCGGCGACGAGTTCGCACTCCTGCTCGCCGGACATGACGTGGGCGCCGCCCGCGAGGTCGCCGAGGCGATACGCAGGCGGATCGAGACGCACGACCTCGACCGAGCCGGCTCGGTCACGGCCAGCGCCGGTCTGGCGACGTTCCCGGAGGACGGCTCGACGGGCGGCGAGCTGATCCGGCTCGCCGACAGCGCTCTCTACTCGGCCAAGGATCAGGGCAAGAACCGCGTCGGTGCGTGCGGGCCGCCGGACGAAGAGCTGGCACCCGCGCTCGAGCCGGCCGCCGTCTCGGCCTAGAGCGGGATGTTCCCGTGCTTGCGCGGCGGACGCGGCTCGCGCTTCGTCAGCGCCGTCTCCAGCGCATCGATCAGGACCGGCCGCGTCGTCCGCGGCTCGATCACGTCGTCCACGTATCCACGCTCGGCCGCGGTGTACGGGTTTGCAAAGCGGTCCTTGTAGTCGGCGATCAGCTCGGCCCGCCGAGCCTCCGGATCGTCCGCCGCTTCGAGCTCGCGACGGAAGACGATGTTCACCGCACCCTCCGGGCCCATGACCGCGACCTCGGCCGTCGGCCACGCGAAGTTGAAGTCGGCTCGGATGTGCTTCGAGCTCATGACGTCGTAGGCCCCGCCGTAGGCCTTCCGCGTGATCACGGTCAGCTTCGGGACCGTCGCTTCGGCGTAGGCGTAAAGCAGCTTGGCCCCGTGGCGGATGATCCCGCCCCATTCTTGCGTCGTCCCCGGAAGGAAGCCGGGCACGTCCACGAAGGTGACGAGCGGGATTCCGAACGCATCGCACGTCCGCACGAACCGGCCGGCCTTGACGGACGAATCGATGTCGAGCACTCCGGCGAGTGACTGCGGTTGGTTGCCGACCACGCCGACCGGGTGGCCGCCGAGCCGCGCAAAGCCACAGACGATGTTCGTCGCAAAGCGCTCGTGGATCTCGAGGAACTCGCCGTCGTCGACGACGCGGCGGATCACAGCCTTGATGTCGTACGGCTTTGTGGGCTCGTCCGGAATCAGGGTGTCGAGCTCCGGGTCCTGACGGTCGCGCGGGTCGCTCGGCTCCGTGAACGGTGGCGGATCGACGTTGTTCTGGGGCAGGAACGAGAGGAGGTAGCGCGCGTCGTCGAGACACGCCTCCTCGTCGGGAGAGATGAAGTGCGCGACTCCCGACTTCGCGGCATGCGTCGCCGCACCCCCGAGCTCCTCGAAGGTCACCTCCTCGCCGGTCACCGTCTTCACGACGTCGGGCCCCGTGATGAACATGTACGAGGAGCCCTCGACCATGAAGACGAAGTCGGTGATCGCCGGCGAGTAGACGGCGCCGCCCGCGCAGGGCCCGAGCACGAGGCTCAGCTGCGGGATCACGCCGGACGACTGGACGTTCCGCCAGAAGATCTCCGCGTAGCCGGCAAGCGACACGACGCCCTCCTGGATCCGCGCCCCGCCCGAGTCGTTGATCCCGATCACCGGGCAACCGAACTTCGCGGCCAGGTCCATGACCTTGCAGATCTTCTCCGCGAAGACCTCCGACAGGCTGCCGCCGAACACCGTGAAGTCCTGCGAGAAGACGAAGACCTTGCGCCCGAAGACCGTTCCGTACCCGGTCACGACCGCGTCGCCGTAGGGCCGCCGTTCGAGCATCCCGAAGTTTGACTCGCGGTGGCGGACGTAGCGGTCGAGCTCGACGAACGAGCCCGGATCGAGCAGCCGCTCGGCCCGCTCCCGCGCCAGAAGCTTGCCCGCTGCGTGGTGCCGCTCGACCGCCGCGCTGCTCCCGGCGTGCAGCGCCTCGTCGCGGAGCGTCCGCAGCTGCTCGAGCTTCGACGCCGTCGACTCCTCCGGCCGCTTCTCGGTGCGCGCCATCTCGAGGCGGAGCCTACAAGCGCGCTCACCCGCGAGTCCTCCGCGCAGCGCCCCCCACGTGCCCCAAGGGGGCCGCGATGCCCCCTGCCGGGACCGTAGCGAGGATTTCGTGCCGCGTGCGTGCCGGCTTCGTGCCGGGTTTGTGCCCGGGTCGGAAGTGCGCGCGCGAGCTAGAGTCGCGGGGGTGGAGCCGCTCGACCGCTCGGCGATCTGGCCGTACGTGGACGGCGAGCCGGGCGCGTACTACTACCAGCGCTACGGCCACCCCACCGGCGCGGAAGCCGAGCGCGCGCTCGAGGCGCTCGAAGGCGGCACCGCGCTGCTGTTCCCGTCCGGGGCCGCGGCCACAGCTGCGCTCGTCCTCGCCCTGCTCGAACCCGGCAAGACGATCGCGCTCGCGCACGACGCCTATTACGGTACAAGCGTCCTCTTCCGCGAGCTCGAGCGGTGGGGCCTGCGCTTCGTCGAGTTCGACCAGACCGGCGCTCCGCCCGCGGACGCCGACCTCGTCTGGATCGAGTCCCCGTCGAACCCGCTCCTGACCCTCCCGGACTTGGAGGCGGCGTCCGCCCACTCGGCGCCCGTCCTCGTCGACTCCACGGCCTCGACCCCGATCTACCTACGGCCCCTCGAGCGCGGCGCCGACTTCGCCCTCCACAGCGCGACGAAGTACCTGGGCGGCCACCACGACCTGCTGCTCGGCGCCGTCGTCTGCCGCGATGCGGAGGCTGCCGAGCGCCTGCGCGAGTTCCGCACGCGCACGGGCATCGTTGCCGCGCCCGACGCCGCCTGGCTCCTCCTGCGCGGCCTGAAGACGCTCGAGGTCCGCATGCGACGGCACACCGAGACCGCCACGGAGATCGCACGGCGACTCGACGAGCACTCGGGTGTCGAGCTCGTCCGCTATCCCGGGTTCGGAGGCCTGCTCTCCTTCGACGTAGCCGGAGGGGCCGTAGCCGCCCGCACCGTCGAGACCTCGACCCGCCTGATCCGCAATGCGACGAGCCTCGGCGGCGTCGACTCCGTGCTCGAAACCCGTCATCGCTGGGAGGGCGACAGAGTCCCGGCAAACCTCGTTCGGCTGAGCGTCGGGCTCGAAGACGTCGACCGGCTCTGGGCCGACCTCGACGGCGCGCTTGCGGCGGCTGGAACCCGCACGTAACCTGCCACCGCGTGCGCCAGGGGTCGCCGCAGGGAGACATATCGAAGCACAGCTTTTGCGGCCGTTGAGCTCAGGAATTCGGGGCTCCCCGTCGAAGGGGCGTCCTAGCCGCGAGCTCTCCGATCGCGGCCCTTCCACGCATCCCCTCGAAACGAAGGAGCACTTCCGTGGCGGCAGGTTCTGAGACCACCGAGCGAAGGCGTCGAGGCGCCGGCGCGGCGTCCGCGAATGGACGCGAGTGCGGCGGCGCATCGGCCGAGTCGAACGGTATGACCGAGATCGCGACCGAGGACCTCGAGCGCCTCCTCGCTGCCTTGAAGGCCGCGCACGCCGGCGAGACGGGAGTCCGTCTCCCCGCGCGCAAGCGCGGACTGGTTGGCGAGCTCGCGACCGCGTTCAACGAACTCGCGCAGACGCGCGAGCAGACGGCGAACGAGCTTTTGCGGCTGAGCCGCGTGATCGGCCGCGAGGGGCGGCTGACCGAGCGCGCACAGCCCGAAGAGCTCGCAGGAACGTGGAAGCAGAGTCTCGATTCCGTCAACGCGATCATCGACGATCTCGTGCGGCCCACCACGGAGGTCGCCCGGTCATCGACGCCGTCGCCGAGGGCGACCTGTCGCAGAAGATGCAGCTGAAGATCGAGGGCCGCCCGGTGAGGGGCGAGTTCCAGCGCATCGGCCTGACCGTCAACGCGATGGTTGACCAGCTCTCGTCCTTCGCGGACGAGGTCACCCGCGTCGCGCGCGAGGTCGGAACCGAGGGGAAGCTGGGAGGCCAGGCACGAGTGAAGGGCGTCTCCGGCGTCTGGAAGGACCTCACCGACAACGTCAACACGCTCGCCGGGAACCTCACCGGCCAGGTGCGGAACATCG
>JBDTZN010000031.1:0-20160 GCA_040005095.1 Thermoleophilia bacterium | reverse complement strand
CACGAGGGGAAGGTCGACGCGCTGATCGCCGAGCTCGAGGCCGAGCGCGGTCTCGCACTCGTCTTCGTCCGCACCAAGCGTGGCGCCGACCGCCTCGTCGCGAAGCTCCACCGCCGCGACGTGCGTGCGGCCGCGCTGCACGGGGACATGACCCAGGGCGCGCGCGAGCGGGCGCTCGAGCGCTTCCACACCGGCAAGGTGACGACCCTCGTCGCCACGGACGTGGCGGCGCGCGGGCTCGACCTCGCGGACATCACGCACGTGATCAACTTCGATCCGCCCGAGGACGGGAAGGGCTACATCCACCGCGTCGGCCGCACCGGCCGTGCCGGCAAGAGCGGTAGCGGCGTCACGCTCGTGACCCCCGAGCAGCAGGCGGACGTGAGCCGCTTCGCGGTCGGCCTCGGCCACCGCGAGCAGTTCGAGAGCCAGGGCATGACGGTCGCGCGACCGCGGTTGCTCTACACGAGCCGCCGCGGACGTCGGTCCCGTTGGTAAACCGGGCTCACGCATGGCCTGCTGGCAAGGAAGCGCAGACGCCACGCGGGCAAAGCCCACGTGGCTGAGTACGGCGTCGTGCCGACGCCTTAGCGCTGGTAATTGACAGAGTTTTCCCGTGAGCTGATCTCCCGCTCGGGCTACGAGCGGGAGGGGTTCGCGTCGCATTACGATCGCTACCGGCCCAGACCGCCGGCCGCGCTCTTCGAGACGCTGCTCCAGTTTGCGCGAACGGAACGGCCCGCCCTCGTCGTCGATCTCGGCGCGGGGACGGGCCTTTCCACCCGACCCTGGGCGCCGCTCGCGGAGCGGGTCGTTGGTGTCGAGCCGAACCCGTTCATGCGGGACGAAGCCGAGGGCCTGACCCCGGAGCAGAACGTCGAGTTCGTGCTCGGCTTCTCGCACGAGACGGGGCTCGCCGACGCCTGCGCCGACATCGTCACCGCGTCGCAATCCCTGCACTGGATGGAGCCGGCCCCGACGTTCGCCGAGGTCGGACGCATCTTGCGGCCCGGCGGAGTCTTCGCGGCGTACGACTACGACGTCTATCCCGTGGTGGACTGGGAGATCGAGCAGGCGCTCTACGAGTACGGCGCCCGGCGACGGGCGCGGCGCGTGCGGCTGGGCATCCACCCGGGCGCCGAGCGGCTGACGAAGGACACGCATCTCCAGCGGATGCGCGAGAGCGGCGAGTTCCGCTACTGCCGCGAGCTCGTCCTCCACTCGGTCGAGCAGGGCGACGCTGACCGGCTCGTCGGACTCATGGGCAGCATCGGGATGATCGGCGACCCTGCGGAGGCTGAACGCGAGCTTCCCCTCGACGAGGTCGAGGCCGTCGCGCGCCGGGTGCTCGGCGACGGCACGGTGCCGTTCCGCTTCGGCTACCACGTGCGGATCGGCGTCCGCTAGCGTCGGTCGCCTGACCGCGACCGCCAGCACCGACCTCACAGCTCACGGGCTCACCGAAGCCGAGGCCTCGCGCCGTCTGGCGGCCAAGCCGCCGCCGGGGCCGCCGCCGACGAGCCGTTCCACGTGGAGCATCGTCCGCGCGAACGTCCTGACCGTCTTCAACGTGATCCTGCTCGTCGCAGGGGTCGTCACGCTCGCCTTCGGCCAGTGGCAGGACGCGCTCTTCCTCGGGATCCTCGTCGCGAACTCCGGCATCGGGATCGGGCAGGAGCTGCGGGCCAAGCGGGCGCTCGACAGGCTTGCCGCACTTGTCGCGCCGACCGCGCACGTCGTGCGCGAGGGCCAGGCACGAGACGTGCCCGTCGAGGGCGTGGTCGAAGGGGACCTCGTGCGCGTGCAGGCTGGCGACCAGATCGTCGCCGACGGCACGCTCGTGGACGCTGCCTCGCTGAGTATCGACGAGTCGATCCTCACCGGCGAGGCCGAGCCCGTCGAGCGCGGGCCCGGCCAGGAGGTGCGCTCGGGCTCGTTCGCGCTCGACGGGACCGGGGCGTACGAGGTGACCGCGGTCGGCGAGCGGAGCTACGCGGAGCGGCTCGCAGGGGAGGCGCGCGAGTTCCGCCACCCGCGCTCGCCGCTCGAGCGCGCGCTGAACCGGCTCCTGCTTGCGCTGGTCGCGGTGATGGTTCCCCTCGCGCTCGTGCTCGGCTACGCGCTCTGGGATCGGAAGACGCCGATCGGGGAGGCGGTCCCGACGTCCGTCGCTGCAGTCGTGACGATGGTGCCGGAGGGTCTGATCCTGCTCGCGAGCGTGACCTATGCGGTGGGCGCGCTGCGCATGGCCCGGCGCGGGGCGCTCGCGCAGCAGCTGAATGCGGTCGAGTCGATCTCGTCCGTGGACGTGGTCTGCCTCGACAAGACCGGCACGCTCACCGAGCCCGGGCTGACGGTGGTGAAGCTCGTGCCCGCAGCCGGGGCGGACGAGGAGGAGCTGCGGATTGCGCTCGGGCGGTACGCGGCCAGCTCGCCCGGCGCAAACTCAACGCTTCGTGCGGTCGCCGAGTCCCTCCCGGGCACGGCCGAGCGGGCAGGAGTGCAGGTTCCGTTCTCGTCGGTGAGGCGCTGGGGGGCGCTCGAGCTCGACGGCGGCTCCTACGTGCTCGGTGCGCCCGAGCTGTTCTCGCTGGACGGACTCGGGCCGGTCGCCGAGGCCGAGGCGCGACAGGGCCGGCGCGTCCTTGCGTTCGCGCGCACCGATGCCCCGCTTCTCGGAGACGCGACACCGCCGCCAGGCCTCGTGCTGCTCGGCCTCGTCGTGGTCGCCGAGCGGTTGCGACCCGAGGCGCGCCAGACGGTCGACTTCTTCGGGGCGCAGGGCGTGGCGCTCGCGGTGCTCTCCGGCGATCGTCCAGAGACTGTGGCGTCGATCGCCGCCCGGGCCGGGATCGAGACGGCGGCGCCGATCGACGGCGGCTCGCTCCCGGAGGATCCCGTCGAGCTGCGGCGGCTCATCCTCGAGCACCGCGTCGTCGGGCGGATCACGCCCGAGGGGAAGCGGCGCGTAGTGGAGGCGCTGCGGGACGGCGGCCGCTACGTGGCAATGATCGGTGACGGCGTCAACGACGTTCCCGCGCTGAAGGCGGCCCGGCTCGCGATCGCCCAGGGGAGCGGCGCGCAGATGGCGCGCAGCGTCGCCGATCTCGTACTCGTCCGCGGGGACTTCGCGGTCCTGCCGCCAATGGTCGAGGAAGGGCGGAAGATCCTGCGCAATCTCCAGCGCGTCGCGAAGCTGTTCGTGACGAAGTCGGTCTTCGCCGTCTTTCTGATTCTCTCGATCGGGCTGACGCCGACCGCGTATCCGCTGCTGCCGCGCCACCTCACGCTCGCGGCGTCGATCACGATCGGGCTGCCGTCGATCTTCCTGGCGCTCGCGCCGAGCGCCGGGACGTTCAGGACGCGCGGGTTCCTTCGGGAGGTTGCGCGCTTCGCCGTCCCGGCCGGGACCGCTGCTGGACTCGGCGTGCTCTCCGGCTACCTACTCGCGCTCAACGTCGCGAACGTCCCGCTCGTGGAGGCGCGAACAGTCGCGACGACGGTGCTCGTCGCAATCGGGCTGTACCTGATCCTGGCGCTGGAGGCCTCGGGCCGGCGCCGCGGCACGGCCGTGTCGATCCTCTGCGGTGCCCTCGCGGCGCTGTATCTGATCGTGCTCGCCGTCCCCGGCACGCGCAGCTTCTTTGCCCTGCAGGGACTCGATTTCGGGGGCTGGATCGCGGTGCTCGTCGGCTCGGGGCTGGCGATCGGCTTCCTCTGGATCACGGACGATCGCTTCGTCCCGGGGCGCCCCGCGGCGTAACCAATGTCTAAGTAACAGTCTGTTACTTAGTCAAGACTCCCGGAGTACTTCTCTTAGCGAAGCAACGTATTCGGCCAGCGCGGCCGGTCCCGCTTCCGCGACCTCGACTGCGCGGGACCCGACGACCACGCCGTCCGCGAGGTCTGCGGCCGCCTGCGCCTGCTCTGGCGTCGAGATCCCGAAGCCGGCGTAGAGCGGAGCGTCGGTGACGTCGCGAACGCGGTCGACGAGGCCGGCGAGGGCGGGGGAGAGCTTGGTTCGCGCACCGGTCGTGCCGGTCACCGTGACCAGGTAAAGCCAGCCGTCCGTCGACTCGGCGGCCAGCCGCAACCGCTCCTCGGTCGACGTCGGAGCCACGAGCTGGATGCGGCGCAGGTTCGGTCGCTCCCCCGCCGGGAGGTCGGCGATGATCAGCGAGGTGGCTCCGGCACCGCGCGCGTCCTCGGCGAAGCGCTCGTAGCCGTAGGCCTCCAGCAGCGAGGAGTACGTCATGGGGATCAGCGGCGTCGTCACGCGCTCGCGCACGGCCGCCAGGCACTCGAGGCAGGCCCGCGTGCGCATGCCCTCCGCGAGCGCGCGCTCGGCCGCGCGGCGGATGACCGGGCCGTCCGCGAGCGGGTCGGAGAACGGGAAGCCGATTTCGACGACGTTCGCGCCGGCCGCAACCGCCGCCTCCGCGAGCGCGGGCGTGGCGCTTCCGGCCATCAGGTAGACGACGAGCGTCTTCACGCGTCGTCCGCGAGCAGCGAGAAGAGCGTTGCGTCGACGCGATTCCCGCCGTGGTGCAGATACCGCCGTTTGACTCCCTCGCGGACGAAGCCGAAACGCGCGAGCACGCGTTCGGAGGCCGTATTCCCAACGCGAACATGCGCTTCGACGCGGTAGATCCCGTTCGCAAACGCGTGGTCCACCATCGCTCGCACCGCCCGCGTCGCGGCACCGCGGCCACGCGCCTCGATGAACAGCCAGTAGCCGATCTCGACGGCGTCACGCATCGGATCCAGGTGGTGCATGGCCGTACCGCCGATGAGCTGGTCCGTCCCGGAGTCCACGATGACGTACGGCGAGAGCAGTCCCCGCTCACGCATCGTCGGCAGCTGTTCGCGGAGCATCAAGCGCAGCCTCTCGGCGTCGACGGGCGGGAGGCCCGCCTCACCGCCGACGGCAGGATCGCGGAACGCCGGCGCGATCGTGTCCACGTCCGCCTCGATCGGAGCACGCAACAGCAACTCGTCGATTCGCAGCTCGACGGGATACGAGTACATCGAGAGCTTCGCCTCGGAGTGGTCCGAGGACATCAGTGCGCGAGCACCTCGGCCAGATCCTTGTCACCGCGCCCCGAGAGGCAGACGAGCACGAGCTCGGCGTCGAGGTCGAGGGCGCGGGCGAGCGCGTGCGACGGCTCGAGCGCCGGAATGATTCCCTCCGTCTCGGCCAGCCGGTGGAACGCTGCCACCGCTTCGTCGTCGCTGGCGGTCAGGTAGGAGGCCCGACCGGAGTCGCGGAGGTGGGCGTGCTCGGGGCCGACGCCCGGGTAATCGAGGCCCGCGGAGATGGAGTGGGCGTCCGCGATCTGCCCGTCCTCGTCGGCGAGGAGCGACGAGCGCGCGCCGTGTAGGACGCCCGGTCGTCCGCTGCCGAGACTCGCTGCGCCTTCGGCCTCGACGCCGACGAGCCGGACGTCCACGTCGTCGACGAAGCCGGCGAAGATCCCGATGGCGTTCGAGCCGCCGCCGACGCAGGCGAGGACGGCATCCGGCAGCCGTCCCAGCTCGAGCGACTGCTCGCGCGCCTCGTATCCGATCACCGACTGGAGCTCCCGCACGAGTTCGGGATACGGATGCGGGCCGACGACGGAGCCGATCAGGTAGTAGGTCGTCTCGACGTTCGAGATCCAGTCGCGGATGGCTTCGCTCGTCGCCTCCTTCAGCGTGCGCGTGCCGAACTCGACGGCTTGCACCTCCGCGCCAAGGAGCTTCATCCGCTCGACGTTGGGGGCCTGGCGGCGCATGTCCTCGGAGCCCATGTAGACGACGCACTCGAGCCCGAACCGCGCGCAGACGGTGGCCGTCGCGACGCCGTGTTGGCCCGCGCCGGTCTCGGCGACGATGCGGCGCTTGCCGAGCCGCTGGGCGAGAAGCGCCTGGCCGACCGCGTTGTTGATCTTGTGCGCGCCCGTGTGGCACAGGTCTTCGCGCTTGAGCAGGATCCGCTTCCCCTCTGGGGCGAAGCGGACCGTTTCGTAGAGCGGCGTCGGCCGCCCGATGTACGTGCGCTGCAGCGCCGCGAGCTCCTCGCGAAAGTCGTCGCCGACCGCGCGCCAGCCGGCTTCGAGCTCTTCGAGCGCCGGGATCAGCGTCTCCGGCACGTAGCGGCCGCCGTAGGTGCCGTAGAGGCCGGTGCTCATCTCGCCGCTGCAACGTAGGCGCGCACGCGGTCGTGATCCTTCACGCCCGGCTCGATCTCGAGCCGCGAGCTGGCGTCCACGGCCCAGGGATGCACAGCCGCTATCGCTTCGCGCACGTTGTCGGCCGCCAATCCGCCCGCGAGCATCACGCGTCCCTCGACAGCCGCTGCGCGCTGGAAGTGCAGCGGGTCGCCGGCCTGCCAGGGGAGGTCGACAACGCGCGCGACCTCGGTGTCGTCGCGCAGCAGCTTTGCGTCTCGGCCGCGGTGGCCGTTCGCGCGCTCGTAGAGCTGGACGAGATCGGCGGGCGTCTCTTCGGTGTCCGTGACGAAGACCGCCACCGACAGGACGGTTTCGGGGACCGGCAGGACCTCCGCCGCGCGCCGCGGGCTCTCGCGGGCGAGGATGAAGCCGAGCAGATCGGCGCCCGCGTCGACCGCGACCGCGACGTCCTCCGCGCGAGTGAGCCCGCAAACCTTGACGAGCGGGCGCGAGAGAAGCTCGGCGAGCTTCGCGGGCGGGTCGGGCGCGCGCATGAGGGCGGAGCCGACGAGGATCGCGTCGGCGCCCGAGAGCTCGGCCAGCGCGCCCTGCGCCCGGGTGTGGACGCCGCTCTCGGCGATCACGACGCGTTCGGGTGCGCGTGCGCGGGCCTGCGAGACGAGCCGGAGCTGCGCGGCGCGGTCGATCTCGAACGAGGTCAGATCGCGCGCGTTGACGCCTATCGTGGGCGCGTCGAGGGCCAGCGCGCGCTCGAGCTCCTCCGCGTCGTGCGCTTCCACGAGCGTGTCGAGGCCGAGCGCCCCGGCGCGCGCGAGCAGCTCACGGGCCCGGCCGTCGTCGACGTCGCGAAGCAGGATCAGCACCGCATCGGCGCCGGCCTCCTTCAACAGCCGGAGATCCTCTTCCTCTCGGAAGAACCCCTTGCCGAGAAGCGGCACGGTCGTGGCCGAGCGAGCGGCCCGCAGGTCGTCGAGCGAGCCGCCGAAGCGCTCGTCCACGAGCACGGACACCGCCGCCGCGCCTGCGTGCGCGAACTGTGCGGCGAGCCGGGCGGGGTCGGCGTCGGGCCGCAGGTCGCCGGCGGAGGGGGAGCGGCGCTTGACCTCGGCGATCGCGGACAGCCCAGGTGCCGCAAGGGCGGCGCGGAATCCAGTCATGCCGTCACCCCCGCGCGCGAGAACGCGATCAGCTCTTCGAGTCGTTCGCCGGCGGCTCCCGTGTCGAGCGCTTGCCGGGCGAGCGCGAGTCCTTCGGCGAGGTCGTCCGCGTGGCACGCCGCGGCGATCGCTCCCGCGGCGTTGAGGAGGATCGCATTCCGCCGCCCTCCGTCCGCACCCGCGAAGACGTCTCGAATCGCGGCGGCGTTCTCCTCGGGCGAGCCGCCGGTGAGCTCAGCCGGATCGCAGCGCTCGACGCCGAGGTCGAGCGGGTCGAGCTCGTACTCCCGCACCGCGCCGTCGGCGACTTCGCAGACGAGGTTGGGCCCGGCCGGCGACAGTTCGTCGATCCCGTGCGCGCCGTGCACGACAAACGCGCGCCGCGCGCCGAGGAGGGACAGCACATCGGCGATCGTGCGCACGAGCTCCGGAGCGTAGACGCCGACGATCTGTGCCCGGGCGCCGGCGGGGTTCGTCAGTGGGCCGAGCACGTTGAAGACGGTTCGGGTGGCCAGCTCGCGGCGCACCGGCGCGGCGTGGCGCATGGCGGGATGGTGCGCGGGCGCGAAAAGGAAGCCGAAGCCGAGCTGGTCGATCGAGAGCGCGATCCGCTCGGGCGGGAGCTCGAGCGCGAAGCCGAGCGCCTCGAGGACGTCAGCGGACCCCGACGCGGAGGACACCGCGCGGTTCCCGTGCTTCGCGACCCCGGCTCCCGCGGCCGCGGCCACGAGCGCGGCGGCGGTGGAGATGTTGATCGTGCGCGCTCCGTCGCCGCCCGTGCCCGCCGTGTCGACGAGGTCGTCGCGCTGTGGGTGCACCGCGAGCGCGTGCTCGCGCATGGCCTCCGCGCAGCCCGCGATCTCGTCCGCAGTCTCGCCCTTGGCGCGCAGCGCGACGACGAATCCGGCGATTTGCGCGGGGGTGCACTCGCCGCTCATCACGGTGCCCATGACGTCGCGCGCCTCGGCGCGTCCGAGGTCGTGCCCGTCGAGGATTCGCTGGATCGCCGCCTGGATCATCCGCGCTCCAGGAAGTTCCGCGCCAGCTGTGGCCCGAGCGGGGTCAGCACCGATTCGGGATGGAACTGGACGCCGTCGACGGGGAGCTCGCGGTGGCGGACGGCCATCACCTCGCCCTCGCTGCAGCGCGCCGAGACCTCCAGCTCCGGCGGGACCTTGGTCGCGGCGAGCGAGTGGTAGCGGCCGGCCTCGAACTCGGCGGGCATGTTGCGAAAGATGCCACGGCCGTCATGGGTGACGCCACTGGCCTTCCCGTGCACGATGCTCGCGGCCGGGCCGACCTCCCCGCCGAACGCGGCGACGATTGCCTGGTGGCCGAGACAGACGCCGAGGGTGGGGACGCGCGGGGCGAGGCGCAGCAGGATCTCGATCGTCGCGCCGGCGCGCTCTGGGCGGCCCGGGCCGGGGGAGACGACGAGGTGGGAGGGCGCAAGGCGTTCGGCTTCGTCGGCGTCGATCGCGTCGTTGCGGCGGACGAGCATCTCCGCGCCCAGCTCCTCGAACAGATGCGCGAGGTTGAACGTGAACGAGTCGTAGTTGTCGATCAGCAGGATCATTGTTCCGCGAGCTCGATCGCCGCCTCGAGCGCGGCCAGCTTGTGCAGGCACTCCTCGTGCTCGGCGGCGGGGTCGGAGTCGACGACGATGCCTGCTCCCGCTTGCAGGTGGGCTACGCCGTCCGCGAGAAAGATCGTCCTGATCGCGATGCATGTGTCCAGCGTCCCGTCCGGGAGCGCGTAGCCGACAGCGCCGGCGTAGGGCCCGCGCCGCACGCCTTCGAGCTCGGAGATGAGCTGCATCGCGCGCACCTTCGGCGCTCCCGAGACCGTGCCGGCAGGGAAGCAGGCGCGCAGCAAGTCGAAGGGCCCGACGCCGTCGCGGAGCTCGCCGGACACCTCCGAGACGAGATGCGAGACGTGCGAGAAGCGCTCGGGCTCGAGGAAGCGCTCGACGCGCACGGTGCCAGCGCGGCAGACGCGCGAGAGGTCGTTCCGACCGAGGTCGACGAGCATGACGTGCTCGGCGCGGTCCTTGTCGGACGCAAGCAAGCGCTCGGCGTCGCCCTCGCCTGCCTCCGTCGTCCCGGCAATCGGGTTCAGCGACGCGCGGCGGCCGGTGACCTTCACGAGCGTCTCGGGGGACGATCCGATCAGCGCTAGCTCGTCCAGCTCCAGCAGGAACAGGTACGGGGAGGGGTTGACGCGGCGCAGGGCGCGGTAGAGGTCGAGGGCGCTCGCCGAAGTGGGCCGTTCGGCGCGCTGCGACAGGACGATCTGGAACGCCTCGCCCGCACGGATCGCGTCCTGAGCGGACACGACCTGTGCCTGGTACTCGTCGCGTGTCGGAAAACGACGTAGCTCCCCCGGACGTGTCGGGTGCCTGGCACCGGCCGTCGGGACAGGGCCCTCGAGTCGCGCCGCAATCTCGCCAGGATTGCCCGCGAGGACGTCCGCGACGCCCTGCGCATGGTCGAAGCGAAGCAGCGTCTCGGCGACCACGAAGCGGCTCTCGGCGAAGGGCGCGGGCCCCGCGGGCAGCGGGACGGTCGGCTCGAGCTGCGCCACGTGGTCATACGAGATGTAGCCGACGACGGGCTCCTTGCACGCTTCCGCGTCGGCCAAGTCGCAGAGCCGCGACCCTGTCCCGACGAAGGAGTATCGGCCCAGCCGTCCGCGCTCGACCGACTCGAGCAGGAACGCGCCGCCTTCGCCACGCAGGCGCAGGTAGGCGCCGAGCGGGGTCAGCAGGTCGGTTGGCATTGACGCGGCGATGCTCATGTCCTCCCTTCGAGGACGCGGAAAGACCTCCGCCGGAGGTCTCATGGTCGAGCAGGACGGCCTTTCGGCCTGGTCAGCCCAGGCGCAGGCTCCCGCCCCGCTCGCGGCGCCAGGCCCACCAGGCTGCGGTGCGAAGGGCGAAAGACATCGCCCTCACAGTAGGCCCGGGCCGGCTCGGGCGTCAAGCCTAGACTGGCGCCGTGGCAATCCCGGAGCTCCTCGCAGCGCTGCTCGAGGCCCGTGGTCCGTCGGGCTACGAGGCGGAGGCCTCCCGCGTGTGGCGCGAGGCAGCGGCGAAGTACGGCGAGGTGACGACCGACGTGCTCGGGTCGTCCTTCATGCGCGTGCCGGGTGGGGACGCGCCCACGCTCGCCGTGCTCGGGCACATCGACGAGATCGGGTTGATCGTGACGCACGTCGACGAGAAGGGCTTCCTGGCCATTCGCCGCATCGGCGGGTTCGGCGTGGAGGCCGTCGTCGGCCAGCGCGTGACGATCCTGACGCGCGAGGGAGAGATCCGCGGCGTCGTGGCCAGGCGCAAGGCCGAGACCCACGGCGACGAGAAACCGCGCCCGGTCGAGATCGAAGACCTGTACGTCGACATCGGGGCGCGCGACGCCGCCGAGGCGCGCTCGCTCGTCAGGCAGGGCGACGCGATGGTGCTCGACGGCGACCCGTTCGAGCTCCCGAACCGCCGCGTCGTCTCCCGCGCGCTCGACAACCGCGTCGGCTCGTACATCGCGCTTGAGGTGGTGCGGCTCGTCAAGGAGGCCGGCGCGCTGTCCGGCGACCTGGTCGCGGGCGCGCTCACGCAGGAGGAGATCGGCGCCTCTGCGGCCCGCGCGGGCATGACCGGTCTGCAGCCCGACGTGGCGATCGTCTTCGACGTCACGGCCACTAATGACGTCCCCGGGGCGGATCCACGCGAGGACGGGGAGCATCCGCTCGGCAGCGGCCCGGCGATCCTCCGCGGGCCGACCATGAATCCACGGATCGTGGACTTGCTTGTGGAGGCGGCGGAAGCGGAAGCGATTCCGTACACGCTCGAGGTCACGGGACGCGTGAGCCAGACCGACGCGGACGACATCCACAACGCCAACGCAGGGATCGCGACCGCGCTCGTCTCCATTCCCCTGCGCTACATGCACTCTCCGATCGAGATGGCGCAGCTCGACGACGTCGAGGCCTGTGCGCGGCTCGTCGCGGCCTTCGCGCGCAAGCTCGGGCCTGACTCGCGCTTCGATCGCTAGCCTGGGTCCCATGGCGCGATCGGTCATCGTCTCTGCGGTTCGCACGCCCTTCGGCAAGCTGGGCGGCGCGCTGGCCAAGTACGAGGCGACGGAGCTCGGCGCCCACGCGATCCGCGCCGGGCTGGAGCGTGCGGGGCTCGAGCCGGGCGAGGTCGAGTACGTGATCATGGGCCAGGTGCTGCAGGCCGGGGCGGGCCAGGCGCCGGCGCGCCAGGCGGCGATCGGGGCCGGGATCCCGAAGGAGATCGGCGCCGACACGATCAACAAAGTCTGTGCGTCCTCGATCCGAGCGGTCGAGATCGCCGACCAGATGATCCGCGCGGGCGATCACGACGTCGTCGTCACGGGCGGGATGGAGTCGATGTCGAACGCGCCGTACCTGCTGAAGAAGGCCCGGTTCGGCTACCGGCTCGGAAACGGCGAGCTGATCGACTCGATGGTCTTCGACGGGCTCACCTCGAGCTTCGACAACAAGCACATGGTCGAGCAGGCCTCGTTCGTCTCCCGCGAGCTCGGGATCTCGCGCGAGGACCAGGATCGCTGGGCGCTGCGCTCCCACGAGCGCGCGATCGCCGCGATCGACGCCGGCAAGTTCGCGGAGGAAATCGCTCCCGTCGGCGACTTCGCCGTCGACGAGGGTCCCCGCCGGGACACGTCGTACGAGAAGCTCGCCTCCCTCCAGCCGGTCTTCGACCCCGAGGGCACGACCACCGCCGGCAACGCCCCGGGCGTGAACGACGGCGCGGGTTGCGTGATCGTCACGAGCGAGGAGTTCGCGAAGCGCCGCGGGCTGACCGTGCTGGCGACGATCCTCGCGCAGGGCTACGTGGCGGACGACTTCGCGTACCTCGCCCGCACGCCGGCCAACGCGGGCAAGATCGCCCTCGACAAGGCCGGGAAGGCGATCGGCGACGTCGAGCGCGTGGAGCTGAACGAGGCGTTCTCCTCCGTCGTGCTGAACTCGGCGGAAATGCTCGGCGCCGACCCGGAGAAGGTCAACGTGAACGGCGGCGCCGTCGCTCTCGGCCACCCGATCGGGGCGTCTGGGTCACGGATCCTCTCCACGATGATCCATGAGCTGGGCCGGAACGGCGGCGGGCTCGGGCTCGCAGCTATTTGCTCAGGCGGCGGCCAGGGCGACGCGTTGCTCGTCGAAGTCTAGAGCCGCCCGAAATCGCGGCGCCACGGGCCGAGCTTCACGTACCCGATCCGTCCCACGATGCGGTAGCCGGCCTTCTCGTTCGCGCGGATGCCCGCGCGATTCTCGGGTTCGAGCACGCCGACGATCCGGCGGACGCCCTCCGCGCTGAGGATCGGAGGAACCAGAGCCCCGGCGGCGCCGCTGATCCCGCGTCCGCGGTGGCCGCGCTCCGTGTAGATCTCGTAGATGTAGACCTGTTCGGGCGGCAGATCGACCTCGCGCCCGAGATAGCCGAGCCGGATCGTGCCCGTCGCAAGCCACCGGGTGGACACCAGCCGTCCCTCGAGCCACACGCCGAAGCAGCGCTCGCCGCGCGCGAACCGTCCCCGCGCTTCGTCCGCGTTTCCGTGCAGGCCGCCGAAGGCGTCGAGATCGTCGGCGCCGAGGAAGCGGCCCTCCAGCCCGGGAGTGGGGGCGACTGCCTCGACCGGGAGCAGCTGCTCCGTCACGAGTTGCCGCCGGTAGCCGAGTTCGCCGAGGATCCTGAACCAGACCAGCCGGGCACCGCCGCGGCGGAGCAACTCGGCCCCACGGCTCCAGATCGTGCGGCGTCCGCCCATCGCCCGAGGTCTAAAGCCGCCCGAAGTCGCGCCGCCACGGGCCGAGCTTCAGATAGCCGATCTTCCCGACGACGCGATAGCCGGCTCGCTCGCTCATCCGTATGCCGGGGACGTTCTCGGGATCGAGCACGCCAACGATACGGGTGAAGCCTTCCCGCTCGAGCGCGGCCGCCACGGCGACGGTAGCCTGGGTTCCCAGTCCGCGACCGCGTTCAGCAGTCGCCGCATAAGCCGAGTGGCCATACGCGTCGCCGTCTCGCAGGGCGATCGTCCGGTCGAGCGGCCGGACGTACGCGCTGCCGGCCGCAACGAACTGGGTCGCCACCAGCCGCCCGTCCAGCCAGGCTCCGAAGCAACGCTCCCCCCGCGCGAGACTCGCCCGGGCAACGTCGTCGCAGCCTCGCAGTTCGGCGTACGCGCCGAGCTCATCGTCCCGTAGCACCCGGAGCTTCATTCCGGCCGGCGGGAGGGGCTGAGCGTGGGGCCCGAGCGGCAAGCGGAGCTCGGTCACGAGCAGTCGTCGGTACACGGTCTCGCCGAGCACCTTGAACCAGAGGCTGCGCGGGCCTTGTTCACGCAGGATGACGCGGGCGCGCGCCGCGACCGAGGTGGGTGTCCAGCCGTTGGCGCGCATCGGGTCCTAGTTTCGTCGCTCGCGGGTCTCGGGTTAGCCTGTACGCATGCGCTTCGAGCACGCTCTCGTCGTCGGCGCCGGCCAGATGGGCGGGGGCATCGCGCAGGTCGTCGCGCAGTCGGGCAGGCGCGTCTCGCTCTACGACGCGGCGCCCGGGGCGGTCGAGCGCGGCCTGGACGCGATGCGGAAGAGCCTGGAGCGGCTCGCCGAGAAGGGCGGCGCCGATCCCGAGGAGGTGCTGGCGCGCGTGGCGCCTGTCCACGACCTCGTCCCCGCCGACCTGATGGTCGAGGCGGTGGTCGAGGACGCCGACGTGAAGGAGGACGTTTTTCGGCGCGCCGACGCGACGCTGCCGCCGGAAGCGATTCTCGCCTCCAACACGTCGTCGATCCCGATCTCGACGCTCGCCGCCGCGACGGGTCGCTCCGACAAGGTGATCGGGATGCATTTCTTCAACCCGGTGCCGGTGCTGAAGCTTGTGGAGATCGTGCGCGGGAGCGAGACCTCCGACGAGACGGCGACCGCGATCACCCGGCTCGCCGAGGAGCTCGGGAAGACACCGGCGGTCGCGAACGACGTTCCGGGGTTCGTCTCGAACCGGATTCTGATGCCGTTCATCAACGAGGCCGTGTGGGCGCTCCACGACGGCGTCGCCGAGGCGGAGGCGATCGACACGATCGCGAAGCTCGGCTTCGCGCATCCACTCGGACCGCTCGCGCTCGCCGACCTGATCGGGCTCGACACCTGTGTCGCGATCATGGAAGTGCTCCAGGACGGGCTCGGCGACGACCGGTACGCGCCGTGCCCGTTGCTGCGCGAACACGTCGAGGCAGGGCGCCTCGGACGGAAGACTGGCAAAGGTTTCTACAGGTACGAGTGACCAGGATCCCCCGAACGGGGTAGGCCTCAGCCTCTAAAGGGCTAGGTCCAACCTGCCGACACTTCGAATAGCAAGGAAGGAAGGTGTTGCCGCAGATGCGCTTGCTGCTTGTCGACGACGACGCAGGATTCAGGTCGCTGCTCCGCGCGACGTTCGAGGTCGTGGACATCGACGTCGAAGAGGCGCGCAATGCCGCCGAGGCGCTGAGCGCGATCCGCGGGCGCGCGCCGGACGTGGTCGTGCTCGACGTTCAGATGCCGGGCCAGACCGGGCTCGAGCTCTGCCGAGCGCTGAAGGACGATCCACGCACCCGCGACATCGGCATCGTTTTGCTGACCGGCTCGGAGGGCGGCAACTCGGAGGCCGCGATCGAAGCCGGAGCCGACGCGTTTCTGCTCAAGCCCTTCAGCCCGCTCGAGCTGCTGGCGATCGTCGAGCGTCTCGCCGGCGGCCTGCATGCCAGCCCGTTCCGCAAGCAGAAGGCGCACGGCGAGGAGGAGCAGCTGTTGTTGTACGCCCGCGACCTGCGCCATCTGCTCGAGATCGAGCGCGGCCAGCGCATCCTCCTCGAGAACGCGTATCGCGACACCGTGACCGCGCTGGCCAGCGCGCTCGAGTCGAAGGACACTGGGACGCGCGCCCATTCGCAACGCGTTCAGCGGTACGCGATCGAGCTCGCACACACGCTTGGCGCGTCCTTCGCGGACGAGCGCGGCGTCGAGTACGGCTTCCTGCTCCACGACGTCGGGAAGATCGGGATTCCGGATCAGATCCTGCAGAAGCCCGGCCCCCTGACCGACGCCGAGCGGCGCCTGATGCAGACGCACACGGTGCTCGGCGAGCAGATGCTCGGTGGGATCGCCTTCTTCGAGGGCGAGGCGATCACCGTCGTGCGCTCGCACCACGAACGCTGGGACGGCAAGGGCTATCCCGACGGGATCGCAGGGGACGATATCCCGATCGGCGCGCGCATCTTCGCCGTCGCGGACACGCTCGACGCGATGACGAGCGACCGGCCCTACCGCGCCGCACTCGACTGGGGGACCGGCGAGGACGAGATCACAGCACTCGCGGGCCAGCAGTTCGACCCGGACGTCGTCGACGCGTTCCGTGGCAGCTCCTCGCTGCTGCGCGAGGTGCGCGCCGAGTTCGCTAACGCCGCTTAGCTAGACGACGGGCGTCGTGTCGACCGGCGGTGCGTTGGGGATCGGCACCTGGTGCCAGAGGACGATCTTGCCGGCTCGCACGCGGATTACGGCGCGGGCCTTGATGCCCGGGTCGTCGCACCGGCTCGTCGGCCGGTCGCCGAGGACGAACGTCGCGGTCACGGCGTCGCCGCGGGTCTCGATCCGCACGATCCGTCCCGAGCACGGAAGCGCAGCGTTCCACGCGACCGCGTCCGCACGGTTGCTGAACCGGTGCTCGGCGCCGCCCTGGATGATCTCGGCGTTCGTCGCGAACAGGTCGGCAGCGCTCTCGTTGTCGCCGGCGTTCAGCGCCGAGCTCCAGGCGCGGACGACGCTCTCAGCCGACGCCGTTCCGCCGCCGCAGGAGGCTCCGAGCAGCAGGAGCGTGGCCCCGATAAAGAGCAGGAATCGCACCCTCCGGCGACTATAGTTGCGGCCCGATGGACTTCGAGCTCAGCGCGGACCAGCGCGAAATCCAGGCGCTTGCGCGTGACTTCGCTCGCGAGCAGATCGAGCCCAACGCCGCCGAGTGGGATCGGGAGCACTTCTTCCCGCGGCCGGTGTTCGCGCAACTGGCCGAGCTGGGCCTGATGGGGGTGTGTGTCTCCGAGGAATACGGCGGTGCGGGCGCGGACTTCCTCTCATACATCCTCGTGCTCGAGCAGCTCTCGCGGGCCGACGCCGGGGTCGGCGTGACGGTGGCGGTGCACACCAGCGCGGTGACGCTGCCGATCCTCACGTTCGGCACCGACGAGCAGCGGAGCCGGTTCGTCCCGCCGCTGGCGCGCGGAGAGGCGATCGGCGCGTTCGCGTTGACCGAGGCAGAGTCGGGCTCCGACGCGGGGTCGCTGCGGACCTCCGCGACACCCGAGGGCGACGGCTGGCGGATCTCGGGCGCGAAGCAATGGATCTCGACCGCCGCGTACGCCGGAACCATCCTCCTCTTCGCTCGCACCGATCCCGGCACGCCGGGCGCGGGCGGCGTCTCGGCGTTCATCCTCGATCCGGAGCACGTGCGCATCACGCGCACCGAGGAGAAGCTCGGCCTCAACTCGTCGGTGACGAACGACCTCGTCGTCGAGGACGCCCAGGTGGGCCGGGACCGCCTGCTGCACGAGGAGGGCAAAGGCTTCCGCGTGGCGATGGCGACGCTTGACGGGGGGCGGATCGGGATCGCCGCGCAGGCGCTCGGGATCGCCCAGGCCGCGTTCGACGTCGCCCGTGCGTACGCGCTCGAGCGGCGCCAGTTCGGGCAGCGGATCGCCGATTTCCAGGCGATCCAGTGGAAACTCGCGGACATGTCCACGCAGATCGACGCGGCGCGGTTGCTCGTCTACCGCGCGGCGTGGCGCAAGCAGAACGGCCTGTCGCACACCGAGGAGGGAGCGAAGGCGAAGTTATTCGCCTCCGAGACGGCGCGGCAGCAGACCGGCGAGGCGATCCAGATTCTCGGCGGCTACGGGTACACGAAGGAGTTCCCGGTCGAGCGCTACTACCGCGACGCCAAGATCACGGAGATCTACGAAGGGACGAGCGAGATCCAGCGCCTCGTGATCGCCCGCTCGATCCTCGGGCTCGGCGAGCGCGTGATGGCGCAGGGATGAGACGCACCCTTACTTGGTACACGCGCGCGCGCACCCCCTCCCTTCTAGGGCGGGGCGCTCCCGCCGCCCTCGCCGGAGACGCTATCGCCGAATCTGCGCCCTGTCTGTCACGCCGGTGTGCCGAGTTCGCGCCGATCGATCCACGGGATTCGGTGCCGGTCGCTCCACAGGCGCAGCGCGCGTGAGCCCGCGCTCACGCGACGAGCCAGTCCGCCTGACACGCATCTACACGCGCGGAGGCGACGCCGGCGAGACGTCGCTCGGCGACGGCTCGCGTGTGTCCAAGCTCGACGCCCGGATCACCGCGTTCGGCGCCGTCGACGAGCTGAACGCGCAGCTCGGCGTCGTGCTCGCGGGAGAGCCGCCCGAACGCTTCCGTTCGTGGCTCGAGCGCATCCAGAATGAGCTCTTCGACGTCGGCGCCGATCTGTCCGTGCCGCTGGACGCTGTGAATCGGCTCCGGATCGAGCAGCCCGCGATCGACGAGCTGGAGCGCCTGTGTGACGAGGCGAACGCGGATTTGCCGGAGCTCCGCAGCTTCGTTCTTCCCGGCGGGACGGAGGCGGCCGCGCGGCTCCACGTCGCACGCACGGTCTGCCGTCGCGCCGAGCGCGATGCGCTCGCCGCGGACCGGGAGCACGGCGTGAATCCGCTCGTCCTTCGGTATCTGAACAGGCTCTCCGACCTGCTGTTCATCCTGGCGCGCGCCGCGAACGACCGCGGTGACGAGCCACTCTGGAAGCCGGGAGGCTCGCGCTAGCGCCGCGCGACGCGCCGAACCGCCGCCCCGACCCGAGCCGGGCCCGCAGCATGCGGCAGGGCCACGGCTGCGCCCGCGACGAGGGCACGTCGCCGGACGCCCGGGTCGTTCGCGATCGCGACGATCCGCACGGCCGGGAAGATCGTGTGCAGGTCGTGCAGGTAGCTCAGGCTCAGGCGGTCGACGTCGAGGACGACGACGCGGACGTTCGTCGCATCCGCGGCCGAAAGGTCGAATGCATCGGCGACGTCGCTCGTCTTCAGAACGCGGAAGCTCCGCGGCAGCGCGAGGGACCGCACGCTGAATCCGGGCGCCGCGAGCACGACGTCGGGGCGCGAGGGCCCAGCGCCGACCAGCGTCCATTCCGCCGCCGCGCCTGGAATCCTCAGCCTGGTCACCTTCGCGACCGCGTCTCCCTCGGCGACGAGTCGCCAGGTCAGCGTGTAGCGGCCGGGTTTCCGCACCGAAGCGGGCATCTTGAACAGGAGGACGTTCGATCCGGTCTTGACCTTGAACGCCCACGTCGCGACCTGCGAGCCGGCGGCGTTGCGCAGCGTGACCGTTCCCGTCGCCTTCTTCGTCGCCGTGATGCGGGCGCCGATTCGCACCTGGTGTCCAGGCCGGAAGACCTTGGCAGCGGCCACACGCATGCTCAGCCGCGTCTGGGGACGTGGCGTGGTCGTGGTCGTCGTCCTGGTGGTGGTCGGCGTGTTGGTCGTAGTGCCGGAATCGGATCCGTCGCCCGAGCCCGAACCGCCGCCTGAGCCCGAGCCGCTGTCGGCGGCAGGGGGCGTCAGGTCACGGACGACCGCGAACTGCGACAGGTGCAGCGTCAGGATGTGGACGCCCGAGGCGTCGCTCCAGTAACCGTCCGACCAGCCCGCCGGGAGCGTCCCGGGGGTCGGCACGCGACGCAGGGCGACGCGGCTACGATCCGATCGATGGCGACGACCGAAGACCCGCCGGCCGCGCTTCCGGACCCCGAGGAGTCGACGCCGACGGGCGAGTGGCGCCGCGAGATCTACGACCAGGCCTCGAAGCGCGAGGGAGAGCTCTTCACGACGATCTCAGGCCTCGAGAACGAGCCCCTCTCGACCCCCGACACCGTGTCGATCGACTACGAGCGGGACCTCGGCTACCCGGGCGTGTATCCATTCACGCGCGGCGTCTACCCCTCGATGTACCGCGGCAAGCTCTGGACGATGCGCCAGTTCGCGGGCTTCGGGACGGCCGCGGAGACGAACGAGCGCTTCCGCTACCTCCTCGAGCACGGGCAGACCGGCCTCTCGACGGCCTTCGACATGCCGACGCTGATGGGCTACGACTCGGACCACGAGCGCTCGCTCGGCGAGGTCGGCCGCGAGGGGGTGGCGATCGACTCGCTGGACGACATGGAAACGCTCTTCGCCGGCATCCCCCTGGGCGACGTCTCGACCTCGATGACGATCAACTCGCCGGCCGCGATTCTCCTTGCGTTCTACCTCTGCGTGGGCGAGGAGCAGGGCGTGCCTCGCGGCCTTCTCCGCGGGACGATCCAGACGGACATCCTCAAGGAGTACATCGCGCAGAAGGAGTACATCTTCCCGCCCGAGCCGTCGATGCGGCTCGTCACGGACATGGTCGAGTTCTGCGCGCGGGAGATGCCGCTCTGGCACCCGATCTCGATCTCCGGCTACCACATTCGCGAGGCCGGCTCGACCGCGGCGCAGGAGCTCGCCTTCACGCTCGCGGACGGGTTCACCTACGTCGAATGGGGCATCGAGCGTGGCCTCGACGTGGATGAGTTCGCGCCACGGCTCAGCTTCTTCTTCAACGCGCACCTCGACTTCTTCGAGGAGATCGCCAAGTACCGAGCGGCCCGCCGGATCTGGGCGCGTGAGCTGCGCGAGCGCTTCGGCGCGACGAACCCGCGCTCGTGGCTGATGCGCTTCCACACGCAGACCGCCGGCGTCTCGCTG
>JBDTZN010000103.1:0-6040 GCA_040005095.1 Thermoleophilia bacterium | reverse complement strand
GCGCGGCGGCCGAAGCGACTACCCACCTGCCGTGAGCGCACGCCATGCCTGCGTCGGCGAGTTCCGTGGCGGGGCAGTCGTCTTTGCGAGCTCGATGACCACGGTGTGGTGGCTCTCGATCAGCGCCAGGACAGCGTCGCGGTGGTTGTCCTGCCATTCGTCGCTTCCGTAGAACGCATCCAGCTGCCGTTCTCGCACCGTCGCTGACGGGAACGCGCGCATCAGGTAATACAGGTCGCCGTCCTCGAGGGAGGGGCCGTATCCGACGACCTCGATGCCGGAGCGCCGGAGCATCGGGAGTGCGCGTTCACGGAAGATGCGACCGAACTTGGCGCCGCCGCCCGGAATGAGCCTGTAGGTGCGCAGGTCAAGCACACCGGTGCCCGTCTCGGGCCGGCTCACGCTGCCCCGCGCGCCACAGCGGCCTGCACGAACGCCGCTTGCTGTCGATCGCCGGCGACCCAGAGATGGGTGGTCGCGAGGGCCCGCCACGGCCGCCAGCGCTCGGTGAGGAAGGCTGCCGGACAGGCGTCGGGCTCGCCGAGCCGTAGGGCGACGTAGTGCGCCGTCCACGAGTCGAGGCCGTCGAGGGCGGTGATCGAGCGGATCAGCTCGTCGAGGTTCGCGCTGCGATCCAGGCGAACGGCGTCCTCGGCGACCGCCTGAGCGAACGACCGGACGGCGCACGTGTGCTCGCGCGTCAACCCGAGCCTGGCCAGGTTGGCGTCGGCGAGCGTGGTTGCCGACGGGAACGCGAAGGCGAGACCAAGTCGCTCGAGCCCGGGCACTGGGATGCCGAAGCGCTGGGCGAGCCGTCCGGCGATCGCGTTCGCTTCCACGTGCGACGTGTCCTGGCCGATGATCGCTCGGACGCCGGTCTCGAATGCGTCCCACGTCCCCGGAGGGCGAACGCCGGGCCGCGCCCTGGCCAGCGGCCCGATCGTCGGATCTACGCCAAGCCGGTGCGTCGCCTCGTGCAAGTCGACGTCCAGGCTCGCGATCCGACGCGCGCGCCGCACGACATGCACCAGTTCCTCCCAGTGCGGAAGGTGCGCGCGCAGCAGCAGATGGTCACTGCCTCCCGGACAAAGCTCCAGCACGCCCGGGTCACCCCCGACCAGGACGACCCGTCGATACGTCTGCTCGGTGACGCACTCGACACCGGGGATCGCGCGGGCGGCGAAATGGGAGAGCATCGAGCTCCAATCAAGCGGCCCGTGGAACGGGAGGCGTAGCAGGAGGCCACCGTCGGCGACGAGCCGGTCGGCCCTGCGACGGCGAGCTCTCAGCGTGCGCGGAGACTCGCGGAAGACCTCCCGGCAGGCACGGTTGAACTGGCGCAGGCTGCCGAAGCCCGCCGCGAAAGCAATCTCGGTCACCGTCAGGTCCGTGTCGTCGAGCAGCCGGCGCGCGAAATGCACCCGCGCCGAGCGGGCCAACCCGTCCGGCGTCACGCCCAAGTGAGCCCCGAACAGACGCCGCAGGTGCCTCGCAGACACCCCCAGCCGCGCCCCCAACTCCTCCTCGCCCCCTCGATCGAGCGCACCGTCGAGAACCAAGCGCACTGCCCGGCAGACCAGCTCCGGGGCCGTCCAGGTCGCGGCCTGCGGCCACCGATAGGGGCGGCAGCGAAGGCAGGCCCGGTACCCCGCGGCCTCGGCGGCGGCGGCGAGCGGGAACGTCCGCACATTCTCCGCACGAGGCCGCGCCGAACAGCCCGGGCGGCAGTAGATACCTGTCGTGACGACCGCGACGAACGGTTCCACGCGCCAGGTATAGCGCGCGGACGAGTCCGGGACCGGCCAGATTCGGACATTGAGGGCCAACTGCCTCTGCCGAACAACCGAGCACGACGCCGCTGCTCAAAGCATCGCTATCGCACGTCTCCGGATAGAACCTGCTTTCCGCCGCGGTCTGAGCACAGCATGGTGCGGGTGAAACGGAACGCCAGGACGGCTCGCGGCGAGATCCGACACACGGATGGTGACGCGATCCAGCACACGTCATTTCTGCATGAGTGACCTTCGGAAACGACCCACAACCGCCGGGTAGCGGCCGTTGTTAGCGAATACGTGCGAGTGGTCGGCGCGGCGACCGACGCGCGCGCGGTCGGACTTGCTGCCCGCCGCGAATGACCGCACCGCCCGATCACAAGCGGCTTCCGCGTTGGCGACTCCGTGACCGCGCGCTAGGCTCACCGGCGACTGGCGGGCAGGGAGAAAGCCGCGCCTGGGCGAGCGTTCGGGGAAAGTTCCCCGGGGCCGGGCCGGAGTCGACCGATGAGTTCGGCAGTGCCGGAGAGTCTGTCGTGGTGAAAGAGCCCAGCCGAGGCGCCTGCGCGCTCAGGGCAATCTCAAGAGAGGATCGGAGTTGCCATGGAAACGTTCAATCTCTTCAGCGGCGAGACAGACGAGGGGCCGCCGGAGGCGGCGGGGTACCGCTGTCGGGCCGCCCGCGTTGGGTCGAAGATCGGGGGAGCAAAGCTCGGCATGAGCGTCTATGACTTGCCGCCGGGCGAGGCGATCGACCCTTACCATTTCGAATGGACCGGACGAGGAGTGGCTGATCGCCATTGAGGGCCAGGTGACGATCCGCACGCCCGAAGGCGAGCGTGTGCTCGACCAGGGCGAGGTTGTCTGCTTCCCGGCTGGTCCCGAGGGCGCCCACCAGGTACGGAGCGCAAACGACGAGCCTGCGCGGGTCGCGATCGTCTCGACGAAGAACGAGTTCGGGATCTCGAATACCCCGACAACGGCGAAGTGGGAATCTGGGCGGGAGAGACGCACTTCATGCTCGACCGCCCGACCCAGTAGCTCCTTGGGGCGGCTGCCAGTGGTGAGGGCCGCGGCTTAGATCGCCATCGTCACGACTCGACTCGACGAATGGTCTCAACTCCAGAATGCCGAACGTCGCGCCCGGGTTCTTCGAAGCGACTTCGAGCGCCTCGTCGAGGTCCACACAGTCGAGTCTCACAGCACCCTGAGCGCCGTTACCTGCGCCGCTTGAGCACCTCGTTGACCGCGCCCGACCGCTGTCGGCTCTGGACCCGTCAGGAGATCATGCCACCGTCGACGGGCAGCACCACGCCGTTGACGTAGGACGCACGATCGCTCAGCAGCGAGGCCGGCGCCTCAGCGACCTCGGTTGGCTGTGCTCCGAGAACGAGGCGGGCTCCACCTTCCTCTGCAAGTTCGATACGGCGGCGTTCACGACGTGCACCTCCCCGAAGACCTACAAGAGCCTGAAACGCGGTAAGCACGTGTTTCATGTCAAGGCGCGAGACCGAGCAGGGAACACCGACGCGACCCCGGCGCTCAAGACGTTCAGGATCAAGGCGTAGAAGCGCCTGCCATCTGACGTTCATCTTGCACCGGTGACTTGCTCCGACGATGACTCCGGCCCTCGAGGTGAGCGCAGGGTCGATGGTGATCCGAGATGTCAATCCGAGCGCGACTTCGGCGGCGACGGCTGGCACGACGCGTTGCTGATGGAGCTACCGGCCGGCGAGGAAACACGATGATCGCCCCGTAACGCGACAGTGTAGTCAGGCGCCCTTGTCTGCAGACGCTCCGTGCGAGCAGCCGCAGCTGCGCCGTTGCGCCGCGTCTCCGGCGGCTCCTGTTCCCAAGCGCGTCGATCAGCCGACGGCTCGAAACAACACGGTTCGCCTCCAACGTCGAGCGCGAACGGAAGAGCACAGAATGTGAACGGCCGCCGCCGCCGAATCCACGCACAACGCCTTCAACTGGAGCGATGTAGGCATCAGCCCCGCCGCCGCGCCGCGTTCGCTGTGCCTGACGCGCGGTTGCCGGAACTCGAGTTGCCGATCGCGTAGGCACCGATCGCGACCGCGGTGACCGCCGTGCCTATAGCGATCGACCTGGTGACCTTTCGGGACATGATCCCACTATGCGACCGGGCGTTAAGAACTCGGGGTGATGAGCCTAAGAAGCACCTAGGAATCGAGCGCGCCCAGAAGCTGGACTAGCCGACTGCCGTTCTCGGCGTGTCCGCCTTGCGGTAGCTGTAGCCGGCCTGCTGCTTCGTGAAGAGGCCGAGGAAGACGGCCGCCAGGCCGACGACCAGATGCGGCACCCAGACGTTCGCGGTCTCGTCGGCGAAGCCGAAGATCCACGGCGAGGCCGCGAGGAGCGCGCCTGCCGCGATGTCGATCAGGTTGTGCACGGCCATCGGGGCGACCTTCCACAGACCGAGCTCGTAGTTCGTGAACAGGCTGTAGGCGATCAGGCCGATGCCCAGAACGATCGGCACGACTGTCGCAGCCTTGTGGTCCGAGAACTGGAAGATCCACGGAGCGGCGATCAGAGCGGCGCCGACGATGTAGTCGAGCGGCGCGTGGAACTTCGTCGGGATGAAGCGCATTTGCGAACTCCTTTGTCGAGAGGTGATCAAGTCACGACTTGACTCGCACCGCGCGTCGTTTCGGTTCGGACCTACTTCAGGTCGGCGAACGGGTTGACGCTCAGGTACTTGAAGCCGCTGTCCACGGCCAAGGTCACGATCACCGCGGCCGGGCCGAGGCGCTCCGCGAGGCGATGCGCGCCCACGACGTTCGCTCCCGTAGAGATGCCCGCGAAGATCCCCTCGTCGCGCGCGAGCCGCGTGGTCATTTCGATCGCCTCGTCGTCGCCGATCGGCTCGAGCTGGTCGACCTTGTCCGGATCCCAGTGCGGCACGACGAACCCCGTCCAGCCCTGGATCAGAAAGGGGCCGCTGCCGCCGCTGCTGATCGCCGGCGAGCTTGCAGGCTCGTGACCCTGGATGACGACGCCGTGGGGTTTCAAGGCCTCGGACACGCCGATCAACGAGCTGCCCGTGCCGATCCCCTGGCAGAACGCCGTTACCCGTCCCTCCGTCTGCTCCCAGATCTCGCGCCCGAGCCGGTCGCGGTGGCCCGGGATGATGTAGGCGTTGTTGAACTGGTCAGTCGCGTAGTGGCCGGGCTGCTTCGCTAGCTCCCCCGCGCGCTCGACCATGTTGTGGATGTCCTGTGGCGTCACCTTCGGCCGGCCTTCGACCGAGGTGACGACGTCGATCTCGGCCCCGAGTGCCCGCATTAGCTGGAAGCGCTCCTCCGTGAAGCAGTCGGCCATCACGATCAGTGCGCGGTATCCCTTCGCGCGACAGACGAGCGCTAGCGCCGGGCCGGTGCTGCCGCCCGTGTATTCGACAACCGTGTCGCCGTCAGAGATCAGGCCGTCGCGCTCGGCGCCCTCGATCATCGCGAGCGCCATCCGATCCTTCATCGAGCCCGTCGGATTGCAGTACTCGAGCTTCAGCCAGAGCTCGGCTCCGTTAGGCGGCGCGCAGTTGTGTACGCGAACCAGCGGCGTATTGCCGATCGCTTCGAGAATCGACTCCACGGAGCGATGATCTCATTCCGGCGGCCCAGAGGACCTAGACGGTCGGGCCGTTCGGCCTATTCACTCCGCATCTTGATTGCGGTATGAACGCCCGCGGTTGCGCGAGTGGCCAAGGGAACGAGGTGTTCTTCCACACCGGCGCCGGACGGGGACGCCCGCGGACGTCGGAATCAGCAGTCGATCGGCGCGAGCCCGAAGGTCGGCCAAGCTGCTCACCCTGACCATCACGGCGACGAACGGTAAGACGGCCGCGACCGACGCGTTCATCAAGGACGTCATGCCGGCCGGCTTCCAGTACGTGGCCTGCAGCCTGAAGATCGGCGGCGTCGAGGGCGGGTTCTGCTCGTGGGACGGCGTGAACACCGTCGTGGGCGACATCGGCAAATTCGCGGCGGACAGGGCTGTGGTGGAGCTCGCCGCCGCGGGAGACGCCGTCGCTCGGCGGCTGATCGAACGGCTCGCGGAGGAGATCGTCCTCATGGCGACGCGAGCGCTCGCCGACCTGGGGCTCGCCGAACGGCAGGCAACGCTCCTCCTGGGCGGCGGGATGCTGCGCGACGGACAGGGATTCCTCTACGAACAGACACTGTCGCGGCTCGCAGACCGTGCGCCGCACGCTGTACCCGTGCCCGTCACCGCCGCCCCGGTGCTCGGCG
>JBDTZN010000030.1:0-20571 GCA_040005095.1 Thermoleophilia bacterium | reverse complement strand
ACCGGTGGAACGTGTGGCACTGCGCGATCTCGTTCACGATCTTTCTGCGGCGTGAAGTCGTCGACGTCGTCGGCATGTTCGACGAGCAACTCGGTCCCGGCGCGGTGACCGGGCGCTGGTCGGCGGACGAGACCGACTATCTGCTGCGCGCGCTCCGGCACGGGCTCACGCTCCGTTACGAACCCAGCCTGACCGTCTACCACGAGGAGCCTGCCCTGAGGGGCGAGCCCGCCACACGGGCGCTCCGGTATGGGGCGGGGGCGGGCGCGGTCCTCCGGAAGCACCGTTACCCGTTCTGGTTCGCAGCGCTCTTCATCGTCCGTCCACTCGCCGCAGCCGCGCTCGCCGCGGCGCATGGGCAGGGGAGGAAAGCAGCGTTCCACGTGAACGGCTTCAGGGGCAGGCTCGCCGGTTGGCTCGGCGTTCGGTGACGCGCCCCGACGTTCTCGTGGACGCGCGGTGGGCGGCCGAGGGTGGTACGCGAGACGTTCTCGGCATCCGCCGTTTCGCGCAGGAGGTGATCGCGCGGCTCCCGCGAGCGGAGTCGCTCGAGGGCGGGCTGCCCCTTCTGCATCCGCTCGAGCCGCTCTGGCTGACGGCGGTGATCGCGCTTCGGCGGCCGGCCGTCTACTTCAGCCCGGGGTTCAATCCGCCTGCCTGGAGCGCCGCACCGCTCGTCTTCTGCATCCAGGACCTGATCCACCTCGCGATCCCGGCGGAGTCGACCCCGCTAATCCGTGCGTACTACCGCACCGTTGTGCGGCCGGCCGGGAGGCGCGCGCGCGCCGTCTGCACCGCCTCGCACTTCGCCCGCGACGAGGTGCGCGCGTGGCTCGGTGAGACCGTCCACGTCGTCGCAGTGGGGGCGGGGGTCGCGAGCGAGTTCCGGCCGGACGGCGATCGCGCAACGAGGGGCCGTCCGTATGTCCTCTATGTCGGAAACCGGAAGCCGCACAAGAACCTGCCGCGTCTCTTCGAGGCGTTCGCCCGCTCCGGAATCGCGGGTGAAGCGAGTCTCCTGCTCACGGGGAGCTCCGATCCCGAGACGGTCGAGGCCGCCTGGCGAGCGGGCGTCGAGCGAAGCGTCGACTTCGCAGGGAGAGTCGCCGAGGCCGATCTTCCGGCGCTCTATCGAGGTGCCCTCGCGACCGCCCTGCCTTCGCTCTACGAGGGGTTCGGCCTGCCGGCCCTCGAGTCGATGGCGTGCGGAGTCCCGGTCGTCGGCTCGAACGTGACGGCGGTGCTGGAGGTGGTCGGCGACGCGGGGATCCTCGTCGATCCGTTGGACGTCGAGGCGATCGCCGACGGGCTCCGTCGCGCCGTCGAAGACGAAGGACTCCGTCGCCGTTGCCGCAAGCGCGGCCTCTAGCGGGCGAGTTCCTACTCGTGGGACGCGACCGGCGCCTCAGTCCGCGCTTTGCTCGAGCGGCCGCCGTCGTAGCCGGCGACGGGCTGTCTCGGCTCCGACGGCGAGCAACATCACAAGCATGAGGATGAGGAAATGGATGAGCCCCGCGTTGAAGAGATACGTGCGCCACAGCTCGGCAAAGCAGTAGATCGTCACGTATCCCGCGAGGAAGAAGTAGCTGCCGTAGCGGCTCGCGTGTCCCGCAAAGATCGCGGCGACCAAAGAAACGAGCGCGATCAACGGGAAGGCGACGAGACCGAGCGGCCCCCAAAGCTGCGAGAGCACCGAATTCGCCGTCAGCTGGTTCTCGATGTCGACGTAGTCGCGATAGCTCTCCTTCTGGAGCTCGAACCCGGGCATGGCCGGAGAGAGGTACGCCGGCGCTAGCACGTGGACTACCGCCCGGGGAACGTCTCGTGGCGCCCCCGGCCCGACGAAGCGGACATCGTCGACGAGAACCCCAGCCGCGTGGACCGCGCCGATGAAGGGGTAGACCTGAACCCGCACAAACACGGTCCTGCGAGGGAACCTGCCGGAGAACCCTCCCCCGTACCGCGTCCACGAGCTCGACGGCACGAACGACGGGCCCGACAGCACGGTCCCGGTCGTCCGAGTTGTCGGTTTGATCGACGCGAGCACACGGCGTTGGCGGTCGTAGCAGATGAGAGCGAGCACCGCTTTGGCGCTCCCCTTGGCGTCGAGTCGCTTGAACACGGCGCTCAAGACGTACTTCCGGCCGGCCGTGACGGGGAAGAACGTCCCGTAGATCAGGTGTACGTACGCTCCGGACGCTCCGGACGCCCGAGCCTCGAGCGCGTGGTTCCCGGTTCGTCCAAGGCCTGCATCGACACGAACGAAGGTGCGGCCCGACTCGACGCGCTGGACCCTCCCTCTGACCTGCGACGCGTCGACGATCGTGGCGAGAGGGGAGGCGCCCGATTCGCCTTCCTCGGCGTTGTGCTGCTGGCGATCACGACGGCCGTGCTCGCCTCCACACGGCGCCGGATCCGAATCTAGGAGCTAGCGCGTCTTTCGCCAGCGGAGCCCGCTGCGGCGACGCGCGAGCTCGACCACGCGTAGGCCGAAGGGCGAGCTGAAGGCGCGGTGCCGCGCAGCCGCGAGCGCCCGAGGAGCGGGAGCCAGGTAGCGGAAGTTCATCCGGCCGCCGAGGCGCTCCCCGCCCCAGTCGAAGTCGGGCAGCCCTTCCGCGACCTTCCGGACGACCACCGTGCGATAGCCGACGGTCTCGGCGACCTCCCACGAAGGCTGCGCGCGCAGCGCGTCGACGAGCGCGCCGACGGGCGGCATGTACGCGTCGTCGATCAGCATCCGCCCGCCGATCTTCAGCTGGGGAGCGAGGAACCACCAGTCGAGCACCGGGTAGGGGAAGCCGTGAGCGCCGTCGACGAGCACGACATCGAGCTGCCGCGGTTCGAGCGCCGGGATCACCTCGTGCGAGGGGCCGATCCGGAACGTGACGCGCTCGCTCGAGATTCCGAGCTCGTCGCAGCGGCCGCGAATGCGGGCCTCCTCGCTCGGGTCCGGCGTTACCGCGACGTGGTCTGCGCCCCTGGCGGCGAAGACGATCGTGCTTGAACCGGCGCCGCTTTCGAGCGTCTGCATGCCCTCCTCGACGTTACGTTCCAGCCATTCCAGCGCGGGCCAGGCAAGTCCCCAGTACTCGTCTCCGGCCCCGTGCAAGCCGGGCGGACGCGCACGCAGATTGGCCGTGATGGGCGTGTCGGTCATCGCCCGGCAGTATCATTGAGGCCCGGATGGCGGCGCGCCGCGCACTGATCACCGGGATCGGCGGCCAGGACGGGTCGCTCCTCGCGGAACTCCTGCTCGACCACGACTACGAGGTCTTCGGCGTCGTGCGGCGGTCGAGCACGCAGTACGCGAACCTCGAGCCGCTCCGCGAACGCGTCGACCTGATCACTGCCGACCTCCTCGACCAGGTCTCGCTCCTGAACGCGCTCGGCGCCTGCCGGCCGCACGAGGTCTACAACCTCGCCTCCGTCTCCTTCGTCCCGATCTCGTGGGAGCAGCCCGTGCTGACCGCGCAGTTCGCCGCCGTGGGCGCGACCGCGATGCTCGAGTCGATTCGCCTGTTCGACAAGGACATTCGCTTCTACCAGGCGTCCTCGAGCGAGATCTTCGGCGAACCGGTCGAGACGCCTCAGACGGAGTCGACGCCGCTCTCGCCGCTGACGCCCTACGGCGCGGCGAAGGCCTACGCGCACTTCATCACGGGCTCGTACCGTCGCCGCTACGGGCTCCACGCCTCGGCCGGAATCCTCTACAACCACGAGTCGCCGCGCCGTCCGTCCGACTTCCTGCCGATGAAGGTCGCCCATGCCGCCGCGGCGATCTCGTTCGGGCTGCAGGAGGAGGTGTGGCTCGGGGACCTCGACGCGCAGCGCGACTGGGGCTACGCGGGCGACTACGTCCGCGCGATGTGGCTGATCCTCCAGCAGGACGAGCCCGACGATTACGTGATCGCAAGCGGCGAGGCGCACTCGGTGCGGGAGCTCGTCGAGTGCGCGTTCCAGCGCGTGGGCCTCGACTGGGCCGAGCACGTGCAGATCGACGAGTCGCTCCTGCGCGGGCGCGCCGAGCTGCACAACCTCGTCGGGAATCCGGCGCGCGCCCGCGAGCGGCTCGGCTGGAAGCCAGAGGTGCCGTTCGTCGACCTCGTGCACATGCTCGTCGACGCCGAGCTGGCGCGACTCGAGCCGGAGCGCGCCCGGGTCTAGCGCTTCAGCAGGGCCGCGAGCTCGGGCTGCGATCAGCCTGCGAGCTCACGGTAGACGGCCTCGTGGGCTCGGGCGCAGGCGTCCCATGTGAAGTCCGCAGCACGAGCCAGGCCCGCTTGAATCCACGGCTTCCGATTGTGGAGGATTTCTTCGACGGCTGCTGCGATTTCCTGGGGCGATGTCGGATCGAAGAGGCGCGCGGCGTCCCCGACGACCTCGGGCAGCGAGGCGACATTCGAGCACGCGACCGGACACCCGCACGCCATCGCCTCGAGCGGCGGCTGGCCGAATCCCTCATACAGGCTCGGAAAGACGAGCGCAGCCGCGGTGCGATACAGCTCCGCGAGCTCGTCCTGGGATACGCGTCCCCGCGACTCGACGCCGTCCGGCGTCCGCCCCTCGTAGTTCGTCAGGACGAGGCGCAGGTCCGGCCGGTCGCGCCGCAGGAGCGCAAACGCCTCGAACAGCCGAGGGTGATTCTTGTGCGGCCACGCCCGCGCCGGATAGAGCAAAAACGGCCCTGTCGAACTTTGTGGCTCTGAGCCACTACCTCCATTTTGTTCCACTTTCGGCACGCTCTCGTCACGGTCGACCGCTTGACCAAGCGGTTCGCGGTAACCGGCACCACGGTCCCCCGGAGTTTGTGGCTCTGAGCCACAAACTCCAGAATCGCCAGGATGAAAGCGCGCGTGGTCGATGCCGAGGTGGATCGTCCGGACGCGGTCCGGTGGGAGGTCGTAGCGCTCCAGCAGCGTTTGCCGCGCATGCTCGGAGATTGCGATCACGAGGCGGCTGCGGCGGATCGTCCAGCCGTACACGACCTTGCGATACGCCAGCTCCGCGCGGCCGAAGAACTCCGGATGGTGCTCGTGCTGGAGGTCGAGGACGCTCGTGGCGGCGGGCGGCCGCGAGACCGGCGGGAGCATCACGCTGAGCGGAAAATGAATCGCGTCGAGCTCGTCGACCCGTAGCGAGCGCCGCAGAGGACGAGGATGCGCCGCGGCCAGCGACATCGCCGCGATCCGCCCAGGCATCGACCGGCTCGCGCGGTACCCGCCCACGATCTCCGTCGGCAACCCGTCGCCGGCATCCGGCGCAATCCGCGGGACGAACGCGCGGTACTCGAGCTCGCCAACGCGGGCCAGCGCACGGCACAACTCCCGCGCGTAGGTCTCCGAGCCCCCGCTGATCCCCGGCACGAGGGTGAGCAGGCTGATCCCGACCACGCACGAAGCGTCACACATCCCAGCTAACGGCTCCGTTACATCCCCTCGTTACAATGTTCGCGTGTCCGTGGTCGATCCGAAAAGTGCCGCAAATGCAGCGATTTCGTCGAACGGAGAGGCCGAGCAGGTCGATGTAGCGGCGCTCTTCGAACGGCTGAAGGAGGAGGTCCGGCACGCGCGGGGACTCGACCTCGCCGAGCCGTACGACCGCGGCATCGTGCGGGCGCGCCTGCGCACCGTCGCCGAGCGGTACTGGCCGGTCGGGCCCGACGCGCTCGTCGTTCGCCAGCCGGGCGTCGCCGGCGCCGTCAAGCACTTCCTCAAGCGCGTCCTTCGCAAGGGCATGCGCTGGTACATCCATCCGTTCGCGCTGGAGCAGCGCGCGTTCAACGACGCGGCTCTCAAGCTCGTCGACGAGCTCTCGGAGGAGGTCGACGCGCTGTTCGGCGCCCTGCAGCGGACCGAGGCCGAGCTCGCCCAGCAGCGCGAGGTGGCGCGGACCACCGAGGCGCTCGACGAGCGGCTGACCCGGCTCGAGCGGCGCGGGCGCTCCGAAGCCGGTCCCGCGACGGTCGCCGCACAACCCGCCGCCACTGCGATTCCCGACTACTTCAGCTTCGAGGCGAAGATGCGCGGCTCGACCGGGGACATCCGGAGCCGCCAGGAGCCCTACGTCGAGGACTTCCGCACTGCCGCGCCGGTGCTCGACGTCGGCTGCGGCCGCGGCGAGCTGCTCGCGCTCCTGCGCGACGCCGGCATCGAAGCGTCCGGAGTCGACGCAGACGCCGACATGGTCGCTTTCGCGCGCGGCGAGGGTCTCGACGTCACGCAGGCCGATCTCCTCGCGCACCTCGAGACGCTGGAGGACGGCTCGCTCGGCGGCGTCTTCGCTGGCCAGGTCGTCGAGCACCTGCCTCCGCCCGCGCTCCTCCGCTTCCTCGAGCTCGCGCACGCGAAGCTCCGCGAGGGCGGGATCCTCGTCGCCGAGACGATCAACCCGCTCTCGCCTCTCGCGCTCCGCAACTACTTCGCCGACCTGACGCACGCGCAGCCGCTCGTCCCCGACACGCTCGCCCTGCTCGCGAAGCAGGCCGGCTTCGCCTCCGCGGAGATTCGCTTCCTCAACGAGCCTCCGCTCACCGAGCGCTTGCGTGCGGTCGAGCTGCCGGAGGACGAGAGCCTCGACACGGCCCGCCGCGCCCTTGCCGACAACGTCGCGCGGCTCAACGGGATCCTGTTCGGACCGCTCGACTACGCGGTCGTCGCGCGCCGCTGATGCGCATCGCGGTGTGCAGTCCGCAGGTGCCGTTCGCGCACGGCGGCGCCGAGGTGCTCGCCGAGCGCTTGACCGAGGAGCTGCAGGCGCGGGGACATGAGGCGGCGCTCGTGACCGTGCCGTTCAAGTGGTATCCGGGCCAGCGCGTCCTCACGCAGGCGTTTCTCTGGCGGATGATCGACCTCGACGAGGTGGACGGCCGGCCGGTCGATCTCGTGATCGGGACGAAGTTCCCCTCCTACGTGGTCCGCCATCCCAACAAGGTCGTCTGGCTCGTGCACCAGTTCCGTCAGGCGTACGAGCTCGACGGAACCGAGCTAGGCCAGTTCGGCGACGACCCGATCGACCGGGCGACCCGCCGCGCAATCCACCGCCTCGACCGCACGGCGCTGGGCGAGGCCCGCGCGCGCTACACGATCTCCCGCAACGTGGCCGAGCGGCTCGAGCGGAATCTCGGGCTCGACGCGGAGGTCGTCTTGCCGCCGCCGCAGGATCTCGACTTCCGCTGCGACGAGTACGGCGATTTCATCCTCTCGGTCAACCGACTCGACCGCGCAAAGCGCATCGACCTGCTGCTCGACGCCGTCGCCGACGACCCCGCGGCCCGCGTCGTGATCGCCGGCGAGGGGCCCGACCGCGAGCGCCTCGAGCAGATCGCCCACGACCAGGGGCTGGACGGGCGCGCGCGCTTCGCCGGCCGCGTCGACCAGGCCGAGCTCGCCGACCTATATGCGCGCTGCCTCGCCGTCTACTACGCGCCGGTGGACGAGGACTACGGGATGGTCCCGTACGAGGCGTTCCTCTCCCAGAAGCCGGTCGTGACGACGACCGACGCGGGCGGACCGCTCGACGTCGTCAGCGACCGTCGCACCGGGCTCGTCGTCGAGCCGCGCACCGACTCGGTCGCCGGAGCTGTGCGGTTCCTCCGCGAGCATCCCGACGACGCGCGCAGCTGGGGCCGCGCCGGCGAGGAGGTTGCCAAGCAAGTGACCTGGGATCACGCGATCGAGCGGCTCCTCGCGACGTCATGAAGGTCGCCTACTTCTCGCCGATGCCACCCGAGCGCTCGGGGATCGCGGACTACAGCGCGCTCCTCCTGCCCGCACTCCACCGGCGGCTCGACGTGGAGGTCGTCAAGCACGGCGACCTGCGCGGCGGCCGCGACGCGGACATCGCCCTCTACCACGTCGGCAACTCACCCGACGCGCACGGCTGGATCGTCGAGGCGCTGCGCCAGCGACCCGGCGTCGTCGTGCTGCACGAGTTCGTCCTCCACCATCTCGTCGCGGGGCTGACGCTCGGGCGCAAGGACGGAGAGGGGTATCTCGGCGCGATGCAACGCGAGGCCGGCGTCGCTGGGCGGCTGCTCGCGCACGGCGTGCTCGACGGGATCGTGCCGCCGCTCTGGGAGATCCGCCCGGAGGACTTCCCACTCGCGGGCGAGGTGCTCGAGCACGCGGAGAAGACCGGTCTGATCGTCCATTCGCGCTACGTCGGCCGGCGCGCGATGGCGTCGGGCTACGACGGGCCCCTCTGGCGGATCCCACATCCGGCCTGGTCGGCGCCGTCCGTCGAGCCGGCAGCCGTGACCGGGACGCCGGTGATCGGGAGCTTCGGGAACGTCAACGCCTCGAAGCGGGTTCCGCAGCTGCTCGACGCGTTTGCGCGTTTCCGGGCGGATCATCCCGCTGCGCGGCTCCTGCTGGTCGGCGCTTCGTCGCCGGGATTCGACCTCGGCGAGCGGCTGCGCGGACTCGAGCTCGAGGGCGTTCAGCGCGAGGACTACGTCGACGAGCAGCGGCTCTGGTCGCTGATGGCGGCGTGCGACGCCATCGCCGTGCTGCGCGCGCCGACGATGGGCGAGACGTCGGGCAGTGCGATCCGCGCGCTCTCGCTCGGCGTGCCGCTCGTGGTCAGCGACGTGGGCTGGTTCGCCGAGCTGCCGGACGACGTCGCGTTGAAGGTTCCCGTCGACACCCACGAGACCGACACGCTCGCGCGGGCGCTCGAGCTCGCGGCGACCGAGCCAGCCAACGCAGGGATCCGCGCGGCCGCCCGCGCGTACGTCGCGCGCGAGCACGCGCTCGAGCGCGTGGCCGATCTCTACACGGCGGCGCTGGAGGAGGCGGTCGGCGGCGGCGCCGTGCGTGACTCGGTGCTCGGGGAGGTCGCGCAGGCGGCAGGCGACGTGGGCATCGGAGCGGACGATCCTGAAGCGGCCGAGCTCGCGCGCCGCCTCGGCGAGGTCGGGCTTGCGGGATAGCGCGGCCGCGGCGCGCTTGCGCCCGGCGTCGCTCGCATTCGTCCGCTCGATCCCGATGTGGGCGTGGTTGACGGTGCTCGTCGTCGACTCGGCACTGATCCGGTTCGGCTTCGCCCGGCGGATGGTGGCGCCCTGGATCATGGTGGACGAGCTCGTCTACTCCGAGCTCGCGAAGAGCTTCGCGGCGACCGGACACTTCATGGTGCGCGATGTCCCGAGCGGCTCCTACGGCTTCGTCTACCCAGTCCTGATCAGCCCGGCCTACCGGGTCTTCGGCGACGTGACGACGGCGTACACGGCGATCAAGGCGATCAACTCGCTGCTGATCTCGCTGACTGCGGTGCCGGTGTACCTGCTCGCCCGGCGGGTGCTTGCCCCGGGACTCTCGCTCGCCGCAGCCGTGCTCGCGCTCGCGATCCCGTCGACGCTCTACGCGGGAACCGTGATGACGGAGAACGCGTTCTATCCCGTCTTCATGTGCGCGGTGCTCGCGCTCGCTCTCGTGCTCGAACGGCCGACCGTGTGGCGCCAGGTCGCGCTCCTCGCCGTCTGCGCGCTTGCGTTCGCGACGCGGGCGCAGGCCGTTGCGCTCGTTCCTGCGCTGCTGACTGCACCGCTGCTGCTCGCGTGGTGGGACGGCAGCGGACGCCGCGGGCTCGCGCGCTACCGCGTGCTCTGGGCAGTCGTCGGCGGCGGCGCCTTGCTCGTCGTAGTCGCCGAGATCGCGCGCGGCCGCTCCCCCGCCGACGTGCTCGGCGCCTACTCGGTTGTCGGCCACCAGCACTACGCCGTCGGCGACGTGCTGCGCTGGCTGCTCCACCACCTCGCCGAGCTCGATCTCTACCTCGGCGTCGTTCCGTTCGCGGCGCTGTTCGTGCTCGTGGCCCAGGCGCGCGGCCTGCCGCGGCCGGCGCAGGCGTTCGTCGCCGCTGCAGTCGCCGTCTCCGCCTGGCTCATCCTGGAGGTCGCGGCGTTCGCGTCGATCCCCACCGTCGAGCGCGTCGAGGAGCGGAACCTGTTCTACGTCGCGCCGCTCTTCTTCGTCGCGCTGCTCGTCTGGATCGACCGCGGGATGCCGAGGCCGCGTCGTGTCGCGGTGCCCGTCGCGGTAGCCGCTGCGGCGCTGCTCGCGCTGTTGCCGTACACGACGCTGATCGGCGTCCAGGTGCAGTCGGACACGCTCGAGCTGCTTCCGTGGTGGTGGCTCCAAGATCACTGGATCACGCTCGGCCAGGTCTGGATCGCAGCCCTGGCGCTCGGGATCGCGCTCGCCGCGCTGTTCCTGTTCGTCCCGCGCCGGTTCGGGGTGATCCTGCCCGTTGTGGTGCTCGCGTACTACCTCGTCACCCTCGCGCCGATCGAGAAGGGTCGCCACGGCGTGCGGATGGCCTCCCTCGGTGCGCTGTTCGAAGGCGTCACGACGGGAAACCGCAACTGGGTCGACGATCGCGTCGGAGCGGACACTCGCGTGGCGTTCGTCTGGACCGGCCGTGCGAAGGCGTTCTCGCTCTGGGAGAACGAGTTCTTCAACCGCAGCGTGGGACCCGTCTACGACCTCGCCAGTCCGCTCGGAGGCGGGCTGCCCGCCACGGAGGTGCACGTCGATCGACGCGACGGCGCCATCCGTACGAAAGAGGGCAAACCGGTCCGGGCGAGCTTCGCGCTCACCGACACGGTGACCGCGCTCGACGGAACGCAGCTCGCGGTCGACGAGAAGAAGGGCGTCGCGCTGCTGCGCGTGCCAGGCGAGCTTCGGCTCGCGCATCTGACGTCGGGGCTTTACCCGGGCGACACGTGGTCGGGCCCGCGCGCGACCTACACGAGGCTCCGGTGTGCGGGCGGCAGCGTGTTCGTCGATCTCCAGAGCGATCCGCATCTCTTCCACGCCCCGCAGACGGTGGTCGCGCGGAGCGCGGGAAGTGTCGTGCGCGTGCTCGTCGACCCGCGCGCGACGCCCGCGACGCTCGAGGTTCCGTTGAGCCGCGGCCCCGGCGGCGTCTGCCGGGTGCGGTTCACCGTCACGCCGACCGCCGTCCCGGCGCGGATCCAGCACGGGGGCAAGGACACGCGCGTCCTCGGCGTGCACTTCCTCGCCTTCAGGTACCAGCGATGAGGATCGTCTTCGACGTCACGCCGCTGTCGCACCCGCGAACGGGCGTCGGCAACTACATCCGCGGCTCGCTGGCGGGGCTCGCCGAGGCGGCGGCGGGGAAGCACGAGGTCGTCGCCTGGGCGCCGACGAGCGCTGCGGGCGCCAAGCTTGTCGCGGAGGCGATCGACGGCATCCCCGTGGAGCGGCGGATCGCGCGCCTGCCGTTCGCGCACGCCTGGCGCACCGTCTGGAGCCGGGCCGGCAGTCCGCCGGCGGAGCGGTTCGTCGGCCCGTTCGACGCGCTCCATTTCTCCGACTGGATGTTCCCGCCGCAGCGCGCCGGCGTTCGCTCGACGATGATCCACGACCTCGTGCCGGTGCGCTTTCCTGAGTGGACCACGCCTCGCACGCGCTCGATGCACGCGGCCAAGTACCGCAACGCCGCGCGCACGTGCGACCTCCTCTTCGTCAACTCGCTGTACACCGGCCGCGAGACCGAGGAGCTGCTCGGCGTCTCCGCCGACCGGATTCGCGTCGCGTACCCCGGCGTGGAGCCGCGCTTTCGCCCCGAAGGCGACCGCGCCGAGCTCGGCCGGCCGTACGCCGTGACGGTCGCGACCCTGGAGCCGCGGAAGAATCTGGACACGCTGCTCGCCGCGCACCGGATTGACCCGCATGGGCTCGCATTGGCCGTGGTCGGCGGCGAGGGGTGGGGCACGCAGCCGGATCTCCAGGGCGACGACGTGGTGCGGCTCGGCTTCGTCGGTCATGAGGAGCTGCCGCAGTACTACCGCGGCGCCGAAGTCCTGGTCGTCCCGTCGCGCTTCGAAGGCTTCGGGATGACGGTCGTCGAGGGCATGGCCTGCGGAGTGCCCTGCGTCGTCTCCTCGCACCCGTCGCTGGACGAGGCCTGCGGCGACGCGGCCGTGCGGGTCGATCCCGACGATCCGGAAGCGATCGCAGCGGGAATCGGCGAGGCGCTGGCCCGGCAGGACGAATTGCGGGCGCTCGGGCTCGAGCACGCACGCGGCTTCACGTGGCGCGCGTGTGGAGCGGCGATGCTCGAGGCGTTCGAGGCGGCCGCGTGACTCAACCGCTCGTAGTCGTCGACGCCGACGTCCTCGGCCGCCGCCGCACCGGCGACGAGACGTACGTCGAGCAGTTGCTGCACGAGCTGCCGGCGCACGCAGAGGGCTTACGGCTCGCGGCGATCACCCGGCGCCCAGAGCTCCTGCCCGCCGGCATCGAGCCGCTCGTTCTGGACGCGCGCAGCCAGGAGCTGCGGATGCTCGTGTCGCTCCCGAGCCTTCTGCGCCGCGTGCGTCCCGCGCTCGGCCACTTCGTCCACGCGATTCCGCCGCGCTGTCCGTGCCCGGCGGTGCTGACCGTGCAGGACCTTTCGTTCGAGCGTGAGCCGGGCCTGATGGGTCTGAAGGATCGCCTCACCTTCAAGCTCGTGGTGCGCCGCTCGGTGCAGCGCGCCGCTCGCGTGCTCGCGATCTCGCAGCGGACGAAGCGGGATCTCGTCGAGCTGTACGACGTCGATCCTGGGAGCATCGTCGTGACGCCGCTCGGGGTGGACGCGGTGTTCGCGCCGGGAGGGGAGCGCGACGACTTCCTGCTTTTCGTGGGCGCGATCCAGGAGCGCAAGGATCCACGGGCGGCCGCGCTCGCGGCGCGTGAGGTCGGCCGCCGGCTCGTCGTGGTCGGGCCGACGAAGGACGAGGGGCTCGCCGAGGAGCTCCGCGGGCTCGGGGCCGAGCTGCGCGGCTACGTCGACCGCGACGAGCTTGCGCGGCTCTATCGCTCCGCCGCATGCCTGGTCTTCCCGTCTAGGTACGAGGGCTTCGGGCTGCCCGTCCTCGAGGCGATGGCGAGCGGTACGCCGGTGGTCGCGGCGCCCGACGAGGCGGTGCGCGAGGTCGCGGACGGCGCTGCCGTCTACGCGGAGCCGGGAGGCCTGGCCGCGGCGGTGCGCGATGCGCTCGCACGCGGTGACGAGCTCGGGCGGGCGGGGATCGAGCGGGCGCGACGGTTCAGCTGGGCCGAGACGGCGCGTAGCACGGCAGAGGTGTATCGCGAGGTGCTCGGCCTGTGACCGTCTCCGCCGTCGTCGTCTCGCACGGCCACGCGGCCGAGCTCGAGCGGTCGCTCCCGGCGCTCGCGCCGCAGGTCGACGAGCTGGTCGTCGTGTCGAACCTCCCGGGCAGCGTCGGCTCGGTTCCGGCGGGAACACGCGTGCTAGAGAACGAGCGCCCACGCACGTTCGCGGCGAACGTGAACCGCGGGATCGCGGAGACGAGCGGGACGTTCGTGCTCGTCGCGAATCCCGATGCAGTCCCCGAGCCCGGCGCGGTCCAGGCACTCGCGGAGTTCGCGGCGGGTCGCCCGCGCTGCGGCATCGCCGGGCCGCAGATGCACTACTCCGACGGCGCCTGGCAGCCGTCGAGACGCCGCTTCCCCACGGTCTCGGGCACGCTCGTCCGCCGAACGCCGCTCCGGCTCCTCCCCCGGCTGCGCGAGCAGCGCGCGCACTATCTCCTCGACGAGCGTCCGACCGAGCCCGTACCGGCGGACTGGCTGCTCGGCGCGTTTCTACTGCAGCGGCGTGAGCTGCTCGACGAGCTCGGCGGCTGGGACGGAGGCTTCCGTCACTACGGCGAGGACATCGACCTGTGCTACCGGGCTGCGAAGGCCGGCTGGGAGCGCTGGTACGTCCCGGAAGCCATCGTCAAGCACGACTACGCCGCCGTCGTCGACAAGCGCTTCTTGACGCGGCACACGCTCTGGCACGCGCGCGGGATGCTGCGGTTCGTGCGCAAGCATCCGGAGCGGCTGCTCGCCTTGCGCTGATGAAGGACACGACCGCGAAGTACAAGGACGCCGCGGCGGGGTGGAGCGAGGGCCAGTACGCGGACCCCTCCGGCTACCTGGGCCACCGCGCCGACCTCGTCGTGTCGCTGGGCCCGCTCCTGCAGCCCGGAGACACGGTGCTCGACTTCGCCTGCGGCGACGCGGGCCTCGCCGACCACCTCCTGCCGCGCGGCCTGCGCTACCTCGGCGTCGACGCGAGCGACGCGATGGTCGCGGCGGCCCGCGCACGGCTCGGCGACCGCGCCCGCATCGAGCTCGGCGACCTGAACGACTACGCACCGCCCGAGCCAGTCGCCGCGACCACGATCTTCCGCGCGATCTATTACGCTCGCGACCGGCGCGAGCTCTTCCGCCGCCTCGGCGGGTTCACGGAGCGCAAGCTCGTCTTCGACCTGAATCCGCGCCAGTACCGCTTGGAGGACGTCGCCGCGGACCTCGAGGCGTCCGGCTTCGACGGCCTCGAGCTGCGCCCGTTTTTCGCGCCCCAGAACGTCGCGCTCCCGGGACCGCTCGGAGCCGCGTTGCGTGCCGCCGAGCGCGTCGGCCCGATCGCGCGTGCGGCGCTCCGCTTCCGCTTCTCGTATCTCTGCGCCGCGTATCGCGGCTAGCGCGCGGGCGGGGCGAAGCGGCGGTACGCGAAGGAGACCTGGGCCCCCAGGTGCCGGACGTCGCCGACCCGCGGGTCGAGGTCGCTCGGGACGAACGTCGGGTCGATGTTCACGCTCACCCGGAACGGCGGTTTCGGCGTGCGCAGATAGAGGACGCGGTAGGTGTGGGTCTGCAGCAGGATCCGCTGGACGCCGGTGATCGTTCCGAGCGCCGGGTGCTTGTCCTTGATCACGAGCTTCCCGACCCTGACCGTCGCGGTGCTCTGGAAGTCGAACCCGTCGGGCCTGGAGAGGATCACCGTGATGTATCCGGCCTTGTTTCCGGGCGTGACGAACTGCGAGTACGCGCTGTTGGCGGCCATCCAGCCGTCGTCATAGAGCTGCGTCGCCGCGTGCTCCAGTCGCAGCGGCGGGTCGATCTTCCACAGCACCCAGTCTCGAGGGCCGCCGCCGACGAGGTGCCGGTGCTTCGCGACGACGGTGCCGACGATGTTGATCCCCTCGTCCGCGACGACGTACTTGGCATCGGCCGGCGCCGGACGTCCCGCAGACTGCAGCAGCGTGCCGGTGAGCCCGCCGACGTCGGGCGTGAGAATCGGCGAGCCGACCTTGATTGCGCTGCCGTCGAGGCTCCACATGTAGTGGATCGACCGGTTCCAGAACTCGAGCTCCCAGATGCCGTTCGGGTCGGTGATGTTCTGGCCGAGGTAGATCGTCGGCTTGCCGCCGTTCGACTTGTCGAGCCAGTCGAGCGGCTTGGCGATGTTCGCGCTGAACAGCTCGGAGAAATATTTCGACGAGGTGCTCGCGGTGATCTGCGCCGTAATCATCCACGCGAAGACCGCGACCCCGATCGTCCCCGCCACGACTCCCAGCGGCCTCGGGCCGAGCCAGCGCATTGCTCTCGGGAGGGCGAGCAGCGCGAGCGACGCGATCACCATGCCGACCAGCACGTTCTGCGCGTATCCGGGCGTCCAGTGGAACTTCTGGTTCGCTCCCTCGAGGATCCCGAACCCGGGTGCGTCGAAGTAGAAGTGACGGTCCATCTGGTACGGCGTGGTCAGGATCACGTACAGCGCGAGCCCGGCGGCGGCCACGGTCGGCAGCAGCCGGACGCGGCCTCGCTGCAGGACGAGCGCCATCCCGATCGTTAGCAGCGGCGCGACGTAGATCAGATTCCGCTCCTCAGTGAGCGTCGAGAAGACCGTCGAGATGTAGGCGGCCTTGACCGCCGTGTAGAAGCCGACCAGGCCGATCCCGGCGAAAGCCACGCAGCGAAACGCTCTCTCCTCCTCGGTTCTGCCCAGGCCCCGAGGCGGGAAGAGCGCGGTCAGGCCTGCGATGACCGGGAAGACGCCCATGCCGATCGTGAGCGCGCCCGCCGCCCACAACCCGTTGTCGATCATGCGGCCCTTGTAGAGCAGCGTCGCGACGAACCACGCGTAGGAGTGGTGCGAGATGTAGGCGTTGAGGATCGTAACGGCGCCGGCGATCAGCACGAACGCGCCGATCCAGTCGCCGCGCGACCAGCCCGTGCGCCACGCGTTCATCCGCTCGGAGCCCCACCACCAGAAGCAGGCGGCGAGCACGAGCACCCCCGGGATCACGGCGAGCTGGCCGCGTACGGTCGGCGCGAGCAGCGCGGTGAAGATCGCGGCGCCGATCCACCAGCGCGTCCTGCGGGTGAGCGCCTTGGCGATCAGGAAGAAGCAGAAGGCTGCGTAGGGATACGCGAGCGGCTCCTCGACGAGAAACGACGAGTAGACCATCGCCGGGATCGCCGCCGCGCACGCCGCGGCGAGCAGCGCCCAGCGCTTCGACACGACCATCCTCCCGAGCCAGTAGGTCGGGAACACGACCGCCGACATCGTGAAGGCGCCGATGTACTTGATCGCCGCGTAGGCCTGGTGCGCGTCCGAGAACCACCAGCCGGGAGCGATCAGGTAGTTGAAGAGGGACTGGAAGCCGTGCGGCACCCCGCGCCGCGCCGCGTGTCCGGTCGCGGCGATCGCCCGCGAGAGCTGCGCCGACTCGAGCTCGTCCGTGAAGAGCCACGGAGTGACGTGGCCCCACGACTCCCAGCTGTAGATCAGCGCGAGCCAGAAGAAGACGGTCAGCACCGGGACCGCGGCCAAGAGGCGCTCCGAGTGCGCGAACGACCATGAGCGCGCGGGAGCCCGCCCCCGCGCCGACGCGGCGCTCATTCGGCTACGGCGCCCAGGATGACGCGGGGATCGAGGTGCTCGCGGCGGACGAAGCGGCAGTAGACGTCCGCGGCGGCGCAGGCCGCGACGATCGCGTCGAGGACCTCCCGCGGCGCGTCGGGGATCGTCACGAGCACGGCATCCGGCTCGACGCGGGCCAGCACGCGCGGGAGATCCGCGGAGGCGCCGAGCACCGCAACTCCCTGCAGGCGCGCTCGCCTGAGCTGCGGCGAGTCGTCAATGAACCCGACGACCTGCTCGCCGGGCGTCTCGCGCAGCTCGCGCAGGAGGCTTCGTCCGCCTCGTCCGGCGCCGACGATGAGCGTCCGCCGCCGCCCCGTGTGCGTGAGCGAGGAGATGCCGCGCACGATCGCACGCTCCCAGAAGCGCGACGCGCCGATTAGCACAGTGCAGAGCAGCGCGTCGATCACGAAGATCGAGCGCGGGAAGTCGTTCCACTGACGCGTCGCCGACAGGAAGCCGACCGCGACGAGCGCCGACACGATCACGGCAGACGCGACGGCTGTTGCGTCGCGGGCCCCGGCATAACGCCAGACCCCGCGGTAGAGCCCGAACGGGATGAACGCGGTGTAGCGGGCGGCGAGCAGGACGGGTAGCGCGAAGAGGAAGAAGGTCTTCTGCGAGTCGGTGCCGCTCCCGCCGAGCCGCAGCATGTAGGCAGCGGTGAACGACGCGGTGACGAGCGCGAAGTCGACGAGCGACTCGATCAGGCGGCGGCGGTGGACGACGAACGTCCGCAGGAGCACGTTCCGGCTTTCCGGCACGGGCACCTGTGCCTCCTCGGCGTTCGAGAGGAAGCTCCCGAACTGGACGAGCAGCGCGAACGTGAGCAGCACGCCGACGAGCGTGATCCGGCCGTCCCCGAGGACGTTGTAGGCGAGGCTGGTGGCGCCGAGCGCCGCCGCGATCACGCCGAGCAGGACGACCGCGCGCCGCTCCGAGAGACCGTGGTAGACGAGCCGGTGCGAGCTGTGGTCGCGCCCGCCCTGGTAGACCGGGCGCCCCTCGAGCAGCCGCACGATCGTCACGAGCGTCGTGTCGAGGATCGGCACCGCGAGGATCAAAATCGGAAGCACGAGCGTCGCTACCGTCGTCCCCGCGACCTTGTAGCTCGAGGCCAGGCCGAGCACGCCGAGCGCGAATCCGAGCACCTGCGAGCCCGAGTCGCCCATGAACATCAGGGCCGGCCCGCGCACGCGGAGGTTGAAGGGCAGGAAGCCGAGGCAGGCCAGGCCGAGCGACGCGGAGATTGCGAGCACGGCGTGGCTCGGGTGGACGGTCACGGCGTCGATCGCGAAGAACGTGCAGGCGATCGCGGCGAGCGTCGCGGCGAGCCCGTCCATGTTGTCGAGGAGGTTGAACGCGTTCGTCATCCCGACCAGCCAGACGACGCCGATCGCAACCGCGATCCAGTTGTTGGAGACGATCTCGACCTTCAATCCGGTGAGCAGCACGATCGCGCTCGCGCCGAGCTGGGCGAGGAGCTTCGTGACCGGCGGGAGGTTCCAGAGGTCGTCCAGGAGTCCGAAGAGGAAGAGGAGTCCGCAGCCGCCGACGATCCCGAGCAGCCGTTCGTTCAGGTCGATCTGGCCCGTGGCCGCGGCGACCCCGAGTCCGGCGAGGAAGCCCGCGAAGATGCCCACTCCGCCGAGCGTCGGCGTCGCTTGCTCGTGCCAGCGATCGCCTCTCGGCGCGGCCAGCGTCCGTTGCGCCAGCGGCGTCCGCAGCAGCGCGTAGATGACCGCCGCGCAGGCGGGCAACGCGGCGATCGCAGCAAGCGCTGTCACGTCGGCGAAGGGTAGTGAAGCCCTGTTAGCGCCATGTTTGGGTAGGCCCGGGTTTCCGGCTCCGAAACTAGAGTAGAGCGCGACCGTGACGACGTATCTCGACCTGCTGCGCTACCGGGAGCTCTTCTCCAACCTGTGGCGACGCGACCTGCAGGCGAAGTACAAGGGCTCGGTTCTCGGGATCGCATGGACGCTCGTGAACCCCCTCGTCCTGCTCGGTATCTACCTGCTCGTCTTCTCGCTGCTCTGGAAGGCGATCAACGTCGATCATCCGGCGCTCTTCCTGCTCTCCGGGCTCGCCGTCTGGATCTTCTTCTCGACCTCGATCCACGTCGCCTGCCGCAGCATGCTCGACAACGCGAACCTGATCCGGAAGACGCGCTTCCCCCGGCAGTTGATCCCTTTGTCGGTGGTCGCGACGAATCTCGTCTCGTTCGGGGTGATGCTCGGGGTGCTGCTGGTGCTGAACTTCGCGCTGCTCCCGCGGGTGCGCGCGACGGAGTGGCTCGCGATTCCGCTCTCGCTTGCGCTCGTGGGGCTGGCGGGCGGGATTGCGCTGGCGCTCGCTTCGGCGAACGTGCTTTTTCGGGACATCGAGCATCTCGTCGGGGCATTGCTCCTGCCCTGGTTCTTCGTGACGCCGATCCTGTGGATCCCGTCGATGTTCCACAGCCACGGCGACCTCCTGCGCGTGCTGCACTGGGCGAACTTCGTGACGCCGGCGGTCTCGGCGATACGCGATCCGTTGTTCTTCGGGGAGCTGCCGCGTCTCGCAGATGCGGTCTACCTGGTGGTGTCCGCGCTCGTCTCCCTGGCCCTAGGCGCGTGGCTGTTCAACCGCGTGGACGACCAAATCGCCGTCGAGATCTAGCGCGTCCCCCCTGGCGCTGTCGGACTTTGTGGCTCAGAGCCACTATCGCGGAAGTCGTGACACTTGCCTCCCATCGTTCCGTGAGGTCGTGACGCGGGCCAGGTCCCGAACAGGGGGTTTGTGGCTCAGAGCCACAAACTCTGAGCGTCAGGGGCGCTGCGAGCGCACGCGCAGGGCGATTCGCCCGTCGTAGAGCCACGGCTCGTCCGTAGGGGGGACGAGTGCGGGGAGGCCTGCGATCGGCGTGGCCCATTCGGGCTCGAGCTCGACGAGCACGGACGGGCAGAGCAGGGAATTGGCGAAGCCGGGGATCCGGCCGCTGCCGGGAGCCCACGGCTCCAGTTCGCCGGATCCGCGCCTCAGGAGACCGCCGCCCGCTTCGACCGACCCGCCCACGGCGGCGTACCCCTCGGCGTGCGCGTCGAGGACGCGGCGCGACCAGTCGGGGGCCGGGACGACGCTCGGTGCCAGGTACGCGATCGCGTCTGCCCCGGACTCGTCCGCAACGACAGGCTCGTCGAGACCCGCCAACGCGCCATCGTCCGCCCCCCGCACCGCCAGCGCGCGTCGCGAGATCCGCGGCTGGACGTCCGCCACGACCTCCGCCTGCGGATTCCCGACCTCGCTGAACCAGAGGCGGTTGTCGGCGACCAGGTCGAACGCGAGCCGGTAGCGCCCCCGTCCGAGCGGCGCCCGGACGTTCACCTCGGCCTCGGCGCGCTGTCCCGGCTCGATAGTCCCGGGGAGACGTGTCCAGAGCCCGTCCCAGACGATCGGGTTCCCCAGCTCGTCGAGGAAGTGGTAGCCGACACAGACGCGCCTCGGCCCGTCCGGCAGCCACGTCGCGGACCCAGCGTTCTCGAGCTCGAGTCGCGCCACGGCGAGCGCGCCGGCACGCAGCGGAGGCACGTCGAGGCGCTCGCCCCAGCGAACGGCCAGCGGTCCTGCGGGGACGATCTGCACCATGGGCCGAAGCTAGTGTAGAAGCGCGATGACCGAGCCACTTCTCGTCCGCGCGGCGCGGCGTGAACCCGTCGAGCGCACGCCCGTCTGGTTCATGCGCCAGGCCGGTCGCTCGCTGCCGGAGTACCGCGAGATCCGTAAGACGCACGGCCTCTTCGACATCGTGGCAGAGCCCGAGCTCGCCGCCGAGGTGACGCTGCAGCCCGTCCGCCGCCACGACGT
>JBDTZN010000102.1:0-6118 GCA_040005095.1 Thermoleophilia bacterium | reverse complement strand
TGAGGCGCCGCTTGCGGTGCCGTCCTCAGGACGCGCGGGTCCCCGCGCGTCCGTCTGAACCGACCGGTCGACCGGCCGGAGGCCAGCGCGCCACATGACCCACCTCGACCGACACCTCGAGCGCTTCGTCGTCCTGCACCGGGTCGGCTGGCTCGACTGGGTCTTCGTCGGCCTCTCGCGGATCGGCACGCTCGGCCTCGTGTGGATCGGGATCGCCGCGCTGGTGGCGTTCCTGCTCCGCCGCCCCAGCTTGCTCCTGCTGACCGTTGGCGCGGTCGCCTCAGCCGATCTGATCGCGTTCGGGCTGAAGTCCGTTATCCGCGTCGATCGCCCGCCGCTGCGCGATCCCTCCCCCGACCCGCTCGTCCACCTGCCGAACGATCATTCTTTCCCGTCCGGGCACTCCGCCACGAGCTTTGCGGCCGCGCTCGTCCTGGCCCGCGCCGTCCCCGAGCGCGCCTGGCTCTTCTATCTCCTCGCGGCCGCGATCGCCTTCTCGCGCGTCTACGTCGGCGTGCACTACCCCCTCGACGTGCTCGGGGGAGCCCTCCTCGGGCTCCTGGTCGCTACAGCTCTTCTCCGGCTCGCAGGAGGCCTGCGGCGATCACCGCCAGAGACGCGATGAGCGCGATGTAGATCCCGATCCCCCGGCCGCTGGCCGGCAGGAACGTGTCGGGAATCGACATCAACCGGACGATGACGAAGATCGTCGCGAGCGATCCGAGCGCGATCACGACGAGGCTCTCAGGCACCACGGGCGGCAGCTCCACACCGAACTCGCGCGCGACGCTCAGAAGAAGCAGGAGCGCCCCGATCAGGAAGACGAGCTTTCCGAGCGCCCCGGTGTGCCAGCCGATCACGCTGAGCGTGAAGCCGCCCGCGCCCGCCTCGCGCCCGGCATACCAGTCCATGAACGGGCTCAGGGTCAACACGAGCCCGGCGATCCAGGTCAGGCGTTCGCCGAGTGCCCAGAGCCCGGCGGGAGGGCGGATTGCGCTGCTGGGCTCGACCGGGTCGGGCTCTATGCCCCAGGGCTCAGGCTCTGGCGTCTGCACGCGGGTAGTATGGGCATTCGAAGGCGACGAAGTCACGACTACTGTGGGCGAAAGGGGGTCACATGGTCGACGGCGTCCAGCGGCCCGGGACCGTGGAGGAGGGTGACTTCGTGCCGTTTTTCGGCACCGGCGAGCCGGCGAAGGGCGAATATCACTGCGCGGAATGCGGCTATGGGATCGCGGTCTTCAGCGTTCTGCCGGCCTGTCCCATGTGCGCCGGCGAGTCGTGGGAGCAGAGCTCCTGGAGCCCGTTCACGAGGAACTTGAGCTAGAGACCGAAGAGCGACTGGATCGCGCGCCAGACCACGCCGGTCAGCACCAGCAGTCCGACGACGAACACGAGCACCACGAGCCAAAAGCGCAGGCTCGCGTGCTTGTTCGCCCGGGTTCGCTCGGCGCGTGCGCGTCGGCGCGCGCGCTCCCGCCGGTACGCCAGATCGACGGCGTGCGGGTCGACCGGCGGCGCCTCAGGCTCGTGCGACCGACGTGCGGGCGAGGCCATCCGCGAAGTCTAGGCGGGAAGCGCGCTCCGCACCACCAGAACGGCTGGGGAAACCGGTGCAGGAGCCATACTGAGTCCCGTGATCGTCGAGCCTGAGCGCCGCGCGCACGATGCGGACGCGATTCCGGGTGCGGCTCTGGCAGCGCTTGCAGACGCGAGCGCGAACATCGTCGACGCAGCGACCGCGGCGGAGGCGCTCGAGACGATCGCCTACGGGCTTGCTGCGGCCACGCAGGCCGACGTGGCGATCGCCCGCGCGGTCGACGCGGCCGACGGCTGCCTCGTCGCGGTTGCCGTGGCTGCCGATTCGGCTGCAGTGCGCGCCGAGCTGGTTGGATCGCGCTACGACCTCGACGAGCTTCCGGTTGCGGAGACTCTGGAGCCCGAGGTGTTGCCGGAGGCGGTGCGGCGGGCTGCGCTGCGAGCCGGCGCCGAGCATGTGCTGCTCGTGCCGGCCGGACGACTCGGCGCGCTCGAGCTCATGCGCGCACGCAGTCCGTTCAGCCCCGGCGAGCGCGCTCTCGCCCGGCTTGCGGCCACGCAGCTGACGCTTGCGCTGCGGGCTTTCGGCCTCGACGGCATCCCGGCGCGCCCGGCCGCGGACGACGCGTTGTCCCTTGCCGGTGACGCCCTCGCTGCAGGAGCGGATATGGGCCGTGCCACCGACCAGGTCGCGCGGCTCGCCGCGGAGGCGACCGGCGCGACCGGAAGCGCGCTCTGGCGTGCGGACAACGGCGAGCCGGCAGCGCTCGTCGGCGCGTTCGGCGTCGCTGCGTCCGAAGACCTCCGCGCCGCTGCAGAGGAGGTGCGCGGCCAGACTCAGCCCGTCGTCGTGTCGGAAACCGCCGCTGCGGCGGTCGCGTCGCTGCCGCTCGGCCAGCCGCCCATGGGTGTCCTGCAGCTCGTCTTCGAGCCGGGGGACGCACCGGACGAGGAGCTGCTCGGCCGGCTCGCGACCTTCGGCGTGCGAGCTGCGCACGCGCTGCGGGCGGGCGCACGCTCGGACACGATCGCCCAGGAGCTCGAGCGAACGCGCGCTTTGCTCACCGTCGTGGGGCAAGCGATCGCCCAGCTGTCGCTCGTGCACACGCTCGAGACCGCCGTCGAGCGGGTCGCCGAGCTGCTCGACACCGAGGCCGTCGCCGTCTACCTCCGCGAGGACGGACGCTTGACGGCGGCGGCCGGCCGTGGCCTCGCCGGCCCGCACGTTCGCGTCGCCGAGCGACTGCTCGACCTCGCGCTGGGCCCGTTCCGCGGCCGGGGGATGCTCTATCTCGAGGGCGCCCGAACCGATCCGGCGCTGGCGGGACTCGAGGACGCCGCTGCGGAAGCCGGCATCGAGGACGCCTTCGCCGTGCCGCTGCTCGTGCACGACGAGGCGATCGGGCTGCTGGCGGTGTATCCGCGCCACGGCCGCGCGCTGACGGGCAACGAGTCGTCGCTGCTGCTCTCGCTCGCCTCGCAGCTTGCGGTCGCCGTCCAGAACGCGCAGCTTCACGAACAGGCCAAGCAGCTGGGCGAGGAGCTTCGCGGCGCCCTCGCGGCCGAGCAGCAGACGGCGAGGCAGTTGCGCGCGCTCTACGAGATCTCGCGCTCCTTCGCGCAGAGCCTGTCGCTGGAGCGGACGCTCGAGACGCTCGCGGAGACAGCCGTCGAGCTGCTCGACGTCGACGCCGCGGTGATCAGGATGCCCGACGGCCGCGGCGAGTGGCTCCTGCCGCGGGCGCTCCACGTGGGCGACAAACGGCTGACGGAGCCGGTCGCAGCAATCCTCGAGCGCCCGGTTCCGGTGCTCGCAGCGGCGGCAAAGCGTCTCTACCGCCTGGCCGAGCCGCTGATCCTCGACGCCGAGACGGCGCGCGACCTCGGTCAGCCGCACTCGCTGCTCGTGCCGTTCCTCGAGAAGGGATCCACCGCGGCGATGCTCCCGATCGCGACGCCCGGGGAGGTGCTCGCCTCGCTGACGATCGTCTCGCTGCGTCCAGGCCTCCCGATCACGGACGAGAAGATCGGCCTCGCGCTCACCATCGCCGGCCAGGCCGCGCTCGCGCTCGACAACGCGCGCCTCTACCAGCAGCAAAAGGAGTTCGCGGACACGATGCAGCGCTCGCTGCTCCCCCGCACGCACCCCGAGCTGGAGGGACTCGAGCTCGGCGCGGTCTACGAGTCGTCGGCACGCGTCGACGTCGGCGGCGACGTCTACGACTTCATGGAGCTCGAGAGCGGCCGGCTGGCCGTCGTCCTCGGCGACGTCACCGGCCACGGGATCGACGCGACAGCGGACATGGCGATGGCGAAGTTCGTCTTCCGCTCCCTCGCGCGCGAGCACTCGGCGCCGGCCGAGTTCCTCGCCGCTGCGAACGAGGTCGTGGTGGGGGAGATCGCGCCCGGCAAATTCATCACCATGGCCTACGTGACGCTCGATCCGGCCGAGGGCCGCGTCGCCTGCGCCTGCGCGGGTCATCCGCCGCCGCGTCTCGTCCAGCCCGATGGCGCCGTGAGTGGGATCGACGCGCGCGGGCTCGCGCTCGGGGTCGACGGCGGCCAGACCTATGACGAGGTCGAGGAGGCGCTGCCGCACGGCTCCACCGTGGTGCTCTACACCGACGGCGTGGTCGAAGCGCGTCGCGAGGGCGAGCTGTACGGCGAGGAGCGCCTCGACGCGCTGCTCGCGGAGCGCCACGAGCTGCCGCCGGAGGCGCTTGCCCGCGCGGTCGTTGAAGACTGTCGCGCCTTCGCCGGCGGTGAGCTGCCGGACGACTGCGCGGTCGTGGCGATCAAACGAGTCTGACGTGGAAAGGCGCCTGTATGGCCTTGTGTTCGCCGCCGGGACCGGGTCGATGGCGACGGAGATCTGCGCGTCGCGGCTGCTCGCGCCCTACTTCGGCTCCTCGACGATCGTCTGGGCCAACATCATCGGGCTCGTGCTCGCGGCGCTCGCGGTGGGGTACTGGCTCGGCGGACGGCTGGCGGATCGCCGCCCGAGCCGTGCGCTCCTCGGCGGGCTCGTGGCCGGGGCGGCCTGCTTCGTCGCCGTCGTCCCGTTTGTGGCGAGGCCGTTCCTCGACGCGTCGACCGGCGCGCTCGACCGCGTTGACGCCGGCGCGGCGATCGGCTCGTTCTTCGGCGCGCTGCTGCTCTTCGCGCCGCCGGTCGTCCTGCTCGGCGCCGTCGCGCCGTTCGCGATCCGCCTCGCGATCGTCGACCTCGAGCGCGCGGGCCAGGTCGCGGGACGGATCTTCGCGCTCTCCACCGCGGGGAGCCTGCTCGGGACGTTCGTCCCGGCGCTCGTTGCGATCCCGTTGCTCGGCACGCAGCGCACTCTGCTCGCAACCGCCGTCGTCCTCGCGCTGGGCGGGACGCTTGTGCTCGGGCGGCGCTTCGCGGCGGTCGCGCTCGTCCCCGCGGCGCTGTTCGCTCTCCCGCCGGGCGCCGTGAAGGCGAGCGCGGGGCTCCTCTACGAGCACGAGTCGCGGTACCAGTTCATCCAGGTCGTCGACGAGGGCGGCGTGCGGCGCCTCTATCTCAACGAAGGGCTTGCGATCCACTCGGAATGGCGCCGCGACACCGTGCTGACCGGCAACGAGTGGGACATGTTCCTCGCGGTCCCGCCGCTACTCGGACGGCCCGTCGAGCGCGTCGCGATCCTCGGCAACGCGGGCGGCACGACCGCTCGGGCCTACGGCGTCTTCTACCCGCAGGCGCGGATCGACGGCGTGGAGCTCGATCCGGCGGTCAGCGAGGCCGGGCGCCGCTTCCTCGGGCTCGGCTCGAACCCGCGCCTACGGGTGATCACGGCCGACGCGCGGCCCTTCCTCCGGCGCACGAGCGCGCGCTACGACGTGATCGCGATCGACGCCTACCGGCAGCCGTACGTGCCGTTCTACCTCGCCACGCAGGAGTTCTTCCGGCTCGTCCGCGAGCATCTACGACCCGGAGGCATCGTCGCGCTGAATGTCGCCACGGTGCCCGGCGACGACCGGCTCGCACGCGGCGTTGCGGGGACTCTCGCCACCGTCTTCCCGTATGTACGCATGTGGCCCGCGCTTCGGTTCAACCGGCTCGTGCTCGGCTTCACGGCTCCCGTCGAGCCGGCGCGGCTGCGGCGAGCCCCGGCGCAGCTTCGGCCGCTTATGGCCCTGCTGGAGCGGCAGCTGCGGCCGGTCGAGCCCGCCGCGGACCCGTGGACGGACGACCGTGCGCCCGTCGAGTGGGTCACCGACCGGATGATCGTCGAGTACGCGGCGCGCGGCGCCAACGCGGACCAGCAGCTGCTCCCGACCGCCCCGCGCTGATTTTCCCCTGGAGGACGCCGGATTCCGGCTGCGGCGTCGCTATCATCCCGCTGGATTCCGAGGCACTGACCTGAAACGCGCGGCCCTGATCTCGATCGTCCTCCTCGCAGCCTGTGCAGGCGCGGGGATGCTGTCTGCTGCCGTCCTCGCCTCGAGCGCCCAGGACCCGCCCGGAACGACCACCACCACGACGACCACGACGACCACGACGACCACGACGACCACGACGACCACGACGACCCCGGCGACGATCCCGGCGGGCGTGA
>JBDTZN010000101.1:0-6136 GCA_040005095.1 Thermoleophilia bacterium | reverse complement strand
TTCTGTCGCGGCGTCGGCCCCTTCCGCTGGGCGGCGCTCTCGGGCGAGCCGAGCGACATCGCAGCGATCGACGAGGAGCTCAAGCAACTCTTCCCCGACGACGTGCTGCTCCAGCGCTGGCTCGACCTGGCCCCCGAGCGCGTGGCGTTCCAGGGTCTTCCGGCCCGAATCTGCTGGCTCGGCCTTGGAGACCGCGCCCGGGCAGGGCTCGCGATCAACGAGCTCGTGCGCTCGGGCCGCGTTCAGGCGCCCGTTGTGATCGGTCGCGACCATCTCGACTCCGGCTCGGTCGCCTCGCCCTACCGCGAGACCGAGGCGATGCTGGACGGCTCCGACGCGATCGCCGACTGGCCCATCCTCAACGCGCTCCTGAACGTGGCCGCGGGCGCGACCTGGGTCAGCGTCCACCACGGCGGCGGCGTCGGCATCGGCAACTCGATCCACGCCGGGATGGTCGTCCTCGCCGACGGCACCGACGAGATGGCTGAACGGCTCGAACGCGTGCTCACGACCGATCCTGGCAGCGGTGTGATGCGGCACGTCGACGCGGGCTACGCCGACGCGATCGACGCCGCGGCAGCCCACGGCCTCGAGCCGCCGATGCGTCCGACCGGCGCTTGAGCGAGCCGGCGCCGGGGCCCGAGCGGCTCCTCGTCCGCGACCTCGAGCAGGTCGCGAGCCCTGCCGGGCGCGATGCTCCCCTGCGCGGGCAGGCGCTGGGACACGTCGATGTGCTCGAGGACGCCTATGTGCTCTGCGAGCGAGGCGAGATCGCGGCCGTGGGGCGCATGCGTGATCTGCCGGCGCTCGCCGATCCTGTCGAGGAGCTCGACGGGCGGGGTCTCTGTGCCGTCCCCGGACTGGTGGACTGTCACACGCACGCGTGCTTCGCGGGTGACCGTGTGGAGGAGTTCTCGCTGCGCGCAACCGGTGCCTCGTACGAGGCGCTCCATGCGGCCGGCGGCGGGATCCTTTCCACGGTGCGGGCTACGCGCGCCGCGGGCGAGGACGGTCTCGTCACCGCGGTCGAGCGCCACCGCAACTCGATGATCCGCGCCGGGACGACGACGTTCGAGGCGAAATCCGGGTACGGGCTCGACCGCGACACCGAGCTCGCGTCCCTGCGGGCGATCCGAGCTGCCGGCGGGATCCCGACGTGGCTCGGCGCCCACGCGGTCCCACCGGAGTTCGACGACGCGCACGCGTACCTCGACTTCGCGCTCGCCGAGGTGCTGCCCGAGGCGGCCAAGCTGGCCGAGGCCGCGGACGTCTTCCTCGAGCGGGGCGCGTTCGACGCGACGCAGGCCCGGCGCTACCTCGAAGCCTGCGCGGCAGCGGGGCTTGCACTGCGCCTGCACGGCGACCAGTTCACCGAAAGCGGAGCCGTCCCCCTGGCGATCGAGCTCGGCGCGCGGTCGGTCGACCACCTGGAGGCGACCGGCCCGGAAGGTGTCCGCGCGCTCGGGCAGAGCGACGTGACGGCGGTGCTCCTGCCGGTGAGCGCGCTGTTCCTCGATCGCCCGATGCCGCCTGCCCGCGCCCTCGTCGAAGCCGGGGCGGCAGTCGCGATCGCCACCGACTTCAATCCCGGCAGCGCATTCTGCGAGAGCCTTCCCCACGCCTGCTCGCTGGCCTCGACGCAGCTGAAGCTCACCCCGGCGGAGGCGCTGAGCGCGTGCACGGTCAACGCCGCGCACGTTCTCGCGCGGGCTGACCGCAAGGGGCGGATCGCGCCGGGCTACCGGGCGGATCTCACGCTCCTGGCTGCTCCCGACTGGCGCTACCTCGGCTATCACCTCGGCGGCCCCGTCGTCCAGTCGGTCGTTCTGGCGGGCCGCCTGCGCGAGTTAGGCTAGGCGGGTGCCCACAAGGAAGCAACGACGGCGGCAGCAAAAGGAGCGGCGGCACGAGTACGAGTACGTGTACGTCGACGACGAGGGCCAGGAGGTCGAGGTCGATCCTGCCGAGCTCAAAGCGGACCGCGCGACGAAGAGCGTCCCGACTCGCGGCTCGCGCCGCCAGCCCACGCGGCGTGGCGGGCGGACGATTCAGCCGCCGTCCTTCCAGCGGGTGCTCAAGCGCGGCCTGCTCTTTGCTCCCGTGATGTACCTCACCCTGAGCCTGATCGGCGGCGGCAAGCAGCTGAGTGTCCCAGGCCGGCTGTTCCAGACGGCGATGCTCCTCGCGTTCTTCCTGCCGTTCAGCTACGTGATGGACAGACTCGCGTGGCGCACGTACCAACGCCGCCTCGGCAACACGCCGGACGAGGGCAAGAGCTAGCCGCTAGCAGCGTCGGGCTCGCGGCGTCCGCCGCGGTAGTGCCCTTCGCCCGGCCACGGAGCGAGCACCATCAGGATCCGCGCACCCTCGTCCGTGGCGATCGAATGCCGCTCCTCGGGATCGAAGACGAACAACGATCCGACCTCCGCCTCGGTCGTCTCGCCGCCGGCCTCGACCCGGACCCGTCCTTCGACCACCGTGACGAACGCTTGCTCCTTGACCTCGTGCTCGCGGAGCGCCTGGCCCGGCGCGAGCCCGATCAGGACGGCGCGAGCCTCCCCAGAGTGGAGCACGACCGGCGATCGGCTTCCCTCCGGCGTGTCGATCTCGACCAGGTTCCAGCTCCGCATGGCGCGCGGCATCCTACGCCATGCATCCCGTGGGCGATCTGTCACGATTCCGGCGTCGTCTCGTCGCAGACACGCCACATCTTCACCGGTACGGTCCCCGCAGGGGGTCACGGGGGACCCCTGGGGCTCGTTGGGGGCGGGTTAGACTCCTCGCCCTGATGCGCCCGGCTGGCCCGCATAGCTCGTGACCAAGTTCGAGGCGCCCCGCGGAACGCACGACATCCTCCCGCGAGACCAGCCGAAGTGGCAGCGGGTGGCGGAGGAGATGAAGCGCGTCTGCGCGCTCTACGGCTACCGCCGGATCCAGACGCCCGGCTTCGAGGACACCGAGCTCTTCGCCCGCACCTCCGGCAAGGGCTCGGACATCGTCCAGAAGGAGATGTACACGTTCCCGGATCGGGGTGGACGCCAGCTGACGCTCCGCCCCGAAGCGACCGCGCCGATCTGCCGCGCCTACGTCGAGCACGGACTGCATCGCGAGCCGCAGCCGCAGAAGCTCTACACGATCGCGCCGATGTATCGCTACGACCGCCCCCAACGCGGCCGCTACCGCGAGCACTACCAACTCTCCGTCGAGGCGATCGGCTCCGACGACCCCGCGCTCGACGCCGAGGTGATCCAGCTCTACGCCGAGCTCCTGCGCCGGCTCGGCGTGACCAACTACGAGCTCCAGCTGAACTCGATCGGTGACGCGAAGTGCCGGCCCGCCTACCTCGAGCGCCTGAACGCCTGGCTGGACGAGCACGACTCCGAGCTCGACGCCGACGCGCGCGCCAAGCGCGAGACTTCCCCATTGCGCGTCTTCGACGTCAAGAACCCGAGCGTCCGCGAGGCGCTGCAGGCGGCGCCGAAGATCGGGGAGTCGCTGTGCGACGAGTGCAGCGAGCACTTTGCGCGCGTGCGCGAGCTCCTCGATTCGTACGGCGTGCGCTACACCATCGTGCCCACGCTCGTCCGTGGACTCGACTACTACACGCGCACGGCCTTCGAATTCGTCGACGAGGCGATCGGAGCGCAGTCGTCGATCGCCGCCGGCGGGCGCTACGACGGCCTGATCGAGGAGATCGGCGGCCCACCGACGCCGGGCATCGGATTCGGGGCGGGGATCGAGCGGCTGCTGATCTCGATGGAGGAGGCGGGCTTCGAGGCCGATCAGCCGAGCATCGACGTTTTCGTCGCGTCCGAGGACGCCGGCGCCCGCGCGCAGACGCTGACGGTGATCGCGGAGCTCCGCCGCAAGGGTCTCAGCGTCGACACCGACTACGCCGGACGCTCGCTCAAGGGCCAGTTGACCCAAGCGCAGCGGCTCGGAGCGGCGACGACCGTGATCGTCGAGGGCGAGCAGTCCGTCCTGCGCCGCCAGGGTGCCGACGACGAGCGCGTCCCCACCGCGGAGCTCGTCGCTAGGTTGAGCCGATGAGCTGGCGCGACCATTCTGCGGGCGAACTCCGCCCGAAGGACATCGGCGAGCGTGTAGTCCTCGCGGGCTGGACCGCGAGGCGCCGCGACCACGGCGGGCTCGTCTTCGTCGACGTCCGCGACAGCTCCGGGATCTGCCAGCTCGTGATCAACCCCGAACGCGCTCCGGAAGCCGCTGCGAGCGCGCACGAGATCCGCAACGAGTTCGTGCTGCAGGCGGAAGGCGAGGTTGTCGCGCGCGCGCCCGAAGCGGTGAACTCGAACCTGCCTACCGGCGAGGTGGAGGTGCAAGTCGACCGGCTCGAGATTGTGTCGCGATCGACGACGCTTCCGTTCCAGCTCGAAGAGGAGAACGTTGATGAAACGCTCCGCCTCCGGTATCGCTGGCTCGACCTTCGGCGCGAGAAGCTCCAGCGCAACATCCGGCTCCGCGGCCAAATGGTCGGGACGATCAGGCGGGTGATGGAGGGCGCGAACTTCGTCGACATACAGACACCGATCCTGTGGAAGCCGACCCCGGAGGGCGCACGCGACTTCCTCGTGCCGGCGCGCCTGCAAAAGGGCCGGTTCTACGCGCTTCCGCAGTCGCCCCAGATCGCGAAGCAGCTGCTCGTAATCGCGAACTTCGAGCGCTACTACCAGATCGCGATTTGTTTCCGGGACGAGGACCTGCGGGCTGACCGGGTGCAGGAGATCACGCAGCTCGACGTCGAGATGGCGTTCCCCGACAAGGAGTTCATCTACGCGCTGATGGAGCAGATGATTCAGACCATCTGGCGGGAGTGCATCGGCGTCGAAGTGGAGATCCCGTTCCCGCGCATGACCTGGGCGGAGGCAGACGCGCGCTTCGGGTCCGACAAGCCGGACACTCGCTTTGGGCTCGAGCTCCACGACGCGACAGCGATCACGCGCGGCTCGGAGTTCGCCGTCTTCGCCAACGCCGAGGCGGTGCGTTACATCGTCGTGGACCGCGAGCTCTCGCGAGCCGAGCTCGACAAGCTCGAGCAATTCGCCAAGGAGTGGGGCGGGAAGGGGTTGGCGTACATCGTCTACGACGCCCAGAGAGAGGTCCGCTCGCCAATCGCGAAGTTCCTCTCCAAGGAGGAGCTGGACGCCCTCGACGCCCCATCCGGATCGACGTTGCTGTTTGCCGCCGACGGCTGGGAGACGACCTCGCGCGTGCTCGGCGCGTTGCGCCTCCACCTCGCCGAGCAGCTCGGGCTGATCGAGAAAGGCCGGTTCGACTTCCTCTGGGTTGAGGACTTTCCGATGTTCGAGTGGCACGAGGAGGAGGGCCGCTGGGGCGCGGTCCACCATCCGTTCACCCGTCCGCTGCCCGACTGGGAGGAGCGGTTCGACAATGATCCGGCCCACGCCCTCGCGAACGCGTACGACCTCATCGCGAACGGGAACGAGCTCGGCGGCGGCTCTTTCCGGATCCATGAGCCGGGGATGCAATCACGCGTCTTCGACCTGCTCGAGATCGACGCCGAGCAACAGCGGGCGAAATTCGGCTTCCTGCTCGACGCGCTCGGAATGGGCGCGCCGCCGCACGGTGGGATCGCCTTCGGGATCGACCGGATGAGCATGGTGCTCGCAGGAGAGCCGAATCTGCGGGATGTGATCGCCTTCCCGAAGAACCAGGCCGGGGTCGATCCGATGACCGGCGCGCCGAGCGACGCGCCCGCCGACCAGCTCGTAGAGCTCGGCATCGCGATCGTGGCTCCTCCTCAGAATCAAGAGGGTTCTGGTAACGGCCGATGAAGGACTGATACTTTCGGTAACCCCGCCGGCGCGTGCCGGCCAACGCGAGAATTGAGGAAACATGTCGTCAGAGGCACCCGGACGTCCCGCAGCACCGGCGCTGACCTCGCTGCCGCGGATCGAAGACCTGCCGCGCTCGGGCGACGGTATCGATCCCGACGCAGTTCGAGACGCATTCGACTCGTTCCGGCGCCATGCTGCGCAGCTCCAGGCGCAGCTCCGCGTGCTCCAGGCCGCGGGCCGGACGCAGTCCGCCGACCCGACCGGACACGCGGTGCGCATGGACGCGCTGCACCTGATCCGGGCCGCCGCCGAGTTCGCCG
>JBDTZN010000100.1:0-6219 GCA_040005095.1 Thermoleophilia bacterium | reverse complement strand
CGGCTGCGGTCGGCGTTCCCTCCGCGAACTCCTCGATCCGCGCCTCCGCGCCTGCGTCCCTGATGTACGCCGCGACCCGCTCGACGGACTCGGGCCATTCCATGCGGGAAACCGTAGCTGCGCAACCGCCATAGCACGTCGCACGTTCTTCTCCTGACAACTTGCGGACGGGAGACGAACTTGGCACGAGCGCTTGAGTCGATGGCGAAGACGGAGTCGCTGTTTCGTGACGTGAACGAGCGAATCGCGACGGCCGCCGGAGGGTTCGGCAGCGAGGACGCCGAGTTCGTCTGCGAGTGCGCCGATCCGACGTGTGTCGAGCGCGTCGCGGTCCCGCTCGAGGTCTACCAGGACGTGCGTGCCGAGCCGACGACCTTCATCCTCGCGAACGGACACGAAGAGGGCTCGATCGAGAAGGGCGTCGAGACGCGGCGCCGCTTCCAGATCGTCGAGAAGGTCAACAGCAAGGTCGTGGCCATCGTGAAGAAGCTTGACCCGCGCAAGGCCGAACCCGGGCTAGAACCAGGGTAGAAAGCGCCCGCGGACGCGGCTGCGGTACTCCGCGTAGTCCGGGAAGCGTTGCTCGAGCCGGCGTTCTTCCTCGCGCGACTTTCCGATCCAGATGTAGGCAAGCAAAGCGGTTGCGGCGAGCGCCGGCCAGCTGGAGATGAGGCCGAACCCGACGAACACCAACAGCCCGCCGCCGTAGATCGGGTGCCGGGCGAAGCGGTAGACGCCATGTTGTACGAGGACGCCTTGCGGCTTCGGCCGCGGGAAGACCGTGAGGTTCCACCCCAGCGCACGGAGTCCGAGCGCAAACCACGTCGCGCCGGCGGCGACGAAGATCAGGCCGCTGAGACTGAGCCACGTGGGCGTCCGCGGCGGGAATCCGGAGAGAACGAGCACGAGCGCCATCGCCGCGAACTGGAGGACGACCCAGTGCGTTCCGCGCGGCTCAGCCGAGGGAGATGAATCGGGCGTCGTCGAACCCTTCCCGCAGCTTCTCGACCAGCTCGGGCGGCGCCTGCTGGTCGATCGAGAGCGCCATCAACGCCTTGCCGCCCCGGCGGGTGCGCGACACGGCCATGTTCGCGATGTTCACGTCTGCGTCTCCGAAGAGCGTCCCCATGCGGCCGATCATCCCGGGCACGTCGTCGTAGCGGAAGAAGACCATCAGCGGCGCCAGCTCGGTCTCGAGCTCGAAGCCGAGCGCGCTCACGAGCCAGAGCCGGTTGTCGCGGCCGATGGTCGTGCCCGCACTCGCGAGCTCCTCGCCGTCGGCGCGAACCGTGACACGGATCAGGTTGGTGAAGTCGCGCGAGGAGCGGCGGCGTTCCTCCTTGACCTCGATCCCGCGCTCGGCGGCGATCAACGGCGCATTCACGTAGTTCACGGGGACGTCGGTCCTGCCCTGGAAGGCGCCGTTCAGCGCGGCCACGGTCAGGAGGCGCGTGTCGTACGCGGACAGCGCTCCGTAGCACGCGACCGTGATCTGCTCGGCGCGGCCCTCCGCCAGCTCCATCGCCAGCCGACCTAGCTTCGCGGCCAGCGGGATGTACGGCCCGAGCACCTCGAGGTCTTGCGCGCCGATCGACGGGATGTTGACCGCGTTCGGGACGAGCTTCCCCTCGAGCGCGGCGGCAACCTGCTCCGCGACGATCACGCCCGCGCGATCCTGCGCTTCCTCGGTCGAGGCGGCGAGATGCGGGGTGACGACGACCTGCGGCAGCTCGAGCAGCGGGCCGGAGTAGGGCTCGGACGAGAACACGTCGAGCGCGGCGCCCGCGACCTTTCCCGACTTGACCGCCTCGACGAGAGCCGCCTCGTCCACGAGCTCACCGCGCGCCGCGTTGATGACTCGAACGCCGTCGCGCATCGCGGCGAACGCCTCGGCGCCCACGGAGTGGCGCGTCTCGTCGGTGAGCGGCAGGTGCAGCGTGACGAAGTCGGCCTCGGCGTAGAGCTCGTCGGGCGTCGCGACCCGCTCGGCCCCGAGCTCGCGATACCGGTCGGCCGAGACGAAGGGATCGAAGGCGACGACCCGCATCCCGAGCCCGGCTGCGCGACTCGCGACCTGCTGGCCGATGCGCCCGAAGCCGAGCACGCCAAGCGTCTTTCCCGCCAGCTCGACGCCGCCGTGGCTCGAGCGCTCCCAGCGGCCTTCCTTCAGCGCGGCGTGTGCCTGCGGGATGTTGCGGGCGAGCGCGACGAGCAGCCCGATCGTGTGCTCCGCCGCCGAGACGACCGTCGACTCGGGCGCGTTGGCGACGACGATTCCGCGGCGGGTGGCCGCCTCGACGTCGACGTTGTCCACCCCGACTCCGGCGCGTCCGATCACCTTCAGGCGGTCGGCGCGCGCGATCAGGTCGGCTGTGAGCTTGGTCGCCGAGCGAATGACGATCGCGTCGTACCCGCCGATCGTCTCGGCGAGGTCGCCGTCCGATTCCACGTCGACGTCGAACTTCGAGCGGAGCAGCTCGACGCCCGCCTCCGCGATTGGCTCCCGGACGAGGACCCTCACACGCGCGTGTGCTCGAACGCTTCGAGCGCCCGCGTCACCGCGACGCCACGCTCGACGTCGGCGCCGAGCTCGGTGAGCGCGAGCTCCACCGCGGCGAGCGCCGTCGTGATGTCGAAGACGTCGAACCAGCCGATGTGGCCGATGCGGAAGATCTTGCCCTTCAAGGCCCCTTGTCCCGGCGCGAGCGTGACCCCGTGACGGTCGCGGAGCAGGAGCAGCAGCTCCGTCCCGTCCACGCCCTCGGGAACGCGGATCGCGGTGACCACGGAGGCGCGGTCCTCGTCGGGCGAGAAGAGCTCGAGCCCCATCGCCTTGATCCCCTCGCGACAGGCCCGGCCGAGCCGCACGTGTCGCTCGAACGCCGAATCGAGCCCGCCGTCGAGGAGCATCCCCAGTGCGACGTCGAGGGCCGCGACGAGCGAGACCGCGGGTGTAAACGCAGCGTCGAACGCCGCCTGGGCCTTCAGCGTGCGGTCCCAGTCGTAGTAGAAGCGCGCTCCTGTCCCCTGGGCGGCGTAGGCCGCGTCGGACACGGCCGTCATCGCCAGGCCCGGCGGGCACATGAGCGCTTTCTGGGATCCGGTCGCCACGACGTCGAGCTCCCACTCGTCGGTCTCGAGCGGCACGGCGCCGAGGCTAGAGACCGCGTCGACGATCGAGAGCGCCCCGGCCTCACGGGCCACGGCGGCAAGCGCCTGGACGTCGGCGACGACCCCGGTCGAGGTCTCGGAATGAACGAGGAAGACCGCTTTCGCGCCGCCTGCCTCGGCGAGCGTGCGCGCAAGATCGTCGGGCGACGGCGTCTCGCCCCACTCGTAGCGGAGCGGCACGACGTCGGCGCCGAACGCCTCCCCCATCGCCACCCAGCGCTCGCCGAATGCGCCCGCCGTGACGGCGATGACGCGGTCGCCGGGCGTAACGAGGTTCGCGATCGCCGACTCGAAGCCGCCGGTTCCGGACGCCGTGAAGAGCAGCACCTCGCGCTCGGTGCGGAACACGTCCTTGAGCCGCGCCAGGCAGCGCTCGTAGACGATGCGGAAGTCGGGCCCGCGGTGGTGGACGATCGGCTGCGCGAGCGCGGCGAGCACTTCGGGCGGCACCGGCGTCGGCCCCGGCGTGAACAGATAGCGCTTCTCGGGCATCTCTCCGGAGCGTAGCTCTCGCCGTGGCTAGCGCTTCCGGTGCGTGCGGAAGCTGAAGATCTGCTGGAACGTCGGCCGGTTCGTCCAGCGCATCGTGTCCGGGAGAATCCCGGAGGTGAAGCGGATCCGCTCGGCGTTCGCGTCGGCCCGCCACGCCGCGGGATCGGGTCCCTGCTCCGCGGCGAGCTCGGCTCCGGCAGATTCCAACGCGACCCAGAGCGCGAACCGGCAAGCGGCGAGGTCGCCGAGGCCGCAGTAACGGTTCGCGAACGCGCCACGCACGGGCTTGCCGAGCAGCGTCCGCAGGTCCTTGTCGATGATGCCGTACCAACCGTCGAGATACGAGGAGCCCTGGATGTTCGCGTCGTCGCTCGCCGCCTCGAGTGACCGCAGGAGGCCGAGATCCTGCCCGAGGGCCGGCTTCATGACCACCTCGGCGATCGCCGGGTAGGCCGCGTCCATGATCGCCGCGCCGGGGTCGTCCACCGTGCCGTCGCCGTTCCGGTCGAGGCGGCTCGCGCCCGCGGCCGTCCACGCCTGCAGCAGCTCGAGCAGCCGCTGCGCGCGCGGGCTCGGGGCCGCCGAGCCCTGCAGCACCTCCGCGATCGTCGGCACGAGCGCGATCGCGCGCAAGTCCTGCGTCGCGGCCTTGTTCATCAGCGAGGCGACGGTTGCGACGGTGTGCTTCTGCCGGACGGCGACGCCGGCGGTCAGCAGCTGGACGCGCTGAACGGAGCCGTAGGCCCAGTTCTCGTCGGTCGCGCCGACGTCCGCGGCGGGCTTGTTGTTCCAGTTCACGATCGTCCCGCTCGGCGGGTTGATCCCCTGCGCGTGCTGGGCGGGCGTGAGGAAGCCGCGCCACTCGAAGTCGCCGGTGCCCACGGTCGGCAGCGACGGATCCGTGTTCGGCGCTCGCACCGGGAGCCGGCCGCTCGAGAACATCGCGATGTCGCGGTTGTCCGCGTAGAACCAGTCGAACGAGAACTCGACCCCGGCCATCGTGCGCAGGAAGCTCCGCGCCGAGGTCACGCGATTCGTGTCCAGCGCGTAGAACGTGCGCGACGACTGCAGCTCGCGCCCGCGCGTGGAGCGTTGCAACGCAAGGGCGACGCGCGCGCCGGCCACCGTGCGCGCGTAGCCGACGACCGGCCCGTGGACCGTCTCGCGAAAGCGCAGCGGCGTCCGGTCGTCCTGTCGCACGAGCTCGCCAGCGTTGAACGTCGTCATCGCGCGACACTCGCCGCGGAAGACGTAGTGCGCGTCGTCGCCACCGCACAGCGTCTCGGCGAAGACGTCGATGTTGTCCGAGCGGGACGACGTCGCGCTCCAGACGAAGTCGAGGCCGCGCCCGATGACAACGAAGGGAACGCCGGGGAAGAGTACGCCGCGTGCGTCGAAGCCGCCTCCGTGGAGATCGGCCTCGAGGAAGAACTGCGGGAAGAAGTACCCGACCTGCGGGCCTGCGACGAAGATCGGGTGCCCGGTCGCCGAGCGCTTCGCCCCGATCAAGATCGCGTTGCTCATTGCACCCGCGGGCGGAGTCGGCGCGGCAGTTACCGAGCCCGGCTCGAGCACGACGCTCCCGGATCCACCCCCGGACGGCAACGAGTACGGGAAGCTGCCCGGCACGGAGACGGGCGCCTCCGGGTCGTTCGCCTCGCGCAGGTCGTCCCAGATCGAGCGGCCCTTGGCGGCGCCGAAATCGCGCTGGAGCGCCGCGAGGAACTCCGAGCGCCGGGGCTCGTCGCCGCCGTTCGCGCCGAAGCGCGCCGCGATCAACGCGGCGTCGGCAACCACGTCGTTCGCGGTGAACGGCTGGACCGGGCTGCCGGTCGCGCGGTAGTAGCCGTTGATCCCGGCGACGAACGCGTCGATCAGCCCGGCGAGCTTCCGTCCCTCCGCTCCGGATGCGCGCAGCTCCGTGACCTGCTTCGCGAGGTAGGCCTCGGTCTGCGCACTCGGGACGAACGACCTCCCGCTCAGCGCGAGCGCGATCGGGTCGATTCCGGGGATGTCGAGCGCGGCGACCCGCGACGGGCCGCGGATCAGGCCGAGCAGCAGGCCGCGGTCCTCTGCGGTCGCCCAGCCGGCCCCGTACATCACGTCGGCCTGCGTCTTCCCTCGCACGTGCGGGACACCGAAGCCGTCGCGGAGGATCGTCGCGCCCGGCCGGGTCAGCTGCTCGACCCGGCTCGGCTTCGCACCGGCGAGTCCGAGCGTCGCCGGCTTGAGCAGGCGCTTTACGTCGCCGAGCGTGACCGTGTCCCAGAGGGGCGTCAGCGCGTCATAGAGCTTCGCCTGGTCGTTCGTGTTGCGGTTGAACTGGAGGCTGCCGTTCTCGCCGGCCGGGAGGATGTTGAGTGCGACCGCGGCGTGGTCGCGCGGCCGCGCAGACGCCGCGGCTCCGGCTGCGAGCAGCAGCATTGCAAGTGCGAGCCCGGCGATGCGCACCCGCCCAGGCTACTACCCTGGCGGCCCATGGACGTCCTGCTCGCCTTCGCCGCCGCACTGCTCACGCTCCGGCTCGCAGCGGCGCTCCTCGCGCGCTGGCGCGCC
>JBDTZN010000099.1:0-6220 GCA_040005095.1 Thermoleophilia bacterium | reverse complement strand
CGGCTGCGGTCGGCGTTCCCTCCGCGAACTCCTCGATCCGCGCCTCCGCGCCTGCCTCCCTGATGTACGCCGCGACGCGCTCGACCGACTCTGGCCATTCCACGCCCGAAACGGTAGCCGCGCAACCGTTGACGGAGGTCGCACGTTCTTCTCCTGACAACCTGCGGACGGGAGACGAACTTGGCGAGAGCACTTGAGTCGATGGCGAGGACGGAATCGCTGTTCCGCGACGTGAACGAGCGGATCGCGACGGCCGCCGGAGGATTCGGAAGCGAGCAAGCGGAGTTCGTCTGTGAGTGCGCCGACCCGACGTGTGTGGATCGCGTCGAGGTTCCACTCGAGGTCTACGAGGACGTGCGCGCCGAGCCGACGACCTTCATCCTCGTGAACGGGCATGAAGAGGGCTCGATCGAGAAGGTCGTCGAGACGCGTCGCCGTTTCCAGATCGTCGAGAAGGTCAACAGCAAGGTCGTGGCCATCGTGAAGAAGCTCGATCCGCGCAAGGGCGAGCCCGGGCTAGAGCCAGGGTAGAAAGCGTCCGCGCACGCGGCTGCGGTACTCCGGGTAGTCCGGGAAGCGTTGCTCGAGCCGGCGTTCTTCCTCGCGCGACTTTCCGATCCAGATGTAGGCAAGCAAAGCGGTTGCGGCGAGCGCCGGCCAGCTGGAGATGAGGCCGAACCCGACGAACACCAACAGCCCGCCGCCGTAGATCGGGTGCCGGGCGAAGCGGTAGACGCCATGTTGTACGAGGACGCCTTGCGGCTTCGGCCGCGGGAAGACCGTGAGGTTCCACCCCAGCGCACGGAGTCCGAGCGCAAACCACGTCGCGCCGGCGGCGACGAAGATCAGGCCGCTGAGACTGAGCCACGTGGGCGTCCGCGGCGGGAATCCGGAGAGAACGAGCACGAGCGCCATCGCCGCGAACTGGAGGACGACCCAGTGCGTTCCGCGCGGCTCAGCCGAGGGAGATGAATCGGGCGTCGTCGAACCCTTCCCGCAGCTTCTCGACCAGCTCGGGCGGCGCCTGCTGGTCGATCGAGAGCGCCATCAACGCCTTGCCGCCCCGGCGGGTGCGCGACACGGCCATGTTCGCGATGTTCACGTCTGCGTCTCCGAAGAGCGTCCCCATGCGGCCGATCATCCCGGGCACGTCGTCGTAGCGGAAGAAGACCATCAGCGGCGCCAGCTCGGTCTCGAGCTCGAAGCCGAGCGCGCTCACGAGCCAGAGCCGGTTGTCGCGGCCGATGGTCGTGCCCGCACTCGCGAGCTCCTCGCCGTCGGCGCGAACCGTGACACGGATCAGGTTGGTGAAGTCGCGCGAGGAGCGGCGGCGTTCCTCCTTGACCTCGATCCCGCGCTCGGCGGCGATCAACGGCGCATTCACGTAGTTCACGGGGACGTCGGTCCTGCCCTGGAAGGCGCCGTTCAGCGCGGCCACGGTCAGGAGGCGCGTGTCGTACGCGGACAGCGCTCCGTAGCACGCGACCGTGATCTGCTCGGCGCGGCCCTCCGCCAGCTCCATCGCCAGCCGACCTAGCTTCGCGGCCAGCGGGATGTACGGCCCGAGCACCTCGAGGTCTTGCGCGCCGATCGACGGGATGTTGACCGCGTTCGGGACGAGCTTCCCCTCGAGCGCGGCGGCAACCTGCTCCGCGACGATCACGCCCGCGCGATCCTGCGCTTCCTCGGTCGAGGCGGCGAGATGCGGGGTGACGACGACCTGCGGCAGCTCGAGCAGCGGGCCGGAGTAGGGCTCGGACGAGAACACGTCGAGCGCGGCGCCCGCGACCTTTCCCGACTTGACCGCCTCGACGAGAGCCGCCTCGTCCACGAGCTCACCGCGCGCCGCGTTGATGACTCGAACGCCGTCGCGCATCGCGGCGAACGCCTCGGCGCCCACGGAGTGGCGCGTCTCGTCGGTGAGCGGCAGGTGCAGCGTGACGAAGTCGGCCTCGGCGTAGAGCTCGTCGGGCGTCGCGACCCGCTCGGCCCCGAGCTCGCGATACCGGTCGGCCGAGACGAAGGGATCGAAGGCGACGACCCGCATCCCGAGCCCGGCTGCGCGACTCGCGACCTGCTGGCCGATGCGCCCGAAGCCGAGCACGCCAAGCGTCTTTCCCGCCAGCTCGACGCCGCCGTGGCTCGAGCGCTCCCAGCGGCCTTCCTTCAGCGCGGCGTGTGCCTGCGGGATGTTGCGGGCGAGCGCGACGAGCAGCCCGATCGTGTGCTCCGCCGCCGAGACGACCGTCGACTCGGGCGCGTTGGCGACGACGATTCCGCGGCGGGTGGCCGCCTCGACGTCGACGTTGTCCACCCCGACTCCGGCGCGTCCGATCACCTTCAGGCGGTCGGCGCGCGCGATCAGGTCGGCTGTGAGCTTGGTCGCCGAGCGAATGACGATCGCGTCGTACCCGCCGATCGTCTCGGCGAGGTCGCCGTCCGATTCCACGTCGACGTCGAACTTCGAGCGGAGCAGCTCGACGCCCGCCTCCGCGATTGGCTCCCGGACGAGGACCCTCACACGCGCGTGTGCTCGAACGCTTCGAGCGCCCGCGTCACCGCGACGCCACGCTCGACGTCGGCGCCGAGCTCGGTGAGCGCGAGCTCCACCGCGGCGAGCGCCGTCGTGATGTCGAAGACGTCGAACCAGCCGATGTGGCCGATGCGGAAGATCTTGCCCTTCAAGGCCCCTTGTCCCGGCGCGAGCGTGACCCCGTGACGGTCGCGGAGCAGGAGCAGCAGCTCCGTCCCGTCCACGCCCTCGGGAACGCGGATCGCGGTGACCACGGAGGCGCGGTCCTCGTCGGGCGAGAAGAGCTCGAGCCCCATCGCCTTGATCCCCTCGCGACAGGCCCGGCCGAGCCGCACGTGTCGCTCGAACGCCGAATCGAGCCCGCCGTCGAGGAGCATCCCCAGTGCGACGTCGAGGGCCGCGACGAGCGAGACCGCGGGTGTAAACGCAGCGTCGAACGCCGCCTGGGCCTTCAGCGTGCGGTCCCAGTCGTAGTAGAAGCGCGCTCCTGTCCCCTGGGCGGCGTAGGCCGCGTCGGACACGGCCGTCATCGCCAGGCCCGGCGGGCACATGAGCGCTTTCTGGGATCCGGTCGCCACGACGTCGAGCTCCCACTCGTCGGTCTCGAGCGGCACGGCGCCGAGGCTAGAGACCGCGTCGACGATCGAGAGCGCCCCGGCCTCACGGGCCACGGCGGCAAGCGCCTGGACGTCGGCGACGACCCCGGTCGAGGTCTCGGAATGAACGAGGAAGACCGCTTTCGCGCCGCCTGCCTCGGCGAGCGTGCGCGCAAGATCGTCGGGCGACGGCGTCTCGCCCCACTCGTAGCGGAGCGGCACGACGTCGGCGCCGAACGCCTCCCCCATCGCCACCCAGCGCTCGCCGAATGCGCCCGCCGTGACGGCGATGACGCGGTCGCCGGGCGTAACGAGGTTCGCGATCGCCGACTCGAAGCCGCCGGTTCCGGACGCCGTGAAGAGCAGCACCTCGCGCTCGGTGCGGAACACGTCCTTGAGCCGCGCCAGGCAGCGCTCGTAGACGATGCGGAAGTCGGGCCCGCGGTGGTGGACGATCGGCTGCGCAAGCGCGGCGAGCACCTCGGGCGGCACCGGGGTCGGCCCCGGCGTGAAGAGATAGCGCTTCTCGGGCATCATCACCGGAGCGTAGCTCCCCCGCCGGTTACCGCTTGCGGTGCGTCCGGAAGCTGAAGATCTGCTGGAACGTCGGCCGGTTCGTCCAGCGCATCGTGTCGGGGAGGATCCCCGACGTGAAGTGGATGCGCTCTGCGGTCGCGTCGGCGCGCCACGCGGCTGGATCCGTGCCTTGTGTCGCCGCCAGCTCGGCTCCCGCGGCGTCAAGCGCGGACCAGAGCGAACGGCGGCACTCCACGCGGTCGCCCGCGCCGCAATAGCGGTTCGTGAACGTACCGCGCACCGGCTTGCCGAGGAGCGTCCGCAGATCCTTGTCGATGTAGCCGTACCAGCCGTCGAGGTACGCGGAGCCCTGGACGTTCGCGTCGTCGCTCGCGCCCTCGATCGAACCGAGCAAACCGAGGTCGGCCCCGAGCACCGGCCGCATCACTGCGTCGGCGATCCCCGGATAGGCCGCGTCCATGATCGCCGCGCCCGGGTCGTCCACCGTGCCGTCCCCGTTCCGGTCGAGTCGGCTCGCGCCTGTGGCCGTCCACGCCTGCAGCAGCTCGAGCATCCGCTGTGCGCGCGGGCTCGGCGCCGCCGCGCCGGAGAGCACTTCGGCGAGCGTCGGCACGAGCGCGACCGCTCGCAGATCCTGTGTCGCGGCCTTGTTCATCAAGGAGGCCACGCTCGCGACCGTGTGCGTCCGTCGAGCCGCCACCCCCGCAGTCAGGAGCTGGACGCGCTGGACCGACCCGTAAGCCCAGTTCTCGTCGGCCGAGCCCACGTCGGCAGCGGGCTTGTTGTTCCAGTTCACGATCGCGCCGCTTGCCGGGTTGATGCCCTGCGCGTGCTGCGCGGGCGTCAGGAACCCGCGCCAGTCGTAGTCGCCGGTGCCGATCGTGGGGAGCGAGGGATCGGTGCCCGGCGCGCGCACGGGCAGCCGGCCGCTCGAGAACATCGCGATGTCGCGATCGTCCGCGTAGAACCAGTCGAACGAGAACTCGACCCCGGCCATCGTGCGGAGGAAGCTCCGCGCCGACGTCACGCGGTTCGTATCGAGCGCGTAGAAGCTGCCCACAGATCGCATCTCGCGCCTGCGCGTCGAGCGCTGCAGGGCGAGCGCGACGCGTGCGCCTCCGCGCACGGTCGCGTAGCCGATCACCGGCCCGTGCACGGTCTCGCGAAAACGGAGCGGCGTCCGCTCGTCGAAGCGCACGAGCTCACCCGCGTTGAAGAGCGTCATCGCGCGGCACTCGCCGCGCACGAGGTAGTGCGCGTCGTCGCCGCCGCAGAGCGTCTCGGCAAAGACGTCAATGTTGTCGGCCCGGGACGACGTAGCGCTCCAGACGAAGTCGAGCCCACGTCCGACCAGGACGAACGGGACTCCTGGGAAGAGCACGCCGCGCGTGTCGAAGCCGCCACCGTGCAGGTCGGCCTCGAGGAAGAACTGTGGGAAGAAATAGCCCACCTGCGGGCCCGCGACGAAGATCGGATGTCCGGTCGCGGACCGCTTCGCCCCGATCAGGATCGCGTTGCTCATCGCGGCTGCCGGCGGCGTGGGCGCGGCGGTGACCGAGCCCGGCTCGAGCACGACGCTTCCCGGCGCGACGCCCGAAGGAAGGGCGTACGGGAACCGTCCCGGCACCGACACCGCCGTCTCCGGGTCGTTCGCCTCGCGCAAGTCGTCCCAGATCGAGCGGCCCTTCGTTGCGCCGAAGTCGCGCTGGAGTGCGGCGAGAAACTCAGACCGCTGCGGTTCGTCGCCGCCGTTCGCGCCGAAGCGCGCCGCGATCAACGCAGCATCTGCGACCACGTCGTTCGCCGTGAACGGCTGGACGGGTGTCCCGGTCGCCTTGTAGTAGCCGTTGATCCCGGCGACGAAGGCGTCGATGAGCGCGGCGAGCTTTCGTCCCTCGGCTCCTGAGGCGCGCAGGTCGGTGACCTGCTTCGCGAGGTACGCCTCGGTCTGTGCACTCGGGACGAACGACCTCCCGCTCAGTGCCAGCGCGATCGGATCGACCCCGGGAATGTCGAGCGCGGCGACCCGCGACGGGCCGCGGATCAGGCCGAGCAGCAGGCCGCGGTCCTCCGCGGTCGCCCAGCCGGCTCCGTACATCACGTCGGCCTGCGTCTTCCCCCGCACGTGCGGGACCCCGAAGCCGTCGCGGAGGATCGTTGCGCCGGGCCGCGGCAGCGTCTCGACGCGGGCCGGCTTCGCGCCGCCGAGCCCAAGCGTGGCCGGCTTGAACAGGCGCTTCAGGTCGCCGTCCGTGACCTTGTCCCAGAGGGGCGTCAGTGCGTCGTAGAGCTTCGCCTGGTCGTTCGTGTTGCGGTTGAACTGGAGGCTGCCGTTCTCCCCCGCGGGGAGGATGTTGAGCGCAACCGCGGCGTGGTCGCGTGTGCGTGCCGAGGCCGCGGTTCCGGCCGCGAGGAGCAGCATGGCGAGAACGAGCGCGGCGGTGCGCACGCGCCCAGGCTACTACCCTGGCGGCCGATGGACGTCCTGCTCGCCTTCGGCGCCGCACTGCTCACGCTCCGGCTCGCAGCGGCGCTCCTCGCGCGCTGGCGCGCC
>JBDTZN010000098.1:0-6268 GCA_040005095.1 Thermoleophilia bacterium | reverse complement strand
GCGGTCAGCACGGCGTGCGCCAGGAGTGCCGTAGTGCCCTTGTAGACCGACGCTGTGCACATCTTCACTGCCGAGGCGGTTCCGACCTGGTCGCCCACCACGACCAATTCGACGCGGGTTCAGGGCAGACTCGCGACGTCGCCGGCCCGCGCGCCCGAGAGATAGATGCGCGTCGTGTCCGGCCGCCAAGGCGGTGGGCCCGAGACCGCGCCGTCGACGTCCGCTCCGAGCCGCCGCACGGTCTCGGGGCTGACTGCGTTCAGATCGACGAAGAGCGAGCCGTCGCCGGCCGACCGGACCGCCGCGGCAACAGCCTCCGCCTCGCCTGGCGGCGCAACCGACAGGACCACGTCGGCCGCGCGGAGGACGTCGCCGAGCGTGGGGAGAAGCTCGAGGCGCGGCGCCTGGGCCGCAAGCGTGCGCGTTCGGTCGCTGCGCCCCTCGAGCGTTGCGACCACGCGGGTGTCGAGGGCATCCGCGAGCGCGCTCCCCATCGCCCCCGGGCTCACGATGCCGACAGTCGGCGCCATCGCCCGAGTCTAGACTCGCACGATGGCCATGTTCGACCGCCTCGCCGACCTGCCGCTCGCGGTCGAGTCCTACGAGCTCGAGCGGCTCGAGCAGGCGGTCTCCAGCGACTTCACGCGCGTGACGACCGTCGTGCACCTGCACGGCGGCGGGGAGGAGGGCGTCGGTGAGGACGTGACGTACAACGCCGGTGACCAGGACGTCCAGCTCGACCGCGGCGCGGTCCTGCCGCTTGCCGGCGACTGGACGCTCCGAAGCTTCTCGGCGGCGCTCGAGGGCATGGAGTTGTGGCCGAGCCCGCCCGCGATGGAGGCGCAGCGCGACTACCGCCGCTGGGCCTACGAGAGCGCGGCGCTCGACCTGGCGCTCCGGCAAGCCGGCACGTCGCTCGCGCAAGCGCTCGAGCGCGAGCCGCGTCCGGTCACGTACGTGGTGTCGATGCGGCTCGGGAATCCACCGTCGCTCGACCGGCTGCGCGGATGGGCCGAGCTCTATCCGGGGCTGAAGGCGAAGCTCGATCCGACGTCCGACTGGGACCAGTCGCTCGTGGACGAGCTCAATGCGATGGGCGTGATCGACTCGGTCGATCTGAAGGGCCGGTACGAGGGAACGGTCGTGGACAACCCACCCGATCCGCGGCTCTACGCGCTCGTCGCCGCGGGCTTCCCGCAGGCCTGGATCGAGGATCCGGCGCTGACCCCCGAGACGGATGCCGTGCTGGAGTCGCACCGCGACCGGGTCACGTGGGACGCGATCATCCACTCGGTGGATGACATCGAGGCGCTGCCGTGGCCGCCGCGGATGCTGAACGTGAAGCCGTCGCGGTTCGGCACGCTAGAGCGGCTGTTCGATGCGTTCGACTACTGCGCCGAGCGGGGAATCGGGACGTACGGCGGCGGCCAGTTCGAGCTCGGGCCGGGGCGCGGGCACATCCAGTACCTCGCATCGGTCTTCTCACCCGATGCGCCGAACGACGTCGCGCCCAGCGGGTTCAACGCGGGGGAGCCTCGCGCCGGCCTGCCGTCGAGTCCGCTGGAGCCTGCCGTTGCGCCGGCCGGCTTTCGGTGGAGCGCCTGACACGCTTTCGGCACGAAGCCGTCACAGACACGTCACACCTTCTTCGCTACGTTGCCTCGCATGGCGACGAAAGCTGCGACACCGTGGGGAGCCGCGACGCTCGTCGAAGAGCTGAGCGTTCCGCAGCGTGCGGGCGAGAAGCGCTTCGCGACGATCGTCCAGCTGCTGGAGAACGAGCGTGGCGAACGGCTGCTCCGGTTCGCGTACTCGACCGGCGGGACGGCCCGGCGCGGTCCGGTGACGCTCCGCTCGCGCGACCTCGAGCGCTTGCGCGGGGCGCTGGCAGAGCATCCGCAGCTCGCGGAGGTGCTGACGATGACCTAAGGAGCAGGCGCTAGGCGGCGACGAGCGCGTGTTCGCGGGCCGCGTCGACGAGCCCGGAGAGGATCAGCGCGCCGTCCGAGGCGCCGAGGAGCGGATCGACCGCGTGCTCGGGATGGGGCATCAGGCCCATCACGTTGCCCCACTCGTTGGCGACCGCGGCGATGTCCGCGACTGCCCCGTTCGGGTTCTCGCCGTCGTAGCGCAGGACGACCTGCCGGTTTTCCTCGAGTTGCTCGAGCAGCTCCGCGTCGGCGAAGTAGCAGCCGTCGCCGTGCTTGATGGGAATCGAGAGCCGCTGGCCTTCCTCACAACGCGCGGTGAACGCGAGATCGGTGCGCTCGACCTTGAGGGGCACGTCCCGGCAGACGAACGTGAGGGTGCGGTTCGGTCGCAGCGCGCCCGGCAGCAGGCCGGCCTCGCAGAGGATCTGGAATCCGTTGCAAATCCCGAGCACCGGCCCGCCGTCGCGCGCAAACGCGTCGACCGCGGTCATGATCGGCGCGAAGCGGGCGATCGCCCCCGAGCGGAGGTAGTCGCCGTACGAGAACCCGCCGGGGAGGACGATGCCTGCCGTGTCGCGCGGCAGGTCGTTCTCCGCGTGCCAGACGAGCGACGCCGCCGCGCCGAGCGCACCCAGGGCCCAGGCCGCGTCGCGGTCGTCGTTCGAGCCGGGGAAGACGATGACGGCGACTCGCGGCACCTCGGTCACTCGTGACCCTCCAGCGAGATCTCGTACGACTCGATCAGCGGGTTGGCCAGGAGGTGCCGGCACATCCGCTCGATCTGTTCACGCGCGGCCGCCGGATCAGAACCCTCGAGCTCCAGATCGACGACCCGCCCGACGCGCGCCTCGTCGACGGCGAATCCGAGCTGGCGCAACGAGCTTCCGACCGCATCGCCCTGCGGATCGAGGATGCCTTGCTTGGGCCGGACGAGCACGGTCGCCCTCACGAGAGCACCACGTCCGGGTCGGCGAGATATGCGTCGAACTCGATGCCGGTGATCGTCTCGAAGGCCTCGACGTAGCGGGCGCGCGTCCCCTCCACGACCTCGTCCGGGAGCTCGGGGCCGGGGGCCGCCTTGTCCCACCCGAGGGTCTCGCAGTAGTCGCGCACGAACTGCTTGTCGAACGACGCCTGGGCGCCGCCCGGCCGGTACTCGTCCGCGGGCCAGAAGCGTGAGGAGTCGGGCGTGAACGCCTCGTCCGCGAGCACGAGCCGGCCGTCCTCGTCTAGCCCGAACTCGAACTTCGTGTCGGCGATGATGATCCCGCGCTCCGCCGCGAATGAGGACGCGAACGAATAGAGCGCGAGCGCGGTTTCCTCGACCTCGGCGAAGCGCTGGTCGCCGACCAGTTCGGCCGCCGCGGCCGCGTCGATGTTCTCGTCATGTCCTTCTGTGGCCTTCGTGGACGGGGTGAAGATCGGGCGGTCGAGCTTGTCGGACTCGTGCAGCCCCTCGGGGAGCCGGTGCCCCGAGGTCGAGCCGGTCGTGCGGTAATCCTTCCAGCCGGACCCGGAGAGATAGCCACGGGTGACGCACTCGATCGGCAGCATCTCCAGCCGCCTGCACTCGGTCGACCGCCCATCGGGCCGCAGCCCGAGCAGGTGGTTGGGGCAGAGCTCGCGCGTGCGGGCGAACCAGAACGCCGAGAGACCGGTGAGCACCCGGCCCTTGTCCGGAATCTCCGTGGGCAGGACGACGTCGAAGGTCGAGATGCGGTCGGAGGCGACGAGGAGCAAGCGATTGTCGTCCAAAGCGAACAGCTCGCGAACCTTCCCGCTCCCGACGTGGACGGCTTCAGGCATGAACCGGTTCCTCCTTTCGCACGAGGGCGTGGAGCCGCTCGAACACGAGGTCGACGTGCTTGACGGTGGCATCCAGATCGAAGACGGAGGCGAGCGCATCGGCATCGAGCCGCGACGTGATCGCGTCGTTGGCCTCGACGAGCTCACGGAAGTCGCGCTCCTTCTCCCAGGCGGTCATGGCCGAGTCCTGGACGAGCCGGTACGCCTCGTCGCGGCCGAGCCCTGCATCGACGAGCGCCAGCAGCAGGCGGTGGCTGAAATGCAAGCCGTGGCTCGCGTCGAGGTTGCGGCGCATGCGCTCGGCGTGCACGACGAGGCCCTCGACGATCCAGGCGAAGCGGTCGAGCATGTAGTCGAGCGCCAGGAAGGCGTCAGGGATCGCGATGCGCTCGGCGGCGGAGTTCGAGATGTCGCGCTCGTGCCAGAGCGGGACGTTCTCGAGCGCGACGAGCGCGGTGCCGCGGACGACGCGCGCGAGGCCGCAGATGCGCTCGGCGACCTTCGGGTTGCGCTTGTGCGGCATCGCCGACGAGCCCTTCATGCCGCGGCCGAACGGCTCCTCCACCTCGCCGACCTCAGTGCGCGCGAGGTGACGGATCTCCGTGCAGAAGCGCTCGAGCGACGTGGCCGCCAGCGCCAGCCCGCCGATCAACTCCGCGTGGCGGTCGCGTGCGATGACCTGGGTGGAGAGGGGGTCGGGCTCGAGCCCGAGGCGCTCGCAGGCGATCCGCTCGACCTCCGGGTCGACGGCGGCGTAGGTGCCGACCGTGCCCGAGAGCTGCCCGATGCGGTTCCGCTCGAGCGCGGCCGCGATGCGGCTTCGGTTGCGGTCGAGCTCGAAGGCCCACCCGGCTAGCTTCCAGCCGAAGGTCATCGGCTCCGCGTGGATGCCGTGCGACCGGCCGATCGTGATCGTGCTCCGGTGCTCCTCCGCCCGCGCGACGACCAAATCGAGCGCCCGGTCGATCCCTTCGAGGATCAGCTTGCCGGCGGCGAGCATCTGCAGCGAGAGCGCGGTGTCGACGACGTCCGAGGAGGTGAGGCCGTAGTGGACGTAGCGGCCCACCGGCCCGAGCTGCTCGGCGACCGCGTCGACGAAGGCAGCCGTGTCGTGGTCGGTGACCCGCTCGATCTCCGCGACCCGCTCCGGAGTCGGGGTCGTCGCGTTGGCGCGAATCTCGGCCACAGCCTCGGCCGGAATCGCTCCCACCTCGGCCCAGGCGTCGAGCGCCGCGAGCTCGACCTCGAGCCAGGTCTCGAGCTTGCCCTGCTCCGACCAGATCCTGGCCATCGCCGGTCGGGAGTAGCGGGCGATCACCGGAGCCAGTCTAGAGCGAGGTTCGGTGGTCTCATGCCCCAAGGATGCGCGCTGCAAGGACGGCGGCATTCTTGGCGCTGTCGACGCCGACGCACGCGACCGGTACGCCGGGCGGCATCTGCGTGATCGCGAGCATGGCGTCGAGCCCGTCGAGCACGCTCATCGAAGAGCGGAGCGGAACGCCGATCACCGGCAGGTCGGTGTGCGCCGCGACCGCACCGGGAAGCGCCGCGGCGAGTCCGGCTCCGGCGATCAGCACGCGAAGGCCGCGCTCGCGGGCGGTGCGAGCGTACTCCGCCACCGCGTCGGGGCTCCTGTGCGCCGAGCGCACGTCGAACTCGTGGGCGATCCCGCGCGCGTCGAGCTCGTCCATGGCCGGCTGCATCCGCTCGCGGTCCGATTCGGAGCCGACGAGGATCCCGACGACCGGCGCGTCAGCCATCGACTCCGGCGAGCGCGGCGATGTCGGTGCGGTGGTGCATCCCGTCGAACGAGATCTTGTCGATCGCGGCGTAGGCGCGCTCGCGGGCCTCGGCCAGATCGGTCCCGGTCGCGGTGACGTTGAGAATGCGGCCGCCGTTGGTCACAACTCGGCCGTCGCGCAGCGCGGTCCCGGCGTGGAAGACGAGCGCACCCGAGGCCTCGGCGTCCGCGATCCCATCGATCGGAGTGCCCGAGTCGTTCCGAAGCGGATAGCCGGGCGCGGTCAACGCGACCGTAACCGCGGACTCCTCGCTCGCCTCGAGCTCGAGCTCTTTCAGCTCGCCGCTTCCCGCGGCGGCCAGCGCGGGGAGGAGGTCGCCGGCAAGTCTCGGCAGAATGACCTGCGTCTCGGGGTCGCCGAAACGGGCGTTGAACTCGAGCACGCGTGGCCCGGCGTCGGTAAGCATCAGCCCCGCGTAGAGCACGCCCACGAACGGCGCTCCGCGGCTGAACAGTTCCTCGAGCACAGGTCGGTGAATCGTCTCGACTAGCTCGGCCACGTCGGCCTCATCGAGCCCGGGTACCGGCGAGAACGAGCCCATGCCGCCCGTGTTGGGGCCGCTGTCGCCGTCCCCGACGCGGCTGTAATCGCGCGCCGCAGGCAAGGCCAGGGTGTCCGTCCCGCTGGCCAGCGCGAACAGCGACAGCTCCTCGCCTTCGAGCAGCTCTTCGGCCACGGTCTCGGCGCCGAGCGCGGCCGCCGCCTGGAGCCCGGCCTGCAGCTCCTCGT
>JBDTZN010000097.1:0-6335 GCA_040005095.1 Thermoleophilia bacterium | reverse complement strand
AGCATGTAGAAGAGCGCGCCGAAGTACATCATCGTGAGCCAGGCGAGGATCACGCCGTTCACGTGGGAGGGCCTGATCCGGCTGAAGGTCAGCCAGGAGATTCCGCCGAAAGCCTCCGGCGAGATGAACTCCGTCGCGAGCACCAGGCCGAACAGGTCGACGATGGTGAGCCAGATGATCGAGGAGAGCAGCCAGTGGCGAGCGGCGCGGTCCGGGAATGGGAGAAGCGTCTTCTTCTCCTCGCCGGCGGGCGTGGCGAGCAGGGCGTCGCTCGGGGGGCGGGAACCCTCCATCCGACCGCGACCGTAGACCCCTCGTAAGCGCGGGTCGAGCCGGATGACGAACGTGTCATGCGGCTGTCATTTGGAGGTCACGGGCGTTAAGGTCGCGCCAGGGCAATGCGGATCCTTGTGGTGGAGGACGAGCCGCGCATCCTCGCGTTTGTCGCCCGTGGCCTCGAGGCAGAGGGGTTCGCGGTCGAAGCCGCCGGGGACGGCGTAGACGCGCTCGAACGCGCCCGTCGCACGCGGCCGGACTTCGTCGTCCTCGACCTGCTGCTGCCCCGCGTGGACGGCCTTACGGTGCTCCGCGAGCTGAAGCGCGAGCGCCCCGAGCTGCCCGTGCTCGTCCTGTCGGCGCGCAGCGACCTGCCGACGAAGCTCCGCGGCTTCGAGCTCGGCGCGAGCGACTACCTCGCCAAGCCCTTCGCACTCGACGAGCTGATCGCGCGGATTCGCGCCCAGCTTCGCCGCCCGGAGCGAGAGCCCGGCCAGACCGTTGTGCAGGTCGGCGCGCTGATCCTCGACGTGGCCCGCCGGCAAGCGCGGCTGAGCGGCGTGGTGAGCGACCTCTCCGACCGCGAGTTCCGGCTCCTGCACCAGCTCGTCGAGCACGCCGACGAGGTGGTGAGCCGCGAGCGCCTCCTTTCGGAGGTCTGGGGCTACCACTTCGACCCCGGCTCGAACGTCGTCGATGTCTGCGTCCGCCGCGTCCGCAAGAAGCTCGGCCCGGACGCGCCGATCGAGACTGTCCGCAACGTGGGGTATCGCCTTGCTTCGGCGTAGAGCGCCCGAGCTGGTGTGGGCCGTCTTCGCCGCGGCGAACCTGGTCGCGATGTTCGTCTGGCAGTCGTGGGAGACGATTCCGTTCCACTTCATCTGGGTCAGCCTCACGCTGATCTACGGCGTGCGCGTCTGGGGCCTCCGGCCGACGCTCTGGCTGCTCGTCGGCATCCAGTGCCTGACGGGCGTTCTGATCCTGCAGGACATCCACATGGGACTGCAGGAGTGGGGCGAGCTGACCGAGGTGCCCCTGATGTCCGCGATGTTCCTCGCCATGGTCTGGCACGCGCGGCGCCGCCAGGACGCGCTGCGCGTGGCGGAGCGGCTCGCGGAGGATCGTGCCGCGCTCCTGGCGCAACAGGAGCGGTTCCTCCACGACGCGTCGCACGAGCTGCGGACGCCCGTGACGATCGCGCGCGGTCACCTCGAGCTGCTCGGCCGCGACGGGACCCGCGCGCCGGAGGTTGAGGTCGCGCTCGACGAGCTCGGGCGAATCGAGCGGATCGTCGAGCGTCAGCTGCTGCTCGCGAAGGTCGGCTGGGACGGCTTGCTCGGCGTGCAGGAGATCGAGCTGGAGGCGTTCCTCGAGGACGTCTTTGTGCGTTGGTCGGACGTCGCCCCGCGCGTGTGGCGGCTCGGCCCGGTCGTCGCGGGCACGCTGCTCGCCGACGAGGAGAGCCTCCGGATCGCGCTGGACGCCTTGCTCGAGAACGCGGTCAAGTACACCGAGCCGACGGACGCGATCGACATGACGGCGAGGGCTGCCGCGGGCGGCGTGGAGATCGCGGTGATCGACGAGGGCGTGGGGATCCCGGCGGACGCGCTCAGCCGGATCTTCGAGCGCTTCGCGCGTGCCGACGCGGCGCGGACGCGCGACGGCGGCGGGGCCGGGCTCGGGCTTGCGATCGTCGACGCGGTCGCGAACGCGCACGGCGGGGAGTGCTCGGCGGAGTCGTCCGGGCGAGGCGCGCGGTTCGTCCTCCGGCTCCCGCGCTTCTCGCCGGCCGGCGCCGAACCGCGTCGGCTAGCGCTCGGGGAGCCAGTTGGGGCGGCGCTTCTCGAGGAAGGCGCGTAGGCCCTCCTGCCCTTCGTCGGTCGTGCGGCGCTCGGCGATCAAGCGGGCGGTCTCAGGGCCGTCCGGCCGCTCGAGGACGAGGCGCTTCGCGGCACGCCCGGCCTTCGGGCCTGCCGACATGACCTCCGCCAGCACCCGCTCGAGCGCGGGGTCGAGATCCGTTGCCACCTCGTGGACGAGGCCGATCCGCAGCGCCGTGTGGGCGTCGAACGGCTCGCCGGTGACGAAGTAGCGGCGCGCCGCGCTCGGTCCGATCTTCGCGAGCGCGAACGGCGAGATCACGGCCGGGATCAGGCCGAGCTTCACTTCACCGAAGGAGAACACGGCGTCCTCGTGGGCGACGGCGACGTCGGCGCAGGCGACGAGTCCCGAGCCGCCGCCGAGCGCATGCCCTTGGACGCGCGCGACGACCGGGGAGGGGCAGCGGTCAACCGTCTCAAGCATCTGGCGAAGGGCATTCGCGTCGGCGACGTTCTCCTCGTACGAGAGGTCGATCGAAGAACGCATCCAATCCACGTCTGCACCGGCGCAGAAGCTCGCGCCCTCACCCGCGAGCACCACCGCGCGAGAACGGCCCACGTCGACGAACGCCTCCGACAGCTCGCGGATCAGCTCGGCGTCGAACGCGTTCCGGCGCTCGGGCTGCGCGATCGTGATCCTGAGGATCTCGCCCTCCCGCTCCACTCGCAGCGCGCTCACCGGCTGAGCTTAGACTCGCGTCATGCCTGAGACATTTCGAATTGGCGGCAAGCTGGAAGTCAATCGGCTCGGCTTTGGGGCAATGCGGGTGACGAAGGATCGCGCGGAGGGAGTGCGCGTGCTGCGGCGCGCGGTCGAGCTCGGCGCGAACCTGATCGACACGGCCGACATCTATGGACCGGAGACGAGCGAGGAGATCGTCTCCGAGGCGCTCCATCCCTACGAGGGCCTCCTGATCGCGACCAAGGGCGGGATCACCTACGGACCCGACTCGACCCGGCCGCGCGACGGCCGCCCCGAGTACCTGCGCTGGGCGCTCGAGCAGAGCCTGCGCCGGCTGCGCATTGAACGGATCGACCTCTACCAGCATCACCGTCACGATCCCGACGTCCCGATCGAGGAGTCGATCGGCGCGCTGGAAGCGCTGCGCCAGGAGGGGAAGATCCGGCACATCGGCGTCTCGAACTACTCCGCCGCGCAGCTGCGCGCGGCGCGCTCGGTGGCGACGATCGCGACCGTGCAGAACGAGTACAGCCGCGGCTACACCGTCTCGGACGACGTGCTCGAGATCTGCGAGGCGGACGGGATCGGCTTCATGCCGTGGCGCCCCCTCGGCGACTACAACGACGACCCCGTGCGCGAGCTGCGCTGGCTGCTCCGGCGCTCGCCGGTGGTGCTGCCGATCCCGGGCACCTCGTCGGTCGAGCACCTCGAGACGAACATGCAGGCGGCCGCTTGAGCCTGCACGGGGTGCTCGCGGCGGCGCTCACCCCGCTCACAAACGAGGGCGAGTCGCTCGACGAGGACGCGGTCGATCCGTACGTGGACTTCCTGGCCCAAGCCGGGCTGGACGGGATTCTGGCGCTTGGCACGACCGGCGAGGGCTTCCTGCTCCACCCGGACCAGCGGCGCCGGGCCGCCCAGCTCTTCGTCGAGGCTGGGCGGGAGCGCGAGTCGCTCTCCGTCGCCGTGCACGTCGGGGCGCAGTCCACCTGGGACACGGTCGAGCTCGCCGCGCACGCCGCCGACGTCGGCGCCGACGCGGTCGCGGTGATCGCGCCGCCCTACTTCGCGCTCGACGACCGCGCGATCTTGCGGCACCTCGCGGCGGCCGCCCGCGCGTGCGAGCCGACGCCCTTCTACGTCTACGAGTTCGAGCCGCGCAGCGGCTACGCGATCTCAGTCGACGTGGTGCGGGCGCTCCGCGACGAGGCGCCGAACCTCGCGGGGCTAAAGGTGTCGGACAAGCCGTGGAGCGCGGTCGCGCCGTACCTGATCGAAGGGCTCGACGTCTTCGTCGGGGCGGAGGAGCTCCTCCTCGAAGGTCTCGCCGCCGGCGCGGCGGGGGCCGTGTCGGGGCTGGCCTCGGTGTTCCCGGACGTGGTCGTCGACCTGGTACGGGGACGCGGCCAGGAAGCGCACGACCGCGCGGTTGCGCTGCGGCGTGGGCTCGAGCGGTTCCCGTTCCACGCAGCAGCCAAGCGCGCCATCGCGCACCGAGGCATCCCGATGCCCGGGCACGTGCGCGCGCCGCTGCGCGGTCTTACCGAGGACGAGCGCAAGGAGCTCGACGAATGGCTCGAGTCGTTGTAGCCGGCGCCGGCGCGATCGGCGCCAGCGTCGCGTACCACCTCGCGTCGCTCGGCGCGGACGACGTCGTCCTGGCCGACTCGGGAGACGTCGCGGGAGGTGCGACCGGGAAGGCGATGGGCGGCGTGCGCCAGCAGTTCTCGACGGCGGCCGAGGTGCGGCTCGCGCAGGCGTCCATCCGCTTCTTCGAGGAGCTCGGCGCGACGTTCTTCCAGCAGGTCGGCTACCTGTTCCTCGCCACGACCGAGGCGGGCCTGGCCGAGCTCGAGCAGCGTCAGGCCGTCCAGGCCGAGCTTCGCGTGCCGGTGGAGCGGCTCGACGCGGCGGGCGTAGCGGCCCTCGTTCCCGGCCTCGAGACCATGGATGTGCTCGGCGGCGTGCACTGCGCCGAGGACGGAACGGCGACCCCGGGCGATGTGACGCGCGAGCTCGTCCGGCGGGCCGCGGCGCTCGGCGTCGAGGTGCGAGAGCAGATCGACGCGCTGGTGCTCGACCGAGACGTGCTTGTGGTCGCGTGCGGGCCGTCTTCGGCGCGGGTCGCCGAGCGGCTCGGTATCGAACTGCCGATCCGTCCTCTCTGCCGCCAGCTCGTGCGCACGACGCCGGTCGCCGGGCTCGACGATCGGCTGCCGATGACGGTCGACACCGAAACCGGCTTCCATTTCCGCCGTCGCGACGACGCCCTCGTGCTCGCGATGTCGGAGGCGACCCCGCGCTGGGGTTTCGACGAACTGGTGGACGACGAGCTCGCCGCCGACTGGCTCGCGCGCTTGCACCGGCGCTTCCCGGTCGCGGCCGGCGCGCAGATCGAGTCGGCGTGGGCCGGCCTCTATGACATGACCCCTGACGCACACCCGATCGTCGGGCTCGTCGGCGAGGGCGTCTACGCCGCGTGCGGCTTCTCGGGACACGGGTTCATGCAGTCCCCCGCGGTGGGACGCGCGGCGGCCGAGGAGATCCTGGGCGTGACCCCGTCGCTCGACCTCTCGCCTTACCGCCTCGACCGCTTTGCGTCGGGCGCCGTCTTTCCCGAGCGGGTCGTCCTCTAGGGCGAGGGCTCGCGCGCGTCGAGCCGTTCCTGAAACCGCTGCCGCAGGGTCTCGCCCGAGGCGAGCACGGCTACGAAGCGCGGCCGGCGCGGCTCCGCCTTCATGACCTTCACGTCCGGGGTGCGCTCGCCGTAGACGCGCCCGTAGCATTCGGCCTCGCCGAGCGGGCGGAGCCGGCGGTCTCTCGTGCGGCGGAGCAGGCGCACTCGCCGCATTCTTACATGCGAAAGATGCCGAAGGTGGTTTCCGGAATCGGCGCGTTCAGCGCCGCGGAGATTCCCAGCGCGAGCACGCGGCGGGTGTCGAGCGGATCGATGATCCCGTCGTCCCACAGGCGCGCGGTCGAGTGGTACGGATTGCCCTCGACCTCGTACTTGGCGCGGATCTCGTCACCGTCCGCGTCGCCGACCATCGTCAGGACGGCGGCGGCCTGCTCGCCGCCCATCACCGAGATGCGCGCGTTCGGCCACATCCAGAGCTGCCGCGGCTCGTACGCACGCCCGGCCATCGCGTAGTTGCCGGCCCCGAACGAACCGCCGACGACGACGGTGAACTTCGGCACCTCCGCGCACGCGACCGCCATCACGAGCTTGGCGCCGTCGCGGGCGATCCCGCCGGCTTCGTACTCCTGGCCGACCATGAAGCCCGTGATGTTCTGCAGGAAGACGAGCGGGATCTTGCGCTTGCACGCGAGCTCGATGAAATGCGCGCCTTTCTGCGACGACTCGGCGAAGAGCACGCCGTTGTTGGCGAGGATCCCGACCGGATAGCCCTCGATTCGCGCCCAGCCGCACACGAGCGTCTCGCCGTACAGAGCCTTGAACTCGTCGAAGCGCGACCCGTCAACGATGCGGGCGATCA
>JBDTZN010000096.1:0-6339 GCA_040005095.1 Thermoleophilia bacterium | reverse complement strand
CCGAGGTCTTCCGGGCGCAGCTTCGCCACTACGACGTGCCCGCGCGCTTCGGCGGTGAGGAGTTCTCGATCCTCCTGCCCGAGACTCCGCCCGAGCAGGCGCTCGAGATCGCCGAGCGCATCCGCCGGGCCGTGGCCGAGCGCACCTTCGAGGTCGAGACGTCGAGCGAGCCGATCCGCGCGACCGTGTCGATCGGCGTCGCCGGCTATCCGAAGGACGCGCAGGACTCGAACGAGCTCATCCACCAGGCCGACCTCGCCGTCTATCGCGCGAAGCTCCAGGGCCGTAACCGCGTGCTGAACGCGAGCGCCGAGCCGCTGCTGCTGCCCGACGAGCGCACCGAGCGCCTCGCCGCTGTGCCGGAGGACGGCGATCACATCGTGCCGCTGCCGCGTGTCGCCGAGGCGAAGCCCGATCCGGACCGGCGCCAGCAGGCTCACCCGCGCTCGCACGCCGTGCACGGGCCGCGGTTCTTCTCGCTCTCGCGACGGCTGAGCGCCATGGTCGCGGTCGTGTCGCTCTTCGGCGTCGCCGCCGGCGCACTCGGGCTCGTGCTCGGAGGCTCGCACGACATCTTCGGACTCATTGCCGTCATCGCGCTCGTCGGAGTGGGGCAGGCGCTTGCGCTCGAGCTCGACGACGGCTCCGTCTCCGCCAGCGCCGTTGGTGCGCTTGCGGGCGCTGCGCTGTTCGGGCCACGCGCTGCGCTGGCGATCGCCGTCACCACAGCGGCTGTCGACTGGAGCGCGCGCCGCACGCAGTTCCACACGGTCTTCTTCAACACGGGCGCGCTGACGCTCGCGGGTCTCGCAGCGGCGGGAGTCTTTCGCGCCAGCCAGTTCGGCCAGGGTGGGTTCAGCGACCTCGCGACGGCGGCCGGCGGAGTCGCAGCGGGCGTCGTCTACTTCGGCGTCAACATGGGCTTGCTCTCGGTCGCTGTGTCGATGGAGGGTCATGAGCGCTGGCTCGGCGTCTTCCGCGAGCGGTTCGCGTGGCTGCTCCCGCACTACCTCGTGTACGGCTTTGTCGGCGGCGTCATGGCGATCGCCTACGAGGCTGCGCACCTGTATGCCCTCGCGGTCTTCGCCGTGCCGCTCCTGCTGATGCGAAAGACGCAGGAGGCCTACCTTGCGCACACGCAGCGGAGCGCCCAGAAGCTGCGCCAGGCGGCCGAGACGATCCAGACCCAGAACGTGTCCCTCGAGCAGGCGAACCGGCTCCTCAAGGAGCGCTCGACGGCAGCGATGGAGAGCCTCTCGGCGACGGTGGACGCCCGCGACTCCTACACCGCCGGTCATTCCCGGCGCGTGCAGCAGCTCGCCCTGGCGATCGGCCGGGAGCTGGGCCTCTCGCAGGCCGAGCTCGACCTGCTCGGCCACGCGGCGCTCTTCCACGACATCGGCAAGCTGGCGATCCCGGACGCGATCCTCCTGAAGCCCGCAAGCCTGACCGGGGAGGAGTGGGCGCTGATGCAGCGGCACGCCGACGAGGGCGCCCGCATCATCAACCGGCTTGGCTTCCTGAACGATGCCGTACCGGCGATCCGGCACCACCACGAGCGCTTCGACGGCACCGGCTACCCGGACCGGCTCGAAGGCGAGGAGATCCCGCTCGGCGCGCGGATCATCCACGTCGCCGACGCGCTCGACTCGATGCTGACGACGCGGATCTACCGCGCCGCGCGGCCCGCCGTGGAAGCGCTCGCAGAGCTCCGCCGCGCAGCCGGCACCCAGTTCTGCCCCCGTTGTGTCTCGGCGCTCGAGCGGATCCTTCCGGTCGAGTCGATCGCCGAGGGCGACGGTGCCCGCAGCGAGCTCCTCGCGGTTTCCTAGTACTCGCCTAGCGGACTCGGGCGAAGTTGCATTCCGTTCGGGATGCTCTAAGCTATTTGGCATGGCTGACCGCCCGCCATACCGCGTCGTCGAGAACATCGACCCCGAGGCGCTGGCGCGGTTTCAAGCCGGCATCCGCAAGCGCTACTCCGATGCGCAGATCCTCGCGGAGCTCCGGGCCTCTGCGGAACGACTAGGCCGTTCGCCGACGATGCGCGAGTTCGCGGGGGACGTGGAGACGACCGTCCACCCGCAGACCGTGATCGAGCATTTCGGCAGCTGGAACAGCGCGAAGCGCGAGGCGGGCCTGGTGCCGAGGCGGTTCGCCACGCGGGCGGAGCTGTTGCGCCTCCTGCGTGAGCTCGGCGAGGATCTCGGCCGAACCCCGACCGCCAAGGACATCGACTCGCGCAAGGGCCGCATGCCGTCGAAGTCGCTCTACTGGCACACGTTCGGCTCGCTGACGGGCGCGCTCCGCGAGGCGGGCTTCGACGTCCCGGTGGGGGAAGAGCGGCTGGAGCGCGCGCTGGAGCAGGGGGTCGAGCTTGCACGCCGGCTCGGGCGCCTGCCGAAGTTCGCCGACTGGGCCGAAGCGCGGAAGGTCGACGAGAGCCTGATGACCGAGTGGCAGGTCTACCGGATGTTCGACTCGAAGCGCGGCGCCTGGTCGACGTTTCAGTTCCTCGTCGCCGAACGGCTGCGTGAAGCGGGCGCCGCGGCGCCGGCGAGCGACGGCCGGCTGACGACTGCCTGAGGCGAGCTAGGCCGCGGCCGCGAGGGTCGCGAGCCGGGCGAGGCACGATGCGCCCTCTTGCGGGGCGCGAACGGAGGGGAGGGGCTCCTCCACGAAGGCACGATCGGGACGGAAGCGCTCGCGCCGTTCCTGGCGCCCGTGCTCGGCGATGACGAGCGTGCCCTCGGCGAGCTCCGTCTTGCGGAGCCGAAGCCCCGCGTAGTGCTCCACGACCTCGAGTGCGAGGCGGGTCGAGGCGAAGAACGTCTCTGCCTTCCCCGTGCCGACCCAGAGCGGCCGACCGGCGCCCCGGGCAATCGAGACGATGTTCGGCCGGCGCTCGTCGAGCCAGGCGGTCGCCATCGAGCCGCGCAGGCGCTCAAGGGCGCGCGGGTCGCCGTTCGTGTGCGCCGCGAGCGCGAAGATCGCCTCGGAGTCGACGGTCATCCGGCGCTCGCGCCGGGCGCAGTCAAATCCGGCAAGCAGCTCGTCGTCGTTGAAGATGATCCCGTTGTGGATGCCGACGACCGACCCGTGCCGAACGGGATGGTTGTTCGCGGCGATCGAAGGATGCCCCTTGGTGTAGTCACGCACATGGACGAGCAGTTGAGTCGCCTCGGCGGGGACGGCGATGCGCTCGAGGAGCTTGCTCGCTCCGGAGCGTTGCTTGTGCACCGAGGCCTCGATCTGGTCACACGCGCGATACGCATATCCCACCGCGTCGGCGCCACGCTCTGCGATTCCTGCCAGGAGTGCCTGAGCGGCGAGCGTGCGATTGACGCTGCTCGCTTCGCTGAGGCTATATCCGGCGATTCCGCACATTCGGGGCTCCTAGGGACTTTCTCGGTTGCTGAGAATGAAAACGTTAGAGCGGCGCCTGGACGACGCCCGCAAGAGGGTCCGACGAGGCCGTGGTCAGACGGTTAGTTCGGATCCTGTAAGGCTCGTTTTCGCCTTTAGGCAGGTGATCCCTCGTTCGGGGGGGTACCGCGAATTTCGGGGTGGGCCGATACACCCAACGTGATCGAGCAGCCGCTTCCTGCACCGGACCTGGACCCGGTCGACCCCGACCTCAACGAGCCGAAGCTCGAGCTTCTGCCGGCGCTCGACGAGCCGGACGAGGAGACCGAGGTCGACGAGGCCGCGGCGGACGCTGCGCTCCTCGACGCCGCCAGCGCTGCACACGATTCTCTAAAGCTCTACGTCCGCCAGATCGGCGACGGACGCCTCCTGACACGCGAGGAAGAGCGTGAGCTCGCGCGCCGCAAGGACGCCGGCGACGAGGCCGCGAAGCGTCGCCTGATCGAGGCGAACCTCAGGCTCGTCATGTCGATCACACGGAACTACACGAAGGCCGGCGTTCCCCTGCTCGACCTGATCCAGGAGGGCAACCTCGGTCTGATCCGCGCCGTCGAGAAGTTCGACTACAAGCTCGGCTTCAAGCTTTCGACCTACGCGACCTGGTGGATCCGACAGTCCGTCACACGCGCGCTCGCCGACCAGGGACGGACGATTCGCCTTCCCGTCCACGTGGCCGAGCAGGTGCGGCGCCTCATGCGCGCCAAGCGCGTTCTCACCCAGAAGTTCAATCGCGACCCGACGCTCGAGGAGCTTGCGAAGGAGAGCGGCTTTCCTGCGCGCCGCGTGCGGGAGCTGCTCGACCTCGTGGAGGATCCTGTGAGCCTCGAGACGCCAGTGGGCGACGGTGAGAGCCTGTATGCCGACCTGATCGAGGACGAGGCCTCAGAGCGGCCGGAGACCGCGACGTCGAACCGGCTCCGCTCCGTCGAGCTCGCCCGGGCGCTCCTTGCGCTGAACCCCCGCGCGCGGCACGTGCTCGCGCTGCGCTTCGGCCTCGACGGCCAGCAGCCCCAGACGCTCGAGGAAGTCGGTGCCGGACTCGGCATCACTCGCGAGCGCGTCCGCCAGCTCGAATCGCGTGCCCTCCGCGAGTTGCGGACAACGGCGCCCGAGCTCGAGCTGTACCTGCGCGCCGAATAGCGCGTTCCAGACGCCTCGGTCCCCGAGTTTGTGGCTCTGAGCCACAAACCGTCCAGAAGCGCCAGGGGTTACGGGATGGTCGCCGCATGGTTGCGTCGGAGAATGTGACGAAAGACGCGATAGTGGCTCTGAGCCACTAAGTTCGACAGGGCTTGGGGAGGCGCGGCTGGTCTGGACTAGCCCGCGACGGCTTGCATCTCGCGCAGACCGGCGAGGCGGCGCAGCGATTCCAGCTCGATCTGCCTGACGCGCTCCCGCGTGAGTCCGAGTCGACGTCCGATCTCCTCGAGCGTCTTCGGCTCGGCGTCGGCCAGGCCGTAGCGCAGCTCGAGCACCTGGCGCTCCCGGGGCGGGAGTGACCCGAGAGCCGCCGAGAGGGCCTGGCTGCGCAGCGACACCTCGACCTCTTCCTCCGGCAGTGGGTCGTCGCCCGCGACGAAGTCGCCGAACACCGCGTCGTCGGTGTCGCCGACGGGCTGGTCGAGGCTCGCGGACGCGCGTGCGGCCGCCCGGACCTCCTGCGCCTGATGCAACGGCAGGCTCGCCTCTTCGGCGATCTCGGCAAGATTGGGCTCGCGTCCGAGCTGCGTCCAGAGCAGCCGCTCGGCGCGGTTCATCTTCTGCAGGCGCTCGACGATGTGAACGGGCATCCGGATCGTGCGCGCCTTGTCGGCGAGGGCCCGCGCGACGGCCTGGCGGATCCACCAGGTGGCGTAGGTCGAGAACTTGTAGCCGCGGCGCCAGTCGAACTTCTCCACGGCGCGGATGAGCCCCAGCGTCCCTTCCTGGATCAGATCGAGGAACGGCAGGCCCTGGTTGCGGTAGTTCTTCGCGATCGAGACGACCAGGCGCAGATTGGACTGGATCATCCGCTGCTTCGCGAGCATGTCGCCGCGCTCGATCTTCTTCGCGAGCTCGACCTCCTGGGCCGCGGTGAGCAGCGCGTGACGGCCGGCCTCGCGCAGGAAGAGCTGAAGGGCGTCCGTCGTCGTCTCGACGGTCGGAGTGGGCGCCGGCGGCGGCGCTTCCTTCTCGGGCTCGCGCTCGACCATCTCGACGACCTCGATTCCACGGCGGTCGAGCTCGCGATAGAGCTCGTCCAGCTCGAGCGGCCCGAGCGCGTGCGGCTCAAGGATTTCTGCCAACTCCGGGTACCTGATCGTGCCCGTAGTCTCGGCAGCCTCGAGCAGCTGTTGCAGGTCCTCAAGGAGCAGGAGGTTCTCGACCGTCTCGACCGTCATCCGCCTCTGGTCTTCTGCCGCACGTGTCGCGAGTCCAAACACGGTTCGGCGTATTCCCTCGAATGCACGATAACCGGTGTTATGTCAAGTCGAGCCACGGACGACCTCAAGGCCTCTCCCGCCCCCTCGAGCAGGGACGACCTGGCTTGGACCAAAAAGATACGCCGAGCCGGTGGCGGTTTCGTCCACCGCTCACGTTGACTTTCCGATCTCAGGCCTTGCGGCCTTCCTCGTACGGTCTTCGCGAGCGGTTTCGACCTACTTCCGCTCCGTGCTCGACGCAAGAGGCAACCTAGTGGGCCTCGGCCGGCGATGCAAGGCCCGTCCGAAACGAACTCCCGCAATTTGCGGCAAGGGATTCTTCAGGATGCGGAACCCGGCTCGGTCCCTCCCAGGCGAACGCAGCGCGACGCCCCCGCCACTCTTCCGGCGAGGGTCTCGTGTTGGACAAAAAAGATACGCCGAGCCGGTGGCGGGTTCGTCCACCGCTCACGTTGACTTTCCGATCTCAGGCCTTGCGGCCTTCCTCGTA
>JBDTZN010000029.1:0-21319 GCA_040005095.1 Thermoleophilia bacterium | reverse complement strand
GGATTGGATCGTCTTCGAGTCCGGCATGGGTGGAGAAGAATCGGGCGGCGGAGGCTCCAGTGACGACGACATGGGCGGCGGCGAGTCCGGCGGCGGAGAGTCCGGTGGCGGCATGGGCGGCGGCGAGTCCGGCGGCGGAGAGTCTGGCGGCGGCGGAGAGTCCGGCGGCGGCGGCGAGTCCGGCGGCGGCGGCGAGTCTGGCGGCGGCGAGAGCGATTCGGGCTCGGCCGGCGGCGGGGAGAGCGGCGGAGGCGGCGGCAGCAACTGGTAGGTCGCCTCGTCTGACGATGTCAACGCGAAGGCGCCTGCGTGCCGCCTTCGCCGTCCTCGAGAGGAGCTCGTTGACGAGGACCGGGATCAGATAGGAGAGAGCGATGCCTGATAGGGACGAAGTTGAAGGCAAGGCGAAGGAAGTCGAAGGCAAGGTGACCGGCGACGAGGACCGCGAGCTCGAGGGCAAGGCCCAGGGCACGTGGGGCAACGTGAAGGACACCGCCGGCGACGTGAAGGACACGGCGGGCGACGCCGTCGACAACGCGAAGGACAAGGTCGACTAGCCCGAACGGACGTGTCTCGGGACTTAGTGGCTCTTTGTCACTAACCCCCGCGGCGGCGCTCTTTCGGGGCGCCGCCGCGGTTCCCGGGCGTTTCAGGAGTTTGTGGCTCTGAGCCACTAAGTCGCTTTAGTTGCGCTTGCGCGACGCTTTTGGCACGCGTTCATAGAATCGCTCGCGTGGCGGGCGTCGCGGATTGGCTGCCGGACTGCGACGTCTCGTCGCGGCACGAGCGGTTCGTCGCGGCGGAGCCGGAGCCGGCCTTGGCTGCTTTGCTGGGCTCGCCGCCGGACTCCGTCGTGCGTGCGCTCCTGCGGGTTCGGGGGATGCGTGCGGCGCCGACGCTCGAAGAGTTCTTTGCCGGCCACGGGTTCAACGAGCTCTCGCGCACGCCGACGGAGCTCGTCGTGGGAGCGTCCGGCCGGCCCTGGCGGCTCACCGAGCGCTTAGGTCCGTTCGCCGATGCGCGAGCGGGGACGGTACGACTCGCGGCCGACTTCCGCGCTGAGCCCGCTCCCGGCGGAACCCTGCTCTCGACGGAGACTCGCGTGTCGGCGACGAACGCGGCCGCGCGCAAAGCGTTCCGCCGTTACTGGGGTGTCATCGGGCCGTTCTCGGGGCTCATCCGCCGCCGCTGGCTCCGCGCGACCTCGCCATGAAGGCCCTCATCGCGCTGATCGCGGTCACCGCGGTTTGGGGCGTCACCTTCGTCCAGGTCAAGGACGCGGTCGCGCTCTACCCGCTCTTCGCCTTCCTCGCAGTGCGCTTCGCGATCGCGAGCCTGACGCTCGCAGGCCCGGCGGCCGCGCGCCTCCGCAGGCTCGACCGTCGCGGCCTCGCAGCGGGCGTCGTCCTGGGGCTGCTGCTCGCGGCCGGCTACGCGCTCCAGACGGCCGGACTCGCGCGCACGACCGTCTCGAGCACCGGCTTCATCACCGGGATGTACGTCGTGCTGACCCCGCTGATCGCCCTCGCCTTGTTCCGCCAGCGGATCGGGCTCGCCACCTGGTCGGGCGTCGCGTTTGCGACCCTCGGCCTCGCGCTGCTCTCAGGCATCCACGCCGGCTCCGTGACGGGTGACCTGCTCGTGCTCGCCGCCGCGGCGGTCTACTCGCTCCAGATCGTCTTGATGGAGCTCTACGCGCCCCGCTACGACGCCTTCGCGCTCACGTTCGTCGAGATGCTGACGGCGTTCGTCGCCTTCGCGATCGTGGCGGCGGCGCTCGGCGACCTCACCGTCCCGCACGGAGCGACGGTGTGGGGCGCGCTGCTCGTCACCGGCATCTTCGCGAGCGCGCTCGGCTTCCTCGTCCAGACGTGGGCTCAACGGCGCGCCAGCGCCACGCAGACCGCGCTCGCGTTCTCGATGGAGCCGGTGTGGACCGGGATCTTCGGCTTCGCGCTCGCAGGCGACCGGCTCGGCCTCCTCGGCTGGACGGGCTGCACGGTCATCCTCGCCGGGATCGCGCTGGCCGAGCCGGCGGCGGCTGCGACCCTGGTGCGATTGCTCAGCGGACGGCGAACGTCGTAGCGTAGATCGCCTCGTCGAACGTTCGGCCCACGGGAGGCTCGGCGAGCGTGAGGATCCCGACCGCGCGGCCGCCTGCGAACGAGGTCGAGATGTAGTCGCCGAGGAAGTACCCGTTCGCGAAGGGCAGCCACTCCTGGGGCATCGAGAGCGTGTTCAACCGCTGAGGCGCCGACCAGGTCGCGCCTCCGTCGGAGGACGAGATCGCACCGATGTCGACCCGGCAGTCGGATCCGCACGGCCGCAGCGTGTAATACGTGACCGCAACGCGCGAGCCTTCGACGGCAATGCCGGGCGTGAACTCGTTGAAGGCCGATCCGACCGGGTGGATCGGGACTCGCGAGACCGCCCAGCCGCCGGCGGGGAGCGAGTGCGCGACCACGATGTCGTTCGCGGCACACCCCGTGCGGAACGTGCACCCGTGCCAGGCGACGTAGATCGTCCCGTCGGCGGCGATCTCGGCGCTGGGGAGCGAGGGCGCTCGCAGGCGCGGCGTTCCCGCGACCGGCGCGAGAGCGATCTGCTCGGGGCCGCCGAACGACTCCCCGCCCGTCGTGGAGCGGAGCGCGTACATCGACTCGAGATTCCTGAACGCGATGACCAGCTCGCCGTTCGGGCGCACGAGCGGCTGTGGCCCCGCGTCGGTGAAGCCGGTCTTGAAGGAGGCCGGCGCCGACCAGGTCAGGCCGCCGTCGTCAGAGTGACGGGTCGAGAGGAAGCCGAACTGGAAGTCCGTGTACGTGACGTAGCAGCGGCCCCGGAACGGGCTCGTCAGCCCGTTGTCGCAGACGATCCATTCCTTGTCGAGGCCGAGGTCGTCGCCGAAGGTCGGCGGAGCGGTGAACGCGATCACGGGCGGCTCCCAGGCGATTCCGTCGGCCGAGCGGCTGATCGCCAGCGAGAACTCGGGCGTGGCGATCGCGAGCGATGCGACGAGCCAGACGCCGTGTTTCGCGTCGTACGCAACAACGGGGTCGCTCGCACGCGGGTACCGGCCACCACGCGCCTGCGTCAAGCCCGGGAGGAGTCCGAAGCGCCACGTGCGGCCGGCATCGGCGGAGGTCGCGAAGCCGATCGCCGACGCGCCGCCGTCGGCGTAACGGCCGACCTGGAACGTCGCGACCACCTTCGATCCCACCGAGAGGCTGTCGGGCTCGACTTCGGTCGCATGGTCGGCGGCGTCGCCGCGGATCGGGTCGCGCGAGATCCTGCGCGTCACGAACTCGCAGTCGCGCGCGACCGACTCGCCGGCCTCGGCGACCGCGGCATCGCGGCCGGCTCCGCAGACGATGCGGTCGCGCCCCTGCCCGCCGTCGAGCAGGTCGTTCCCGCCTCGTCCCAGCAGGACGTCGTTGCCGGCGCCGCCGTGGATCGCGTCCGCCTGCGCCGTCCCGACCAGCCGCTCGCTGCGACCGGTGCCGTGGATCGTCGCCGCGCTGGCCGGCCCGACTACCGCGAACGTGAGCGCAGCCGCAGCTGCTCCCCTCAGAAGCGCCACTGGCCGTCCTCCTGGACGAGCTCCCCGTCGAGGAAGATCCGGCCGCCGGAGCGGAGATCCTTGACGAGGTCCCAGTGCACGGCGCTCTCGTTCGTGCCGCCGGTCTGCGGGTAGCTCCCCCCGACCGCGAAATGCACCGTGCCGGCGATCTTCTCGTCGAATGCGACGTCCTTCATGTAGCGCGTGATTCCCGGGTTGCAGCCGATCCCGAGCTCGCCCAGCACCCGCGCGCCCTGGTCGGTGTCGAGCGTCTGGATCAGGAACTCTTCGCCGCTCGCGGCAGCCGCCTCGACGATGCGCCCCTCGCGGAAGACGAGCCGCGCCCCCGAGACCTCGTGCCCCAGGTAGGCCGCCGGGAACTCGGAGAACGTGACGACTCCCTCCGTCGCCGTCTCGACCGGGCCGAAGTAGATCTCGCCGCCTGGCATGTTGATGCGGCAGTCGTCGAGGAGCCCGGTGCGCCCCTCGATGGAGAGCGTCACGTCGGTCCCGTCGCCGACGATGCGGATCTCGCCGGCGCGGTCGAACCGCTCCTTAATCCGCTCCAGCTCCCGTCCGAGCTCGTCCCAGTCCAGGAGGCACGCGTCGTACAGCAGGTCCTCGTACTGCGCCAGCGAAAGCCCGGCTTCCTGAGCAACCGCCGGCACCGGGTAGTTCGCGATCACCCACGGCAGCTCGTTCGCCATCACGCGCTTGTAGAGCGGCTCGGAGGCCGTGGCCCAGATCCGGCGGCGCTCCTCGGCGAGGTCGCTTCCTTCGCGTGTGTTCTCGGGCGCCCAGATCGTGATGCGCGCGTCGACCGTCTCAGCTTCCGTTACCGCGAGCGGCGGCAGCTGGGCGAGCCGCTCGAGCGGGACCTCTCGCGGCCAGATCGAGTCGCCCACGCTCGTGAAGGAGAGCCGGACGAGCGGGTACGCATCGCGCTGGGCGATCTGGCGGATCAGCTCTTCGACGAGCGGCCGGGCGTGCACACTCGAGCGCACAAGCACCTGCCAGGCCGGCTGCACGTCGAGCGAGCGGTCGACGAGCAGCCCGGCGTACTCCTCGAGCCGCGGGTCTCCGCTCAAAAGACCCAGGCGCCGTCGCGCTGGACGAGCTCGCCGTCGAGGTGCAGCTCGCCACCTGCGCGCAGGTCCTTGACCATGTCCCAGTGGACGGCGCTTTTGTTCGTGCCTCCGGAAACCGGATAGCTGTTCCCGAGCGCAAGGTGGACGGTGCCGGCGATCTTCTCGTCGAAGAGCGTGTTCTTCATGTACCGGTCGATGGCGGGGTTGCAGCCGATGCCGAGCTCGCCGAGCACGCGGGCGCCCTCGTCGGTGTCGAGCGTCGCGAGCAGGAAGTCCTCGCCGCTCTCCGCGCTCGCCTCGGCGACGCGGCCGCCCGAGAAGACGAGCCGGGCACCGGTGACCTCGCGCCCGAGGTAGTTCGCCGGGAACTCCGAGTAGGCGATCTCCCCTTCGGTCGCGTCCTCGATAGGCCCGTAATAGACCTCGCCGCCCGGCATGTTCAGGTGGCCGTCGTCGATCAGCCCCTCGCGACCTTCGAGGCCGAGCTTCAGGTCGGTGCCGGCGGCGACGATTCGCACCTCGCTCGCACGGTCGAAGCGCTCCTTGATCCGCTGCATCTTCGCGGACTCGGTCGTCCAGTCGAGCAGCACGGAGCCGTAGAGGAACTCGGCGAACGAGGACGTGTCCATGCCGGCATCCTGCGCGAGCGCCGGGGTCGGCCACTGGCAGATCACCCACGGGATCTCGTTCGACCGCGTGCGCTGGACGAGCGGGAGGATCGACTCCCTGTACAGCGCGATCCGCTCAGGCGGGATCGCCCCGAGCTCGCTCGTGTTCTCGGGCGAGTCGATCGAGATGTGGGCGTCGATCTGCTCCGCCTCGTGGCGCATGATCGGGGCGGGCGTCCCGAGCAGCTCCTCCGGCGCCGACTCGAGCCAGGCCTGGTCGTAGAAGCCGCGTCCGGCGAACGTCAGCCGGGGGAGGGCGTAGGCGCCGCGCGCCGCGATCCTGCGGACGACGGCGTCGACGAGCGGCCGCGAATTGGTGCCGGCCAGGATCGCGACCTGCCAGCCGGGCTGCACGTCGATCGAGTACTCGACGAGCAGGCGGGCGTACTCGTCGATCCGCGGGTCGGCCACCGCCCGGGAATCTAGCTAGCTAGCTGCGCTGGTACCCCAGGTTCACGAGCACGATCCCGATCCAGACGACGAGCAGCGCGACGAGCCCGCCCAGGTTCAGGGCGATCGCGGTCAGCGGGATTCCCGCGCCGACCGAGACGAGCGCAAGCACGAAGCTGCCTTCGCGCCCCTCGCGGCGCGCGGGGGTGGACGGACGCTTGGTGAGCCGTTCCTCGATCCGGGCAACGAAGGACTCGACGAGCTCGGGCTCGTGGGTGGGGCCAAGCTCGCGCCGCGCCTCGATGGCTGCCTGGAGGTCTTCCCGCGGGACGAGCGGTTCTGGGGCCACGACCGCACGATACGCCGGCGTTGCGTCTATCCCAAATCTGCTAAACTCCGACTCAGATTTTCTCAGCAACAGAGAAACGACGAAGGAGAAACCAGACATGGCAAAGACCATTGGCATCGACCTCGGGACGACCAACTCTGCGATGGCAGTCCTCGAGGGCGGCGAGCCGACCGTGATTCCGAACGCCGAAGGCGGGCGCACAACCCCGTCCGTCGTCGCGTTCACGAAGGACGGCCAGCGGCTCGTCGGGGCGCCCGCAAAGCGCCAGCAGGTCACGAACCCGCAGAGCACGATCTTCTCGATCAAGCGGTTCATGGGCCGGAAGTGGGACGAGGTCTCGGAAGAGATGACGATCGTCCCGTACGAGGTCGACAAGGGCGAGAACGGCGACGCCCGCGTGAAGGCCGACGGCAAGGAGTACTCGCCGCCGGAGATCAGCGCGATGATCCTCCAGAAGCTGAAGACCGACGCCGAGGCGTATCTCGGCGAGTCGGTCGACGACGCGGTGATCACCGTTCCCGCGTACTTCAACAACGCCCAGCGCGAGGCGACGAAGGACGCCGGCAAGATCGCCGGCCTCAACGTCCTGCGCATCATCAACGAGCCGACCGCGGCCTCGCTCGCGTACGGGCTCGACAAGGAGTCCGACCAGACGATCCTCGTCTTCGACCTCGGCGGCGGCACGTTCGACGTGTCGGTGCTCGAGCTCGGCGACGGCGTCTTCGAGGTCAAGTCGACGAACGGGGACAACCACCTCGGCGGCGACAACTTCGACAAGGCAATCGTCGACTGGATGGTCTCCGAGTTCAAGAAGGATCAGGGCATCGACCTGGCCGCCGACAAGATGGCGCTCCAGCGGCTGTACGAGGCCGCGGAGAAGGCGAAGATCGAGCTGTCGTCCACGATGACGACGCAGATCAACCTGCCGTTCATCACCGCGACGGCCGAGGGCCCGAAGCACCTCGACCTGCAGCTCACCCGCGCGAAGCTCGAGGAGCTCGTCGCCGAGCTGGTCAACCGCACCGTGGGCCCGACCAAGCAGGCGATCACCGACTCGGGCCTCGACGCGTCGAAGATCGACCACGTGATCCTCGTGGGCGGCATGACCCGTATGCCTGCCGTCCAGGCGAAGGTCACCGAGCTGCTCGGCAAGGAGCCGCACAAGGGCGTCAACCCCGACGAGGTCGTCGCGGTCGGCGCAGCCATCCAGGCCGGCGTGCTGAAGGGTGAGGTCAAGGACATCCTGCTCCTCGACGTCACGCCCCTGTCGCTCGGCATCGAGACCAAGGGCGGCGTCTTCACCCGGCTGATCGAGCGGAACACGACGATCCCGACCAAGAAGTCGGAGTCGTTCACGACCGCCGAGGACAACCAGCCGTCCGTCGAGGTCCACGTTCTCCAGGGCGAGTCCGAGATGGCGCTCTACAACAAGACGCTCGGCAAGTTCCAGCTCGTCGGCATCCCGCCGGCGCAGCGCGGCATGCCCATGATCGAAGTCGCGTTCGATATCGATGCGAACGGGATCATCAACGTGTCCGCCAAGGACACGGGCACGGGCAACGAGCAGCAGATCCGCATCGAAGGCGGATCGGGCCTGAAGGAAGACGAGGTCCAGCAGCTGATCCGCGAGGCCGAGTCGCACGCCGACGAGGCGCGCAAGCTGAAGGACGTCGCGGACGCGAAGAACCAGGCCGAGAGCCTGGCCTACGCGACCGAGCGCTCCCTGAAGGAGCACCGCGAGAAGCTCGACGAGTCCGACGCCTCGACGATCGAGGGCCGGGTCATGGAGCTGAAGCAGGCGCTCGAGGGCGACGACGTCGCGGACATCCGCGCGAAGACGGACGCCCTCCAGGAGGCCTCGCACAAGCTCGCCGAGGCGGTCTACGCACAAGCGAGCGCCCAGCAGCCTCCCACGGGCGGCAACGGCACCACTGACGGAGGCTCCGACGACGAGGTGATCGAGGACGCCGACTACGAAGTTGTCGACGAAGAGGAAGCGAAGACGTCGTAATGACGCCTGAGCCGACTCACATCGAGGAGCCGGTACCGGCCGAAGAGGTCGAGCCTGCAGGCGATGGTCTGCAGGCTCGCCTCGACGCGGCCGAGGCGGAGCGGGACGATTACTTCGACCGGCTCCAGCGCCTCACCGCGGACTTCGAGAACTACCGCAAGCGGGCCGCGCGCGACCAGGCGGCGTTCGTCGAGCGCGCGACCGAGCGGCTCGTGACCGAGTTGCTGCCCGTGCTCGACGCGCTGGAAGGCGCGCTCGAAGCGGCGGGCAAGCACGAGGAGGCGAAGCTGGAGGAAGGCGTCCGGCTCGTCCATCGCCAGCTCGCCGACGCGCTCGGCAAGCAGGGCGTGGCCGAGATCGAGACCGGCGGGAAGTTCGACCCGCATGTCCACGAGGCCGTGCTCACCCAGCCGTCCGAGGCCGAGGAAGGTTCGATCGTGAACGTCCTGCAGAAGGGCTACCGGCTGGGGGAGAAGGTCGTTCGTCCGGCGCGCGTCGCCGTCGCAGCCCCAATCCAGCCCGAGGTCTAAGTGGCGAACCTGTACGACACCCTGGGCGTCAAGAAGGGCGCCTCGGCCGACGAGATCAAGAAGGCCTACCGCAAGCTCGCGCGTCAGTACCACCCGGACACGAACCCCGGCGACGCGGCTTCGGAGGAGCGCTTCAAGGAGGTGCAGACGGCCTACGACGTCCTCTCCGACGACGAGAAGCGCAAGCAGTACGACCGCTACGGCTCGACGAACGGACGTCCCGGGCCAGGCCCGGCCGGCGGTCCCGGCGGGTTCAACTTCGGCGGGAACATCAACATCGACGACCTCGGCGACCTGTTCGGCGGGCTTTTCAACCGCGGCAGCGCCTCGAGCGCTCGCGGGCGAGCGGCCCAGCCGGAGCGGGGCGCCGATCTCGAGGTGGCGGTCAACCTGTCGTTCGAGGACTCCCTGAAGGGAATCGAGACGAAGATCCCGGTCGAGGTCACGGCGGCGTGCCGCGACTGCAACGGCTCCGGCGCTCAGCCCGGGACGAGCCCGGTCATCTGCCCCGAGTGCCACGGCCGCGGCATGGTCTCCGAGAGCCAGGGACTGTTCGCGCTCTCGCAGCCGTGCCCGCGCTGCCGCGGCAACGGCACTGTGATCGAGAAGCCCTGCGCGCGCTGCCAGGGCACCGGCCGCGAGCGGCGGACGAAGCGCTACACCGTGAAGATCCCAGCCGGCGTGAAGGACGGCACGCGCATCCGCCTGAAGGGCAAGGGCGAGCCCGGCTACGGGGGCGGGCCCGCGGGCGACCTCTACGTCGTGACCCGCGTCGAGCCGTCGAAGCTGTACGAGCGGCGTGGAGCCGACCTCATTGTCGAGGTACCGATCACCTACGCGGAGGCCGCGCTCGGCGCCACTGTCGAAGTCCCCACACCGGACGGACCCGTCTCCCTCAAGGTTCCCGCAGGCTCGGAGAGCGGCAAGCTCCTCCGCATCAAGGGCCGCGGCGCGCCGAAGCTGAACGGCGGCGGCAAGGGCGACGTTCTCGCGCGCGTGCGCGTGAGCGTTCCCAAGAAGCTGTCGAAGGCGGAGAAGAAGGCGCTCGAAGACCTGCAGAAGGTCTCGCGCGAGAACCCGCGGGAGGCCTTGTTCGAATGATGGACGACCGCCCGATCTACATGATCAGCATCGCCGCCGAGCTCGTCGGCATGCACCCGCAGACGCTGCGGATCTACGAGTCGAAGGGACTCGTCCGCCCGAAGCGCACCGCGGGGAACACGCGCCTCTACTCGGAGCACGATGTCGAGCGCCTGCGCGTGATCCAGCGACTCACGACGGAGCTCGGCCTGAACCTCTCGGGCGTCGAGCTCGTGCTGAAGCTCGAGGACCAGCTGCAGCGCATGCAGGCCCACATCGACCTCCTGGAGCGCGAGAAGCGCGAGGCCGTCGAACGCGTGCACAAGAACTACCGGCGCGACCTCGTGCCGGTCTCCCAAGTAACCACGCTAATCACAAGGAATCGCTAATGGACTTCAACAAACTGACCAGGAAAAGCCAGGAAGCGGTCGCGCAGGCGCAGGAGCTTGCCCGCCGCTCCGGCAATCCAGAGATCTACCCCGAGCACCTCGTGCTCGCGCTGCTCGACCAGGAGCTGCCGCAGCAGCTCGTGCCCGACCCGACTGCTCTGCGAGCCGAGGCCGAGGCGAAGGTCGCCGCGAAGCCGCGGATCCAGACCCTTCTGGAGGACGAATGAGGGACCGCACGCCCGAGGACCGAGAGGAGTCCCGCAAGGTCATCGAGCAGGGACGAGAGGCGCGCAAGCAGATGCAGGAGATCCTCGACCGTGTCCAAGCCCGGCGGCTAGCGCGCCAGAAGCACTCCAGAAAGTAGTCACCGCGCCTCCGACGATCGAGACGTCACGTCTGCGGCTCCGTCCCTGGCGCGAGCAGGACACGACCTCCTACGCCCGGCTGCTCCGTGACGACGAGCTCAGCCGCTACCTGGGCTCGGGGCTTCGCTATCGACTAAAGCGGACGGCTGCGGCGGTGGTCGCGGCGTTTTCCGACGTCGAAGCGCGTCTCGCGATCCGCAAGCTGATGCAGCACTGGGAACGCCACGGCTTCGGCGAGTGGGCGGCCGAGGAGAGGGCCAGCGGTCGCCTGGTGGGGAAGATCGGCCTCCACCACCACGGTGACTGGAGCGCGGAGGACGTGAAGGTCGAGGTCGGTTGGCTGCTCGCGCGCGACGCCTGGGGCAAGGGCTACGCGACCGAGGGAGCGGTTGCGAGCCTCGAAGACGCGTTCGAACGTGTCAGGCTCGACCGTGTGCTCAGCATCGCCCACGTCGAGAACACGCGCTCCGTCCGCGTGATGGAGCGGATCGGCCTGTCTCCCGTCGGCCGGACACGCTGGCGCCGGAGTGATGTCTGCTGGTACGCGATCGACCGCTCCGAATGGGAACGCCGGCGCGGGACCGACTCGTGAGGCCGACCGTCGCGCACGTCAACTACTCGTTTTTCCACTCCACGCAGTCGTTCATCTACTTCTACCTCTCGCGACTGCGACGCGTGCGGCCGATCTGCCTCACGCGCGACCGGGAGTCGACGGCGATCAGCGGCGAGATCCCCGCCGAGCTGGCGGACGACTTCTACGTCTACGCCGGCCGGCGCGGCGCGCGCCAGGCCACGGTGTGGTCGAGCGGGCTCGCGCTGCGGCGGCTGCTCACCCGGCTTCCGCCGCGCGTCGCGGACCCCGCTCTCACGCTCCTGCACGGCCGCATCGTTCCGCGAATGCGCTCGGACGCCGACCCGCGCGCCTTCATCGCCTGGGCGGAAGGGATCCTGCAGCGTCGCGACGCGCAGATCATCCATGCCTATTTCGGCCCCGTCGCGTGGCGGATGCTCGAGCTCAAGCGACGCCTGGATTTGCCCCTCGTCGTCACCTTCCTGGGCGACGACATCGCGCCCGCGCTCGCTCCCTGGTGGTCCTGGTGGATCGCCGACGGCTCAGGGCACGCCGACTGGCCGCAGCGGCTTCGCGAGCTCTTCGAGCAGGCAGATGTACTGCTGGTCGAGGGCCCGTTCCTGCGCGAGCGCGTGCTCGAGCTCGGCGCGCCGCCCGAGAAGGTGCACGTGCAGCGGTTCGGCGTGCCGCTCGAGCGGCTGGAGTTTCGTCCCCGCGTAGCACGTGAGGACGGCAAGACGATCGTGGCCTTCGCCGGTCGCTTCTGTGAGCAGAAGGGCGTCCTCGACGCGCTACGTGCGATGCACGCGCTCCGGGCCGAGGGCCGGAACGTCGAGCTGCGGCTGATCGGCGACGACACGATGACCGACGGGAGCTATGCCGCCGAGATCCACGCCTACATCCGTGCAAATCATCTGCAGGACTCCGTACGCCTGCTCGGCTTCCTCAACTGGGACGACTGCATCGCGGAGCTGCAGCGGTGCGACCTGTTTCTCCACCCGAGTGTCGTCGACCGGGAGGGCCGCGGCGAAGGGGGCGCGCCGACTACGATCATCGAGGCGCAGGCGCTAGGCATGCCCGTCGTCTCGACGTTCCACTGCGACATCCCGAACGTGACCTTGCCGGGGGAGAGCGCGCTGCTCGTTCCCGAGGGTGACGTCGACGCGCTGGCCGCTGCGCTGCGCACGCTCGTGGACGAGCCCGAGCGGTGGGAGCCGATGGGCCGCGCCGGTCGCCGCCACGTCGAGGAGCTGCACGACGTCGCCAAGGAGGCGCGGCGGCTCGAGGATCGCTATCTGGACCTACTGGCTCAGAGTCGTCCCGAGGCGAGCTCGCGAGCGATGTAGTCGGAGGCCCTAGCGGCCAGGGCCATGATCGTCAGCGTCACGTTCTGCCAGCAGCCGGCCGGGAAGGCCGCTCCGTCGGCGACGAAGACGTTCTCCGCGTCCCAGCAGCGGCCGAAGGGGTTGAGGACGGACGTCTGTGGATCGCTTCCCAGCGGCGCCCTGCCGATCTCATGGGCCGCGCTCCCCGCCAGGAACGCGCCGCTCCGCGAGAAGAGCCGGCGCTTCCACAGCCGGAAGGCGAGCGCGTCGAGACGGCGTCCCGACGGAGGCGTTCGAATCTCGAGCCCCGCGGTCGCTGCGAGCTCGCGCATCGTCCGGAGCTGGTCGGCGGCCAGCGCGACCTCCTCAGGGCCGGGCGAGCAGCTGACGTGCGCGGCCGGGACTCCCCACGCGTCGGGCTTGCGCGGCGCTAGCGTGACGCGGTTCTCGGGCCGGGCGAGCATCTCGCCGTGGGCGAGGAAGTACCAGGTCGGGGTGCCTCTTCCGATCGCTCCCTGCAGCGCCCAGCCGCCTGGGAAGCCTGGCACCTGGAAGCCGGTCACGCGGCCGAAGTCGTACGGATCGGCGGACTGGTCGGGCTCGCTGGCAGCCTCGCGCAGCGGGCCGCCCAGTCCAGTCAAGACATGATCCATCAGGCCCCGTCCGAGCAACCCGGACGAGTTGCCGAAGCCCGAGTTGAGGAGGAGCCGCAGCGTCTCGATCGTGCTCGCGCAGAGGACGACGACTCGCCCCTGCGCAGCGCCGGCCCTCCGGCCCTCGCGATCCACGTAGGACACGCCGGTTGCCTTGCCCGTGCGCGGGTCGAGCGCGACCGTGCGCACGACTGTGTCCGGCCGAAGGGTGAGCCGGCCGGTGCGCTCCGCCGCTCGGATCGTCGCCGGTTGCCGTTCGGGCTCGTGGCGAGCGACGCGCGGGCGCAGCACACGGCGCTCGGGAAAGGTCTCCTCGATCGCCGTCTTGAACCGCTCCTCCGCGGCGTTCGGAGCGATGTCTTCGACCCCGAGGAACGCCTCCACGCGGTCGTACCAGGGAGCGAGCTCCGCATAGGCCAGCGGCCACGTCTCGAGCTCGCGGTCGGACAGTCGCGGCACGACGCGCGCCCAGACGTGCAGCCGGCCGCCGACTTGGCGTCCCCGGAACCAGTTGAACGGCGCGCTAGCCGGAGTCGTGTACGGGCTCTCACGGTCGTCGACGAAGAAGCGCCGCGTCCGCCCGCTGAAGGCGGCGCACCGCATCTGGACCGGCTGCCTGCGTAAGCCGCCGAGCCGCGAGACCAGCCGCTGCTCGGGAGCCGCCTGCACGGGGAAGTCGCGCTCCGGGTCGAGCTGCGGCCCCGCGTCGAGCAGCAGGACGCTCAGCCCCTCCTCGCAGAGCTCCTTGGCTACCCAGCCCCCGGCCGCGCCCGCTCCGACGACGACCGCGTCGTAGACCTCGGCCGCCACCTAGAGCGAGCGCTCGACGACGTCGCCGATCGCGGACGCCATCTGCTCGACCTGCTCGACTCGAAGCTCGGGGCTCACGTCCACGTGCACCGCCCTCCGGAGCAGATCCATGGTCACCGGGCACGCGTCCCGCCGGTACTCGACCGGCCGCGGGTGCCCGCTCCACGCGCCCCCGCCCGGCGACCAGGTTCGCTTTTCGAGCAGCGGCGCCCACGCCTCGTAGGCGTGGAGGTCGACGTAGTCGTGCGGTAGGTGCTTGCCCTCCTGGTACAGGCGCGAGGCGGGAACATTCTGGTCGGCCAAGGCAGGCACGACGCGTTCTGCCAGCTCCGCGTCCGGGAGGAAGAAGATCAGCGCGATCCCTGTGTCCCCTGCGGGGTCGGTCAGCGTCCGGAACGCGACCCGGTCGCCGAGCCGGTCGACCAGCAGCTCCCTTAGCCTGCGCTTGCGCGCCCGTAGGTCGGAGAGCAGCGCGTCGAGTCGGCCCAGCTGGACGAGCAAGACGGCCGCGTGCAGCTCGGACATCCGCAGGTTCAGCCCGGGAAGCCACTCGTCCGCCGAGACGCCCAGGTTCGGGGGCGCCGCCGAGTCGTGGTACATCCCGGCGCGACGGTGGACAGTGGGCTCGTTCGTCGTCACCATCCCGCCCTCGCCGGCGGTCATGATCTTGCTGAACTGGAAGCTGAAGCAGCCGGCGTCGCCGAGGCTTCCGAGCGGTCGCCCGTGGAAGCTGCCGCCCGCCGCCTGCGCGACGTCCTCCAGGACGCGGAGGCCGTGCGGTCGCGCGAGCTCGCCCAACGCGTCCAGCCGCGCCGGCGCGCCGCGCATGTGCACGGGGACGATCGCCTTCGTGTGCGGCGAGAGCTTCCGCTCCACGTCCGCAGAGTCGATCGTCAGCGAATCGTCCACCTCGGCGACGACCGGAACGGCGCCCACCGCGAGCACGGCGGTGGCGGTCGAGATCCACGTGTACGCCGGCACGATCACCTCGTCGCCCGGGCCGATCTCGAGCCCGACGAGCGCACAAACGAGCGCACTCGTACCGGAGTTGACGGCCAGCGCGTGCGCGGTCCCAATCCGCCGTGCGAACGCGGTCTCGAGCTCGCGTGCCTTCGACCTGCGCAGGCTCGGCGAGACGCCGTAGAACCGGAAGAGGCGCTTCGAGCGGATCACGTCGCGCACGGCCTCGACAGCGGCCTCCTCTTCGTCCACGGCGATCCGGAGCGCGCCGGGGAACATGCGCGGAACGCGGCCTTCCACGGCCGGCGGGCGGACGAGCCACCCCAGCCGCCTCCGCGCGAGCCGGAGCGCCTCGCCGGCAAGACGGGCGTTCACGAGCTGGGGGCTGCGCTCCGCACGCTGGGATAACGCTAGCGTCTGCGCGTGGCCAGGCCGCGCTACCCGAAGCACGAGGGCCCGCTGCCTCCGCCGCTCCCGCCCGAGACGCGAACCGTGGGACAGCTGGTCGCCGAGACGGTGCGGCTCTACGGCGCCCGGTTCTTTCCGGTGCTCGCGCTGGGGCTCAGCCTCGCCGCGCTCGACGAGCTCGCGCTGGGACGGTCGCCGAAGGAGCAAACGATCGTCCTGTGGCTGTTCACGCCCCTCATCACCGTCTCGTACGTCGGTGCCTGCGCGCTCGTGGCGAAGGACCGGCCGCCGCCGCGCGCGCTCCTGGTCGGCCTGGCTGTCGGGATCGCCGTCTGGCTCCCGGTGCCGGTGCTGTTGCGCTTCGTGATCCTGCCGGCGGTCGGCTGGCTTGCCCTGCTCGGACTCGCCGTGCCCGCAGCCGTGATCGAACGGCGCGGCTTCGTCGACTCGCTGCGGCGCGGACTGGAGCTCGCGCGCGCCGACTTCGTGCACGCGTTCGGCTCGCTCGCGACACTCGCGATCGTGTACTTCCTCTCGCGGACCGTGCTCCTGTTTCTCCTGCGGACCCAGGGCGACAACGCCATCCGCACCGCCGGGTTTCTCGCGGACCTGGTGCTCTCGCCGCTGCTCTTCCTCGGCGCGGCCATGCTGTTCGTGGACCAAGCGGCCCGCGTGCGATCATCCGGGGCATCGACCTCTACAACAAATCCAGCGTAGAGCTCCAGGAGCGCTTCGACACGCGCCGGCTCGCCGAGCGCATCGAGGAGCGGATCGTCCGCGAGACGATCGACGCCGACGATCGCGCGTTCATCCAGTCCTGCGACATGTTCTTCCTCGCCACGGCCGACGCGGAGGGGCGGCCGCAATGCTCGTACAAGGGCGGTGAGCCGGGCTTCGTGCGCGTGCTGGACGATCGCACCATCGCCTTTCCGAGCTACGACGGAAACGGGATGTACCTCTCCCTCGGAAACGCCGTCGTCAACCCGCACGTCGGCCTGCTCTTCATTCGCTTCGACGAGCGGCGGCGGCTGCGGCTGAACGGCGAGGCGACCGTCGACGACGGCGATCCGCTGCTGGCCGAGTACCCGGGCGCTCAGCTCGTCGTGCGAGTGCGCGCGACCCAGGTCTTCCCGAACTGCCCGCGCTACATCCACGAGTACCGGCTGGTCGAGCGCTCTCGCTTCGTCCCGAAGCCCGGCGCCGAGCCCCCGGTGCCGCGCTGGAAGCGGAACGACTGGGCTTGCGACGTGCTGCCCGAGGGAGACCCCGCGAACGACCCGGACGCCGAAGTCGTTCATCAGGGCTAGGAGCCTCGCTTGACCGTGGAGATGCGTGAGGAGCGCAAGGTGGTCTCCGCGCTCTTCGCCGACCTCGCCGGCTCGACGTCGCTCGGTGAGCAACTCGATCCGGAGGACGCGAAGCTCGTGATCGGCGAGGCGATCGCCCGCATGGTCCATGCCGTCGAGGACTTCGGCGGCACGATCAAGGATCTCGCGGGCGACGGCGTGCTGGCGCTGTTCGGCGCGCCCGTCACGCACGAGGACGATCCTGAGCGGGCGGTCCGCGCGGGCCTGAGGATCGCCGCCGATGTGGCCGAGTACGGCGCGGAGGTCGCCCGCGCGTGGAGTATCGAAGGGCTCTCGGCGCGGGTCGGGGTAACAACAGGCCCGGTCGTGCTCGGCGCGGTCGGCGCGGGGAGCCGCGTCGAGTACGGCGCTGTGGGCGACGCGATCAACACTGCGGCGCGTCTCCAGTCCGCCGCGGATCCCGGCTCCGTGTTCGTGGGCGCCGAGACCCGCCGCCAGGTCGAGCAGCTCTTCGACTGGGGTGACGCGCGACAGCTCGAGCTGAAAGGGAAGGCCGAGCCCGTCGAGGCGTTCGAAGCGCGTGGCGTCAGCGCTGGCGCCGCCCGAGACGGCGAGGGCGTGCAGACGGAGCTCGTCGGACGCGAGCGCGAGCTGCGCGAAGCACGCGAGGCCGTCGAGGGCGCGCTCGCGGGAGCGGGCGGCATCCTCTTCGTGACCGGCGAGGCGGGAATCGGCAAGAGCCGCCTCACCGCCGAGCTCGCGGCGCAGATCGAAGCGGCACCCGTGGCACACGGCCGCGCGGTCTGGCTCGAAGGTCGTTGCGTCTCGTACGGCGAGTCGCTCCCGTACTGGCCGTTCCGCGACCTTCTCAGGCGCTGGATGGGCGTGTCGGTGGACGCGCCGGAGCTGCGAGTGCGCGTGGCGCTGCGGCGCAACCTCGAGCCCCTGTTCGGCGAGCGGACGCCGGAGGTCTACCCGTATCTCGGCGCGCTCCTCGACCTCACTTTGGAGCCCGACGCGCAGGCCCGGCTCGCCGAGCTCTCGCCGGAGGCGCTGCAGTACCGCACATTCGAGGTCGTCGCGACGCTGCTCGCGCGCCTTGCCGAGGACGGCCCGGTCTTCGTCCTGCTCGAGGACCTGCACTGGGCCGACCCGACCTCGGTGCAGCTCGTCGAGACGCTCGTCCCGCTCACCGAGGACGCGGCGGTGCTGCTCGTCCTCACGCAGCGGCCGGAGCGCGACCACCCGTCCTGGCGGATCCACGAGCTCGCGGCGCGCGAGGTCCCGCACCGTACGCGGTCGCTCCCGATGGAAGCGCTCTCCGGCGCGGCGGGCGCGGAGCTGCTCGACGGGCTCGTGGGCGCCGAGACGCTGCCGCAGGAGCTGCGTGCGCGGCTGCTCGAGCACGCTGACGGCAATCCGTTCTTCCTCGAGGAGCTCGTGCGCTCGCTCGTCGATGCCGGCGCCCTCGTGGCGGACAACGGCGGCTGGCGCTACGACCACGACGCAGGCGTCGAGCTGCCCCCGACCGTCGAGAAGGTCGTCCTCGCGCGAATCGACCGGCTCGATCCGGCCTCGAGGGAAGTGCTCGTCGCCGCGTCGGTGCTCGGACGCCACTTCGGGCTGCCGCTGCTCGAGGGCCTCGCGGGCAACGGAGACACCCGCGGGGTGCTGCAGTCGCTTCAGCGGCTCGATCTCGTGCGCGAGGAGCGCCGCTGGCCGCAGCCCGAGTACCGCTTCAAGCACGCGCTGATCCAGGAGGGCGCCTACCGGACGCTGGTCGGCAGCACGCGGCGGTCGCTGCACCGTAAGGCGGCGGAATGGCTCGAGCGGGCCGACGAGGAGGCGTACGGGCTGCTCGCCCACCATTGGCTCGCCGCCGAGGATCCGGACAAGGCGATCGCGTACCTCACTCGCGCCGGGGACAAGGCCCGGCAGGAGTACGCGCTCGACGAGGCGGTCGAGCACTACCGCGCGCTGCTGCCGCTGCTCGAGGAACGCGGCCGCTCCCAGGAGGCGGCACTCGTCCTCTTCAAGCTCGCGCTGGCGCTGCACACCTCGCTTCGTTTCGGTGAGGCGAACCGCGCGTACCAGGCTGCGTTCGAGCAGTGGCGCCCGCCCGACCCCTCGCCGGGCGATCCCTCGGCGACCCTGCGCGTGGCGACGTCATATCTCCCGAACGATGCCGACCCGAAGTCGGCGATCGCCTGGCCGAACATCCAGCTTTGCATGCAGCTCTTCGACCGCCTGGTCGAGGCGTGGCCGGAGCGCACGATCGTGCCGTCTCTCGCGGAGCGCTGGGAGATCTCAGACGACGGCCTCCGCTACGTCTTCCATCTCCGCGAGGGCCTGCGCTGGTCCGACGGTGAGCCGCTGACCGCGCATGACGTCGAGTACGGCGTGAAGCGCGCCCTTGACCCGGCGAGCCCCGGATCGTCGGTCGCGATCTACTTCGTGCTGGAGAACGGGCAGGACTACTTCCTCGGCCGGAACGAGGACGCCGACTCGATCGGCGTGCGCGCGCTGGACGATCGCACGGTCGAGTTCCGCCTCGTCGCACCCGCGCCGTATTTCATGTCGGTGATGAACCGACCCGACGGGGGGCCGCAGCCGCGGCACGCGATCGAGCGTCACGGCCAGGCGTGGGCGAGTCCGGAGCTCCAGGTGGTGAGCGGCGCCTTCCATCAGGTGACGCGAACCGACGACCGCCTCGAGCTCGAGAGGCAGCCGCTCTACAGCGGCGCGCGACCGGGGAACGTGGCCCGGATCGAGCTGATCCGCACCGACGTTGCCGCAGCGATCCGCGACTACGCAGGCGGCGCTTACGAGATGGTCGCGGCGCGCTACACGCCGAGAATTGCCGACGTCATGCCGGACGTGACCACCGAAGTGGAGCTCGGGCCGGCCGCGTGGACGGGGTACCTCTCGTTCGACCACTCGCACCCGGTCACGTCGAACATCGACCTGCGCCGAGCCCTCGCCCAAAGCATCGATCGCGATCTGTTCCAGGAGACCCTCCCTGCGAACCTCGTCGTGGCGAACGGCGGCCTCGTCCCGCCGGCGCTGCAAGGGCACACCCCGGACATCGCGCTCCGGTTCGACCCGGACCTGGCCCGTGCCGCCCTCGCCCGTTCGGGCGTGTCCGGCGAGATCGCCGTCGCCGCCTTGGAGGAGTGGGAGCACATCCTTCGTCCGGTGGGCGACCTGTGGGAGGAAGTCCTCGGCCTGAGCGTGGCGTTCCGGTGGTGGACGAATGATGAGGCGGTTCATCTGAAGACGCCGTGGCACCTCGCGCCGGTCGCCCTTGGCGGCTGGCTTCCCGGCTATCCCGACCCCGAGTACTACCTTCGTCTCGAGCTGCATTCCGACAGCAAGACGAACGAGGGAGGCTTCTCCTACGCGCCGTTCGACGAGCTGATCGAACGTGCCCGGCAAGAACGGAGCGACCGTTCGCGCCTCGAGCTGTTCCACGAGGCCGATCGGATGGCGATCTCGGACCGGGTGGCGTTGATCCCGCTCGTCTACGGCCGCAGCATGGCCTTCGTCAAGCCGTCGGTCAGCGGCTGGTGGGAGTTCGGCAAGTCGTCCGCGAACTTCGCCGACCTCGTGGTTCGCGAGCCCTCGAACGCGGACGGCATGATCTGACGATCGAAGCTCGGCTGCTCGCGACGTATTCGCGCGAACTCCGGTCCTACCTGCGGAATCCGCTGTCGCACGAGGCCGCACGCATCGACGTACGCAGGCGTCTCGAGCAACGAGACGAGTCCTTTCTCGACGTCTTCGAGCGCGGTGTCGCTGCCGTGCCCAGGAGTCCGTATCGACGCTTGCTGGAGCACGCCGGTGTGGAACCCCATGACGTTCGGGCGCTCGTACACGGCGAGGGACTGGAACGGGCGCTCGAACTGCTCCACGACGCAGGCGTCTACGTCACGCTCGACGAGTTCAACGGCCGTCGCTCGATTCGGCGGGGCTCCCTCGAATTGCACGTCGATGCGTCGGACTTCGACAACCCGCTCGGCCGCAAGCACTACCGCACCCAGACCGGCGGCTCGAGTGGACGGGCTCGTAGCGTGCTCGTCGATCTCGGCATGACCGAGCATGAGGCCCGGTACCTCGCGCTCGTCGACGAAGCGTTCGACGTCGGCGAGCGCCCATTCGCGATCTGGTTTCCGATCCCGCCAGGCGTCGCCGGAACGAAGGCCGTCCTCGTGCGCGCGAAGCTCGGGTCCGCGTACGAGCATTGGTTCTCTCCGACGCGCCCCCGAACAAGCGGACGGTCGATGGCGCTGACGCTGACGACGATTTTGGTGGGCCGGACCGCGGGATTCCACTTTCGACTCCCTGAATACCTGCCCCCCGACGATCCTCGGCCGCTGGTCGAATGGCTGGCGGCCGCACGACAGAGGGGCACGTCCGCGCTTATCTCCTGCACTCCGAGCTCAGGTGTGCGCATCGCCCTTGCTGCGAGGGACCTCGGCGCGGACATCGCAGGAACGGTCTTCTGGTTCGGTGGCGAGCCTTATACGGCCGGCAAAGCGGAGGTAGTCGCGGCCGCCGGCTGCCGCGCGTTCAGCAACTACTACTTCACCGAGATCGGTCAGCTCGGACTCGCTTGCGCGGCACCGGACGCGGTCGACGACGTCCACGTGGCGACGGACACCGTTGCGGTGATCGAGCGGCCCCCGAAGCTCGCGTCAGGCCTCGTCGTCCGCGCCCTGCACTACACGAGCGTGCTTCCCGTCTCGCCGAAGCTCGCGCTGAACGTCGAGAGCGGCGACTACGGCGTCTTTCGTGAAAGGCGATGCGGGTGCGCGCTTGACGAGGTCGGCTTCAGTCGGCACCTGCACACGATCAGG
>JBDTZN010000028.1:0-21397 GCA_040005095.1 Thermoleophilia bacterium | reverse complement strand
GGGAAGCGCCGAGATCCTCGGCTCCCGGGCGGGCTCCCCGGCGGCCCGCGCGTCGCTCGGCTACCTGGCGGAGCTGTTCCGCTTTCCGGGCTGGTACACCGCGGACGAGGTCCTGCGCCTGCATCAGAGTCTCGCGCGCTCGCAAGGAGGCGCACGCGAGCGCGGCGAGCTGCTCGAGCTCGTCGACCTGGCCGGCGCCCGTGACCGGAAGGTCGACGCGATGTCGAAGGGCATGCAGCAGCGGCTGGGAATCGCCCAAGCGCTCGTCGGCGATCCGAAGCTGCTCCTTCTCGACGAGCCGACGAGCGCGCTCGACCCGGTCGGCCGCAGAACGGTGCGCGAGCTGCTGGAGCGGCTCCGTGGCCGCGGCATCTCAGTCCTGCTCAACTCCCACCTGCTCAGCGAGATCGAGCTCGTCTGCGATCGGGTCGCGATCCTGCTTCGAGGCGAGGTCGTCGCAGCCGGTGCGCCCTCCGAGCTCGCGCGCCCGCGCGGGGTCGAGATCGAGACCGACGAGGCGACCCTGACCTACGAAGCCGCCGGCCGCGAGGACGTCCCCGAGCTGGTTGCGGGGCTCGTCGCAGCGGGGCGGAAAGTGTACGGCGTCACGGTGAAGCGCTCGACGCTCGAGGACGTCTACCTCGACGCCGTGGGCGGCGAAAGCTCGTGAAGGCGGTCTACGCGATCGTCCGGTACGGGCTCGAGGAGGCGCTGCGACGCAAGGTGTTCGCCGTTGTCTCGCTGCTGACGCTCGCCTTCCTCGGGCTCTTCTGGCTCGCGAACCACTACGCCTTCAAAGACCTGAGCGGGATCGGCCAGCCGGCCGGGATCGACGCGAAGGACTTCGCGGGCTCGTTCATCTTCGGGCTGGCGATGTTCGCGACGCTCTTCCTCGGGGTCGTACTGGCGATCTTTCTGACCCTGGGCGCGGTGCGCGGCGACGCCGATCGCGGGCTCCTGCAGCCGCTCGTCGTGCGCCCGATCGGCCGGACGACCTTCCTCGTCGCGCGGTTCCTCGGCACCGTCGGCGTCGCCGGTCCCTACGTGCTCGCCGTCTACTTCGCCTCGATGCTGATCACCGGCCTGACCGGCCACTGGTGGCCGGATCGGATCCTCACACCGGGCCTCGAGCTCGCGGCGGCGGTCGCACTGATCGCAGCGATCTCGCTGGCCGGCTCGGTCTTCCTGACCGCGACGGCCAACGGGATCGCGGTGTTCATGGTCTTCGGCGCGGGCCTCGTTGCAGGGCTGCTCGGCTCGATCGGGCATGCCCTCAACTCGCACACGCTCGAGCGCGCCTCGAAGATCGCCGCGTACGTCGTTCCCGTGGAGGCGCTCTACCAGGACGCGCTCCGGCAGATCACGGCGGATACCACAGGCCTGACGCAGTTCGTGCTCCAGCTCGGGCCCTTCGGCGGCGCGTTCATCGGCGGTTGGCAGGTGCGCGTCTGGGCAGTCGCCTACCTCGCGCTGGTCGCCGCGCTCGCGCTGTTCGGATTCCGCCGCAAAGACCTCTAACGTTCCTGCGATGAGCGGAGAACGGGACATCGCGGTCGTCCTCTCCGGCGGCGGCATGAACGGCGTGCTGATGGAGCTCGGCTTCCTGCACCGCCTGCGCGAGACGCAGCTCTGGCCGCGTGTCGGCTGGATCTTCGGGACGTCGGCCGGCGCGCTCGCCGGAGCGATGGCGGCGCTCGACCGCCTCGACGAGCTCGAGGACTTTCTCCTGCACCTGCAGGCGCACGAGGTCTTCCGGCCCAACCGGATGTGGCGGCTCCCGTTCGCCGGCGTCCACGAGTACGCGCTGCCCGCGACGATCGCCAGGCGGCTCGGAGATCTCGCGAAGCTCGCCGGCGAGCTGCGCGACGCCGAGATCGAGCTGGTCGTCTGCGCGACCGACGCTTCTCCGGCCGAGGCCGCGCCGGACCTGCGCGACTACGAGCTCGTCTACTCGGCGCGCGACACCGAGCCGCAGGAGATGGCGGAGGCGATCCTCGCGTCCGCCGCGATCAGCGCACTCGTCCTGCCGAGACCGGTCGGCCGCCGCATCGCCACCGACGGCGCCTGGGTGCGGAACTTCCCGCTCGCGCACGCCTACGCGCGTCCGGAGGTCGGGATGATCGTCGCGTTCCGGTACCTCCCGGACTATCCGAAGATCGGGACCAGCGGTCTCGTCCGCCTCCGCAAGCGGCTCGAGCGCTTCGGGCGCGTCCCGCCGGTGCGCGCATTCATCGAGGAGATCCGCGAGGCCGAGGCGCGCGAGGAACGAGGCGAGCCGGGTCATCTCCCGGAGATGATCCTGCGCCTGACCCGCGCGGCGATCGTCCGGAACACCGTCCTCGAGGAGCGCCTCGCCGACGAGAAGGACGCGTCGATCCACGAGTTGCAGGGCCTGCGCGCCGACCTGGCCGATGTCGTGCGCCGCGGGGTGCGGAGTCGCCGCGACCGCGCGCGTGTGCTCGAGGCGATCGAGCGCCGCTTCGATGCGACGAGCTTCCCGTTCGGCCACGACCGGGCGATCCCGCGCGTGATGGTGCGGGGCTCGGTCGCCGAGGTCAGCCTCGACCACGGGCGCGCTGACGCCGAGTGGACGGAGGGCGACAAGCGCGCCCTCATCGCGCGCGGCTACGACCTCGCGGACCGCGCGCTGCGCGACGCCGAGGCGGGCCTGCTAGTCGCGCACAGCGCCTAGGCGCCGACTTGGCGGCGCCGCCTCAGGTCGTGCAGGCTTCGCCCGCGCGACCGTCTGAATTGACCGGTCGACCCGCTCTCAGGCGGCCGCCACCGCTGACAGCACGGCGTCCCAGGCGAGCTCAGAGGCAACGACCCCGAGCGCGTCGCTCGAGATCGACTCGTCCTTCACGTCGCCGGTCGAGGCTGTGAAGAGCACGTCCCCGTCGCTCAGCGCGTGGAAGGGCTGGATCGCACGCGCCATCGAAGCGTGCACCTGCCGGCCGAGCTGGGTCAGGGAGCGGTGGTCGAGCGCGCGGTTCGTGACGACGACGGTCAGCGTGGTGTTCCCCGGAGGCGCCTGTGCGGCGAGCTGCTGCTCGAGCGCGGGGAGGAGGGGCCGGCGCGAGCCGTCGGGTGCGAGATGGCCGCGGACGACGTTGCCCTCTCGATCGACGATCGCGCCGACGGAGTTCACGACCGTGAAGACCGCGACGCACGTGTCGCCGATCCGGCGGCAGGCCGCGCCCTGGCCGCCGTCCTCGAGCCCTTCGAAGTCGAGGAACTTGCCGACGCTCGCCGACCTGCCGGCTCCGCGGGCGCCGAGCGGGAACCACCCCTCGCGCGCGGTGCGCGCCGCGGCGCGCCCGAGTTCCTTGTCGGGGTAGATCGAGTTGTCGCGGCGGAAGTCGAAGATGATCGCGCCGGCGACGAGCGGGATCCTCGTCCACTCGGCGACGTAGTCGCGCTCCTTCAGCAGCTCCGCCGTGACGCCCGTGGCGGCTTCGAGCCCGTACGCGGAACCGCCTGCGAGGCAGATCGCGTCGACGACCGTGTACTGCGAGCCGAGGATGCCGGGAGAGCCGCCGCGCACGTCGACCGCGAGCGCCGCCTGCTCGGCAAAGCGGATGACGGTGCAGCCGGTCGGGCCCTCGTCGTACTCCGCGACGCCGACCCGGAGTCCCGGGAAGTCGAGCTCGAAACTCGGGCCGTCGAACTCCGTGCTCGGCTCCAGGCCTCCGCTGTCGTTCGAGAGCGTCACGCCGCGGCCACCTCGCCCGCGAGCCCGGCGTTCGCCGCGATCAGATCCTTGTTGACGCGCACCGTGCGGCCATCGCTGCGGTCGTGGAGGAAGCCCAGGACGAACGGCGTCACCTGCTGTCCCTTGATGCCGCGGTTCCGCGCGATCGCGAGCGCCTCCTCGATCAGCGGCTCGACGTCGTCGAGGCTCTCGTCCGGCGGGCGCGCGAGTAGGAGCCCGGCGCCGCCAAGCTCCCAGTGCGCGCGTGCGAGCGCGGCCGCCTCGGCAGCCGTTTCCACGCGCGCCGAGACTGCCGGGCCGCCGCGCGCGGCGTAGAAGAGCGGCAGCTCGTCGGTCCGAAAACCGAGCACGGGGATGCCGAGGGTCTCCAGCACCTCCGCCGTCGCCGGCACGTCCAGAAGGGACTTCACTCCGGCGGAGACGACCAGCACCTGCGTCCGCGCGAGCTCGCCGAGGTCGGCGGACACGTCCGGAGGATCGGGAAAGCCCCGGTGGACACCGCCGAGGCCACCGGTGCCCATGAAGCGGATCCCGGCCTGCCGCGCGACCGCCAGCGTCCCGCCGACGGTGGTCGCTCCGACCGCGCCCTGCACGGCCGCCGCCGCGAGGTCGCGCGGCCCGCACTTCCTCGCCTCGGGGCCGAAGCGCGCAAGCTCGTCCTCGCGGAGCCCGACGCGGACGGCGCCGTCGAGCACCCCGACCGTCGCCGGGACAGCCCCGGCCGCCCGCACGCGGCGCTCCGACTCGAGCGCGACCTCGACGCCCTCGGGCGCCGGAAAGCCGTGGGCGACGAGCGTGGTCTCGAGCGCGACGACCGGCGCGCCCGCCGCGAGCGCCTCGCGCACCTCCTCCGCCAGCTCGATCACGGCTGCTCCTCCATGTCCACGAACGGGACGACGCCCCAGCGCGCAAAGGTCCGGTTGTGCTCGCCGACGACGCGGAAGCCGGCGCGCTCGTAGACGATCCGGGCCCGGTCGTTGAACTTGGCCACGCTGAGCTGGACGACCTCGGGTTCGTAGCGCTCGCGCCCGTACTCGAGCCCGGCGCGGAAGAACTCCTCGCCGAGGCCGCGGCCGACGAGGTCGGGCCGGAGGCCGAGCCCGTACTCGAGCCTCGGGCCGCGCTCCTCGAAGTAGAGGAAGCCGACGAGCTCGCCGCTCTCGTCGCGCGCCGCGAAATGGCGCTCGGGATTCAGCATCGGGTCGGCGTCGCCGTCGTAGAAGTCGTAGGGCGGCGGATAGCGCCAGCTCTCGGTCTCCGCGAAGCCGTCGGCGTCCATCGGCTCGAAGGAGTAGGTCACGGCATCGCTCCGAGCTTCGAGACACAGCGCGTCGCGGCTTCGAGCGCCAGCTCCGGGCCGCCGACGAGGAAGCCCGCCGCGAGCGCGTCGCCGGCCCCGGTCGCGTCGACCGCCGTGTCGTTCGCCGCGAACTCGCGTCCGTCCACCGAGAAGCCGCGCGCACCGCGCTTCGCCACGCGCACGCGGCCCGGCAGGTCGTCGCCCAGGACGTGCAGCTCCTGCTCGTTCGCGAACACCACCTCGGGCTCGAGGGCCGCGACGCGCTCGCGGAAGCGGTCCGCACGGAAGTCGCGCATCTCCGTCCACGACGAGAGGTCGACGCTGACCTTCGCCGTCCCGAGCCGAGCCGCCTCCGCCGCCGCCTCGGCGATCGGGCTCCGCAGTAGGGAATAGCCCGGGATGTGCAGCCAGTCGCAGTCCGCGAGCCAGGCCGCGTCGAGCTCTCCAGGCTCGAGCTCCGGGGCGACGCCTCGATCCGACGCCATCGTCCGTTCGCCGTCCGGGCCGACGATCGAGACGACGGTGCCGGTCGCACCTGCGACGACCGGGCCGAGGAGCTCGACGCCACGCTTTTCGAGCTCGAGCGCCACGAGCGCTCCGGCCGCATCGCTGCCGCGCTTCCCGATGAAGCGCGCGTCCGCCCCGAGCTCGGCGACCCAGGCCGTCACGTTCGCCGCCTGCCCTCCCGCGCCCGAACGCGTGCGCGCGACCGCGTCCGCTCCCGGCGAGAGCGGCTCCTCGAGCCGGACGATCACGTCCAGCAGCAGGTCGCCGAGCGTGCAGATCCGCACACGGGAGAGCGTACGATGCCGGGCATGGACGGCGAAGGGAAGCGCGACCGGGTGCAGTCCTTCGTCCTCGGCGGTCTGCTGGGGGCCTCGGCCGCGATCGCCGCCGCGCGCAGACGCCGTCCGCGCCGCCGACCGCCTCGTCAGACGCCTGCCGGCCTCGCCGCTTTCGAGGGCGCGCCGTGCTACCGCGAGGTCGTCGAGCGCGAGCGCGACTGATTGAACCGCTTGAGCGCGCGCTGGACGGTGACGAGGTTGACGTCCGCGTCGCCGATGTAGAGGCGCTTGCCGACGGCCTGAGCCAGCACCGCCGCTTTGAGGTATCCCGCCACGGTCTTCGTCGGCTCGACCGTGCGGATGACGAGGTACGGCCCCCAGGTCTGAGCCTCGAATCCTGCGGCCGGGCGCGGGTACGCGAGCCCGATGAGCTGGCGGGGCGTGAAGTTGTTCGTGTCGCTCGCGTCGAAGACCCAGACGCCGCGGCCGAGCGGGGCGCGCACGTGGCGGAGGACGTCGAGCGCGAGGCGTGGATCGGCCCGCGGAACGACCTCCTGCCGGAGTTCGCGCCGGCGTTCCCACGCGCCGAGATAGAGGGGCTCGTACCCGAACAGGACGTCGTCCGTCCGCCCGGTTTGCGCGAGCCAGTCGGCGGCAGCGTCGCGCGCCGCCAGCCCGGAGGCCGGCTCCCCGTTGAAGAGGAGCGGCGTCTTGTCGCGCGCCCAGGCGATCTCCCCGCCGACGAGCGAGAGCGTCGCGGCCGCCGCGAGTACGGGAGCCAGCGTCGGCGGGCGCCGTGCGAGCCAGACCAGCGCGTACGCCACGAGCCCGCTGAGAAACGGCAGCGTGAAGACGAGATGGCGCGACTCGGGCGAGGTCGCGCTGCCGAGCGTCGCTCCCAGGAAGGCGAGCGTCGGCGTGACGAAGACGACGACGGTGAGGAGCGCGCTCGAGGGACGAGCCCGCCGGAGCAGGACGAACCCGCCGACCGCGAGGGCGCCGACTACGAGCGATCCCAGCGTGTATCCCACCGAGAGATCGCCGAACGCCATCCGCAGATAGCGGAGGACGGGCAGTGGCGCTCCGAGCTTCTGGCCTCCACCGCCGACGCCCACGTCGAAGCGTCCGGCGAGGACGAGATCGGTGCGCCAGAACGGGATCCCCACGACCAGCACGGCCGCGCCCGCGACGAGCGCCTCTCGCAGTCTGCGCCGGTCGAGCAGCACGTAGAGACCTTGCGAGGCGAGCACGAGCGCTCCATACGGATGCGTGGCGACGCAGGCGAGGATCGCGAGCGCCCACAAACTCCAGCGCCGCCTCCCGCCGTGCTCCAGCGCGGCGACGAGCGCAAGGTACGAGAGCGCGCTCGTGAACAGGAAGAGCGAGTACATCCGCCCGTAGACGCCGTCGAAGAGGAACACCCAGGACCACGATGCGAGGAACGCCGCCACCAGTCCCGTCGTGCGGTCGGCGAGCCGCGCGACGAGCAGCGCGATCACGGGGACGCTCAGGGCCGCAAAGAGTGCCGAGACGAGGCGCAATGAGCCGAGCCCGCCGCCGAGGTGCGCGACCGACCAGGCGAGGAGGAAGTGGAGCGGCGCGCCACCGCGCTCACCGAGCACCGTCCGCAGCACGTCATGCAGGGAGCCGCGTCCGACGAAGAGCGCCAGCGTCTCGTCCTCGTGCGGCGGCCAGGCCGAGCGCTGAATCGCCGCGAACGCCCCCGCGGCGAGCGTGCAGAGCCCGACGCCGAGCTCGAACCAGCGCTCGCGCACGGCGAGCTCGACCGTGCGCGGGCCGGTGCCGAGAAGCCGCGCCTGGGCGGGTCGTTCGGAGACTGTCTGGGCCGTCTGCGTCACGGGCGGGGCCGAGAAGCGTAGTCAACCCCCGCTGGTAGCCTTTTCGGATGCCGATCTACGAGTTCCGTTGTCCGGAGAGGCACACGTTCGAGCGGTTTCAGCGGATGGGTGACCCGACCCCCGAGAAGTGCGAGATCTGCGGCAAGGGCCCGCTCGAAATCGTCCTCCACCCGGTCGCCGTGCACTTCAAGGGCCCGGGGTTCTACTCCACGGATTATGGCAAGGGCGGGCGCAAGCGCGAGCCCGCGAAGGACGGCGATTCGAAAAGCTCCTCGAGCTCTGACTCGTCAGGTGGGGACAAGTCCTCCTCGGGCGAAAGCGTGACGAAGAAGGCCGCCGAGGGTTAGAAGGGGCCGCGGCGGTTGCGGCCGCTCAGCGCTTCGAGCACCAGCAGCAGCAACACGGCGCCAGCTACTGCGAAGAGAAACGGCACGAGGTCCCACCGCGCGCTGACGCTGTGCCCCAGCACGACCTTGCCGATCGCCCCGCCGATGAAGGCGCCCACGATCCCGACGCAGATCGTGACCAGGCACCCGTAGCGCTGATTCCCAGGCGTGACGAAGCGGGCGACGACGCCGGCGAGGAAGCCGAAGACGATCAGTCCGAGCAGTCCCACGGTGTGACCCTAGTGGAGTGACTTCGAGCCCACAACGCAGCCCGGCCCGTAAGGCCCCGACCCAGGCGGCGGAGGCTGCGGCGCCGAGTCGCCCGCGACCATGTGTGCGACGGCGATGTTCTCCTCGGACGCGGTGATCACGGACTGGTTCCCGATCGTCGCGGCCGTGCCGCCGAGCCGGCAGTGCAGCGCGTGTGAGGCGGGCGCGCGGAACTTCACCCAGCCGAGCTGCAGGAGCTGGCCCGCGGTCAGGTCGGTCACGAGCGGGCGCAGCAGCTCGTCGCCGCGCGTCGGCAGGCGCAGCAGCGTTCCCGGGCTCGTGATCTTGCCCATCAGCGCCTGCAACACGGCCTGCTGGCGCTCGCCGCGCGTGATGTCGCTCTCGTTCGAGTTCTGCGCGACGCGGATGCGCGAGTAGACGAGCGCGCGCTGTCCGTTCACGTGTTGCGGCCCCTTGGCGAAGCGCCAACCCTTCCAGCGCTCGCAGCGTGCAGCCGAGTACGGGCAGTCGAACTTGTCGGAGCTGAGCGGCTTCGGCACGTCGATCGTGATCCCGCCTAGGTCGTCGATCAGCTGGCGGAACCCGTCGAACTCCACGAGCACGACGTGGTTCACCTGGAGCGTCGAGCCGAGCAGGTTGTCCACCGTCCGCACGGCGAGGGCAGGCCCGCCGATCTGGTAGGCGGCGTTGATCTTGTCGTCGCCGTGGCCCGGGATTGCGACGCGGAGATCCCGCGGGATCGAGAGGTAGGTGATCCGGTGGCGGGTCGGATCGGTGCGCACGAGCATGATCGAGTCGGAGTGCTGGAGTCCGACGCGCGCGTCGGTGTTGGCGTGGTCGGTGCCGACGACGAGGATGTTCGTCGGCCGTGAGAGCAGCAGTCCGTCCTGCTTCGCGAGCGCGCGTTGGAGGCCTGGCACGGCGGCGGCGCGCTTGTTCGCGTGCTCGACGCCCTTCCGGAACGCGAAGTAGCTCGCGACCGCCCAGACGACGAAGACGATCAGCAGGAGCAGGAACGCGAGGCCGACCCAGGTTTTCTTGGTCCAGGTCGTCTTGCGCCGCGGCCGGGGGGAGCGATCGCGCTTCTTGCCGTCGCCGTCGCGGCCGCGTCCCGGCTCCGGCCTGGTCGCGAGCGGCACGCGTCCCTTCGTGCGTCCGCCGCGGTAGACGCGGTACGGCTTGTCTCCCGAGGCCATTCGGCGGCGTATGCTAGCCAGCCCCCGTGGACGCCCAACGAGTCATAGGCGTCGACCTCGGCGGCACGAAGATCGCGAGCGGCGTCGTCGACCGCCACGGCGCGGTCCAGACGGACCGTCAGCGACCGACGCCTGTCTCCTCTCAGGACGAGCTGCTCGCAGGCCTGGACGAGGTGGTGGAGGAGCTGCTGGACGACGAGATCGCGGCGGTCGGCTTCGGCATTCCCTCGCGAATCGACCAGCGCTCGGGGCGCACGCTGTCGTCGACGAACATCCCGCTCGAAGGGGTCGACTTCCGCGACCGGATGGCCGAGCGCTTCGGTGTCCCGGTCGGAATCGACAACGACGCGAATGCGGCGACGATCGCCGAGTGGCGCTTCGGCGCGGGCCGTGGAGTCCGGCACATGGTCATGCTCACGCTCGGAACCGGCGTCGGCGGGGGGCTGATCCTCGACGGTCGTCCCTACCGAGGCTCGATCGGCGCGGGGGCCGAGCTCGGGCACATGGTGATCGACTACGACGGCATTCCCTGCCAGGGCACGTGCCGAGGGCACGGGCATTTGGAGGTGCTTGCCTCCGGTACCGCGGCATCGGCCGCCGCGAACGCCTTGCTCGGAGGCCAGGCCAGCGCGCGCGAGCTCGTCGAACTGGCTCAGGGCGGGGACGAGGCCGCCCGGGACGCGCTGGCGGCGATCGGCCGGCGACTCGGCGCAGGGCTGGTCACGATCGTCAACGTCTTCGATCCCGAGTTGATCGTGATCGGCGGAGGCTTTGCGGCGGGAGCGGGAGACCTCGTGCTCGAACCGGCCCGCGAGGTCGCGCTGGGGGAGGCGCTGTCTCCGCTGAACGAGCTGCTGCGAATCGTCCCGGCCGAGCTCGGCCCCGAGGCCGGGCTGGTCGGCGCGGGCCTCGTGGCGTTCGAGGCGCTCGACCCGGCGGCCTGAATGCCGCTCGCCGTCTGCGCGACGCCGATCGGAAACCTCAACGATGTCACGCTGCGCGTTCTGCGGGAGCTGGCCGAGGCGGAAATCGTGCTCTGCGAGGACACCCGGCACACGCGCGGACTGCTCGCGCGCCATGGGATCGAGGCCCGGCTCCTCAGCTACCACGAGCACAACGAGGCGCAGCGGACGGCAGAGCTGCTGCCACGCCTCGACGCGGGCGCCCGGGTCGCACTCGTGAGCGACGCGGGGATGCCGGGCATCAGCGACCCGGGCGCGCGGCTCGTCGCCGCCGCGCTCGACGCCGGCGTTCCGGTCACCGTTCTTCCCGGTCCCTCCGCGGTCGAGACGGCCCTCGTCGCGAGCGGCCTGTCGGCGGATCGGTACCTGTTCGTCGGGTTCCTCCCGCGCGCCGCCCGCGCGCGCGAGAACCTGTGGGCGGAGCTCGCGGCAATCGCTCATCCGGTCGTCGCCTTCGAATCTCCCCGGCGCTTGCCGACGGCGCTTGCGTCGTTTGCGGGGGCGCTGCCGGAGCGGCCCGTCGCGGTCTGCCGCGAGCTCACGAAGCGGTTCGAGGAGGTCGTGCGCGGTACGGCAGCCGAGGTCGCGGCCCGGTTCCTGGAACCGCCCAAGGGCGAGATCACGCTGGTGATCGGCGCGGCTGCGGACCCGGCGCTCGAGCCACGGTCCGGGGACGCCGTGGCGGCTGTGTCCGAGCTCGTCGCTGCCGGGATCGCTCGCGGCCGGGCTGCGGAGCTCGTCGCGCGGTTGACGGGCGTTCCGCGCAACGAGCTTTACCGCGAGTCTCTGTAGCCTAATTTGACAACGGCCGGCAGCCTTGCTACCGTAGCCGACGCGTTCTCAATTTAGACAACAACGGAGGTGGAACGGATGCGCCGGTTGGTGCTGTTCGCTCTTTCGATCGCGCTCGTGTGGACGCCCGGTGCAGGCGCTTGGACCTGGCCGGCAGACGGTCCGGTGGTCCAGGCGTTCTCGTTCGGCGGAAACCCGTACGGGGGCGGCCAGCATCGAGGAATTGACGTCGCCGACCCGTCCGGCGCAGACATCGCCGCCCCCGCTGGCGGGACTGTCACGTTCGCCGGGTCGGTTCCCGGCGGAGGCAAGACGGTGTCGATCCGCACCGACGACGGCTACTCGGTCACGCTCGTTCATCTCGGCTCGATCGGCGTGTTGAAGGGCGCCGTCATCTCCGAGGGCTCGTCTGTGGGCGGCGTGGGCCCGAGCGGCACGCCCGAGTTCGACCAGCCGTACGTCCACCTCGGCATCCGGGTCGCCTCCGATCCGCAGGGCTACGTCGACCCGATGGGGTTCCTCCCACCGCGGCCGGCCGTCCCGCCGAAGCCGGCGCCGCCGGCTGGCGCTCCCGCTGCTGAGTCCGCGCCCATTTCGTCGCCCGTGGCTGCGCCCGTCGGCGCTGCTGCGCCCCCGGCTCCGGCCGAGGCGGCTCCGGCGGCCGCTGCAACGCAGCCGGCCGCACCTGCAGAGGCTTCGAGCTCGCCGCCGGCCGCCGGCGCTGCGACCTCCGCGCCTGCGCCCTCGGCGGCTGCCTCGCCGGCGGGCGATTCCACCACCGTCGCGACGACGTCCGGCGCTTCGGCCGCCGCGCCGAGCGCCGCTCCGGCGGCTGGAGCCGCAACAGGGACGCCGGCGGAGGCTAGTGGCGGCGCTCCGACCGAACCCGCAGCTCCCGCTTCGGTGCCGACGACCGGGAATGCACCGCCGCCTCAAGGACCTGCACCGGATCAAGCAGGGCCAACTGCGCCGCCTCTCGCGCAGCCGATCGCGACCGTGCCAACTGCTTCCGACCTCGGTGTGCCTGCACCAATCGCGCAACTGCCGGTGCCGCGGGTCGCGTCGCCGCCGGCGCCGCCTGTCGCCGCGCCACCGGTGGCCCCCTCCGCGCCTCCGGCCGCCCAGTCACCACCGGCCGCCGCGCCCGCCACGGCACCGGTCGCATCCCCGCATCCCCGCCCGTCGTACGACGAGGATCCGACGGCGGAGATGCCCGCTGACGAGCTTCCGCCAGCTACGTCGGCTGCGACGGAAGAGTCCGGCGCATCCGCGCCGGCGGCGGAATCGAGCGCAGCGGCCGCGGTCGATACGCCCACCGACGTTGCGCCCACCGCGGCTGTCGATCCCGATTCGGCAACGGGCGTAGTCGACGTCGACCAGGTCGAACCGGTCTCCCACGTGTTCAGCGTGAGTTCTCTGGTTCCAGCATCGATGAGCTGGGTCGCGATACGTACCCCGCAACCCGACCCGATCGCGACGAGCTTCACCCATCTCCTGGCCGGCCAGCCGATCGGTCGAGTCGCTCGAGGCTTCGAAACCAGTCGAGCCGACCTCGGTCGTGGCCATCCGGCAACCGTCGCCGGCGTCCACCGGCCGTCTGCTCCCGTCCATCCGTCGCCTGTGCTCGTCCCGGTCGAGAACCGACCGTCAACGGCGGTCACCCGGCCATCGGCGCGTGCGTCAGACAGCGCGCGTCTGCCCGGCCGTGGTCTTCTGTTCCTGTTGCTCGTCGTCGTGCCGTTCGCGGTCGTCGCAATGCTCCGCCGCAGGCGTCCAGCCGCAGGGGCCGGTCTCGTAGACGCCCCGGAGCCGCTGCCTATCATTGACGGCCATGCGCTTCTACGTGACGACCCCGATCTACTACGTGAACTCGACCCCGCACATCGGGCACGCGTACACGACGATTGCGGCCGACATCCTCGCTCGCCATCACAAGCAGCGCGGAGAGGAGACGTTCTTCCTCACGGGCATCGACGAGCACGCGTCGGGGGTCTATCGAGTCGCCCAGGAGCAGGGAATCGACCCAACCGAGTACATCGACCAGATCGCCGTAGCCTGGAAAGAACTTCCTGAGCGGCTCAATGCGCGCACCGACTTCTTCATCCGCACGAGCGACGAGGAGCACAAGCGTTTCGTCCGCGAGTTCGTCCAGCGCATCTACGACAACGGCGACGTGTACGAGGACGTCTATTCCGGCTTCTACTGCGTCAGCTGCGAGGCGTTCTACTCCGAAGACGAGCTGCTCGAAGGCGGTCTTTGCCCGATCCACGAGCGCCCGACCGAGTGGATCGAGGAGAAGAACTACTTCTTCCGGCTGTCCGCGTATCAGGACAAGCTCCTGCAGCTCTACGACGAGCGACCCGAGTTCGTCCTGCCGGGCTTTCGCTACAACGAGGCTCGCAGCTTCATCGCGGGAGGGCTACGCGACTTCAGCATCAGCCGCGCCGGCCAGCCCTGGGGTGTGCAGCTCCCGTGGGACGAGAGCCAGGTCGCCTACGTCTGGGTCGATGCGCTACCGAACTACCTGAGCGCCCTCACCTATGCGCGCCCGGGCGAAGACCTCACACCGGAGTTCTGGCCGGTCGCGCACCACTTGATGGCGAAGGACATCCTCCGATTCCACTGCGTCTACTGGCCGGCCCTGTTGATGTCCGCCGGCTACGACGTGCCCAAGCAGATCTTCGTCCATGGATACCTACTGCTCGAGGACAAGAAGATCTCGAAGTCACGCGGCAACGTGGTCGACCCGCTTCCCCTGATCGATACCTACGGCGCCGACCCGGTGCGGTTCTGGTGCGCTCGGGCGATCTCTTTCGGCCAGGACGGGTCGTCGTCCCTCGACGCCGTGCACGAGCGATACGAGCGTGAGCTTGCCAACGACCTCGGCAATCTCGTGTCGCGGACGACCGCGATGATCGCGCGCTACCGCAACGGACGGCTCACGCGCGCCGAGGGAGCCCCGGCAGCAGACTTCGAAGCGCTGCGTGCCGGCCTGGTCGAGCGACTCGATCGCCTGGACATCACCGGCGCTGTCGACCTCGTGTGGCAGGTCGTCCGTCGTCTGAATCAGTACGTCGAGGAGACCGCGCCATGGCAGCTCGCGAAAGACGAGGCGCGAGCCGCGGAGCTCGATCTTGTTCTCGCGAACCTCGCCGATGGGCTCGTGGCGGTCGCGGTTGCCCTCGCGGCGTACCTGCCGGAGACGGCGCCCAAGATTCTCGAGGCGCTCGGCCAGTCGACCGACCTCTCGCTCGATCGCATCCGCTCCGGCGCTGCGGAGCCGGTCGAGGGGATCTTGCCCGCCGAGCCACTCTTCCCGCGCATCGAGCTGCCGACCGCACCCGCGTGATCGACACACACGCGCACCTCGACGCGTGCGCGGATCAGCCCGCCCTTCTGCTCTCGCGCGCGCGACAAGTCGGAGTCGACCGAGTGATCACGGTTGGCACGACGATCGACTCGTGCCGCGCAGCGCTCGAAACCGCGGCGCGGGACGTAGGCGTGTTCGCGGCGCTCGGCGTCCATCCGCACGAGGCCGGCGGCGGCGAGGCGGATCGGATGGACGAGCTGCGCGACCTGCTCGCGCACGAGCGCGCGGTCGCGGTCGGCGAGACCGGACTGGACTTCTTCCGCGACTACGCGCCGCGGCCCGCGCAACTGCGCTTGTTCGAGCGCCACCTCGAGTTGGCGTCCGAACTGCGTAAGCCGGTCGTCATCCACACGCGCGACGCCGAGGGCGACGTCGCGTCCGCACTGGCCGGATTCGCGGGGCGCGTCGTCCTGCACTGCTTCTCGTCGCCGCAGCTGCTGCCCGTCGCACTGGAGCGCCGCTACTACGTCTCGTTCGCGGGAAACGTCACCTTCCCGAAGGCGGACGACCTTCGCGCCGCAGCCACACAGGTACCCGCCGACCGCCTGCTCGCCGAGACCGACTCCCCCTATCTCGCGCCTCAGCCGCGGCGCGGTCGGCCGAACGAGCCTGCGAACGTCGTCCACACGGTCGCAGCCCTCGCCGCCGCCCGTGGGGAGGAGACGGCGGAGCTCGCGGCGCAGATCGATCGCAACGCGAACGCCGCTTTCTCGCTGCAATGAGCGTCCGTGCGAGGAAGGAGTTCGGCCAGCACTTCCTGGTCGACGACAACATCCTGCGCGTGATCGGGCGCCTCGCCGCCCTCGACGCGGCGGACGTCGTCCTGGAGATCGGCCCAGGGCTCGGCGTGCTCACCCGCTACCTCGCCGATCGCACCGCGCACGTGCACGCGGTGGAGCTCGACCGGTCGCTCGAGCCGCAGCTCGCAGAGCTCGACGTGCGGCCCAATGTCGACCTCCACTTCGGCGACGCCTTGAAGCTCGACCTCGCGGCGCTGGAGCCGACGGCTACGAAGCTCGTGGCCAACCTGCCCTACAACGTCGCGACGCCGATCGTGGTCGAGAGCCTCGACGGGCTGCCCGCGGTCGGGCGCTGGTGCGTGATGGTGCAGCGCGAGGTCGCCGACCGCTTCTTCGCCTCGCCCTCAACCAAGGCGTACGGCGCCGTGTCGGTGCTCGTGCAGCTCGTCACCGAGCGCGTCGGCTTCCATCCCGTCTCACGGGCGGTCTTCCGGCCGCGTCCGAACGTCGACTCCGCTCTCGTCGCGTTCGCGCGCCGCGAGCTGCCGCCGGACTACCCGCGCGTGAAACAAGTCGTCGAGGCGGCCTTCGCCCACCGGCGGAAGACGTTGCCCAACTCGCTCGAGCTCGCAGGCCTCACCGACCGTGAGCGCGCCGCGGCCGCGTTGGAGACGATCGGCCGCGAGCCGGGCATCCGAGCCGAGGCGCTTCCCCCGCAGGCCTTCGTCGCCTTGGCGCATGCCCTGACGTGAGCTCCGCCCCGGCGCCCGCGAAGCTCAACCTGGCCCTCGTGGTCGGCCCACGACGACCCGACGGCAAGCACGAGGTCGCTACCGTCCTGCAGCGCGTCGCCCTGGCCGACACGATCGAGCTCGAGCCGGCCGCCGAGCTGGCGGTGGAAGGCTTTCCGGAGGACACGCTCGTTCGCAGCGCGCTCGAGTCGCTCGCCGCGCGCGCCGGCGAGCGCCCGCGCTGGCACGCACGCATCACGAAGGAGATCCCGGTCGCCGCGGGGCTCGGCGGCGGAAGCACCGACGCCGCGACCGCGCTCCGGCTCGCGAACGCCACCCTCGAGCGGCCGCTCCCGCCGCCCGAGCTCGCGCAGCTCGCCGCCGTTCTCGGGGCCGACGTTCCGTTCTTCCTCGCCGAAGGCCCGCAGCTTGGCACCGGCGACGGCTCGACTCTCGAGTCCCTCGCGTTGCCGCAGGACTATGTCGTCCTTCTCGTCCTGCCTGAGGGCGAGCGCAAACTCTCCACCGCCGCCGTCTACGAAGATTTCGACCGAAGCGACCGCGCGCAAGGATTCGCCGAGCGCCGAGCCCGGCTCGACGCGGCGCTGGCGCCGCCCGACCTCGCAGCGTTCCCGCCGAACGATCTGGCCTTGTCGCCGCTCGCCGACCAGCTGCTCGACCGCGGGGCCTTCCGCGCCGACGTGAGCGGCGCCGGCCCGGTCGTCTACGGACTCTTCGAAGACCGCCGGGCTGCAGCGGCCGCGGAGACCGAGCTCCGCGCCCGCGGGCGCACCTGGATCACGGCACCGGAGTGGTAGCGTTTCTGCATGGTCGAATGGGGCCACCCGCGCGCGATCGAACACGGCACGACGCGGCTCGGCCGCTGGCTCCGCGAGCGCCGGCTGCGGATCGCGGCATGGATCGCGCTGGTCGAGGCGATCCTGCTCGTCGCCCACGTGATCCCGAAGCTGAGCGCGCTGCTCGCTGCGGCGGCGCTCTTCCTCTTCTACGTCTTCATCGGGAGAACCCTGCGCTCCGACGCCCTCCGGCACGTGAGCTGGATCGCCGCCACCTCGCAGGTTCTCGTCGCCCTCGTTCCGGTGCTCCTGATCGTCGTCGGCACGCTCGCCTTGATCGCCGTGGGGATCCTCGCCGTCGTCGCCCTCGCGGTCCTCTTCACCGATCGCCGCTGACCCTTAGACTTAGAGGGTGAAACGGCCTGCGGGTGCGACTTCAGCGCGGGCTCCCTCAGTGGGGCGTAGCCGAGTGCTGAGACGCCGTCTTGCGGCGCCGACCATCGAGGTCGTGCCGGCTCCGCCGGGACGGCCGCCGTCGCTTCGCGCACGTGTTTGCTCTGAGCGGTGGCGATACTCGAGCTCTGGTGGGGCGTAGCCAAGTGGTAAGGCAGCGGGTTTTGGTCCCGCGATCCCAGGTTCGAATCCTGGCGCCCCAGCCATGTCGAAAGGCGGGATGACGACGAACGTCGCAGCCGTCGTGATGGCGGCGGGACTTGGGACGCGGATGCGCTCGGAGCTGCCGAAGCACCTGCACCCGCTGCTCGGGCGCCGGATGGTGGACTGGGTGGTCGAGTCGGCGCGCGCGGTCGAGGCGGATCCGGTCGTCGTCGTGGTCGCACCGGACCGGGCCGACGCCTTCCAGGGCCTGACCGTGGCGGTCCAGCAGGAGCCGCGCGGCACCGGTGACGCCGTCGCCGTCGCGCGCGAGGCGCTGTCGGACTTCAGCGGCGACGTCCTGGTCCTCTCTGGAGACACGCCGCTCCTCACCGAGGAGGTGCTGCAGGGACTGATCGAGACCCACCGGCGTGGGGGTGCGCAGGTGACAGTGCTCTCGTTCGAGCCCACCGACGACTTCCCGTACGGACGGCTCGTCCGCACTGCCGACGGCGCGCTCGAACGGATCGTCGAGGATCGCGACGCGACGCCCGAGCAGCTCGCGATCGCGGAACTCAACAGCTCGATCTACGTCTTCCAATCCGACGCGCTCTGGGCCGCGCTCGCGAAGCTCGACACCTCGAACGCGCAGGGCGAGCTCCAGCTCACGGACACGGTCGGGCACATCATCGCGGCCGGCGGCCGCGCGAGCGTGTACCGATCGCCGGACCCGGTGGCGCCGATCGGCGTCAACACCCGCGTCGACCTGGCCGCCGCGGGAGCCGTCCTGCGCGACCGGATCAACCGCGCGCACATGCTCGCCGGTACGACGATCGTGGACCCCGCGACGACCTGGATCGAGCCCGACGTCGAGCTCGAGCCCGACTCGACGATCCATCCCTTCACGCAGCTCCGGGGAAACACGCGCGTCGGGACCGGGGCGGAGGTCGGCCCGCACGCTGTCGCCGTCGACGCGGAGATCGGCCCGCGCGTGCTGATCGGCCCGTTCGCCTATCTGCGCCCGGGGAGCGTGGTCGGCGAGGGCGCGAAGATCGGCACCTTCGTCGAGCTCAAGAACACACGGATCGGCGAGCGCACGAAGGTCCCGCACCTCTCGTATCTCGGCGACGCGGAGGTCGGCGCGGACACCAACGTCGCCGCCTCGAACGTCACGGTGAACTTCCCCCACCAGCCCGGCAAGGAGAAGGGCCGGACGAAGATCGGCCGCAACGTCAGGACCGGAGTCGACAATTCGTTCGTTGCGCCGGTCGAGATTGGAGACGATGCTTGGATTGCAGCCGGATCGGTCATCACAGAAGATGTCCCTCCCGGCTCCCTGGCAGGATTCCCGCCCCGACAGGTGACCAAGGAAGGCTATGTCTACGACGAGCGCGACGACGACTGACCTCGCCCTCCCAGGGCTGGAGGCGGGCGACGTGACCTCGGAGCCGGCACCGGGGCATTGGATCGAGCGGGGGCCGTCGAAGCGGCTGATGGTCTTCTCGGGCCGGTCGCACCTCGAGCTCGCCGGTCAGATCGCCGAGCACCTCGGCGTCGAGCTCGGCGAGATCGAGCTCGAGACCTTCGCGAACGGCGAGACCTATTGCCGCTACAACGAGTCGATCCGCGGCGCCGACGTGTTCCTCGTCCAGACCGGCTGCCGGCCGATCGACGAGAACCTGATGGAGCTCCTGTTCATGATCCAGGCGGCGAAGCTCGCCTCGGCGAAGCGCATCACCGCCGTGATGCCGCTCTTCCCGTACGCGAGGCAGGATCGCAAGGCGAAGCCGCGCGAGCCCATCTCGGCCCGGCTCGTCGCGGACATGCTCCAGCTCGCCGGGGCCGATCGGGTGCTGACGATGGACCTGCACGCCGGCCAGATCCAGGGCTTCTTCACGATCCCGGTCGACCACATGACCGCGCAGCAGCTGTTCGCGCGCCATTTCCGCGACCTGGGCCTCACCGGCGAAGGCGTTGTGTCGGTCTCGCCCGATGCGGGCCGCGCGAAGATGGCGGTCCGTTTCGCGGAGATGATCGAGGCCGACTTCGCGATCATGCACAAGACGCGTCCGACCCACGACGAAGTTGCGGTCACCGAGATCACCGGCCGCGTGCGAGGCAAGAAGGCGATCCTCGGCGACGACGTGATCATGACGGGAAGCACGCTGCTCGCAAACGTGAAGGCGCTGAAGGAACAGGGCGCGACCGATATCTGGGTGTTCGCAACACACGGACTGTTTTGCGACGGCGCCCTCGACCGCTTCTCCGATTCCGACATCGCCGGCATCGTCGTCACCGACACCGTGCCGATCGATCCCGTCCACCGTCCGCCGAACATGACGGTGCTGCCGGTCGCCGGCCTCCTCGCCGAGACGATCATGAACGTCTTCGCCGACGACTCGGTCTCCGCCATCTTCGGCGGCGAAAACCAGCTCTTCTAGGCGGAACAGCCCTACCCGTACCTCGATCGCGCGTGGTCGGCGTATGCTCGGGGTCATGGTGCGTGTCCGCCGCGTTGCACGACTAGGCCCCGGTATCGCTTGCGGGCTGCTCGTCGCCGGCGCCCTTGCCGCCTGCGGCACGAAGACTGTCACGAAGACGGTGACGGTCGTTGGCACCGTTCCCAACGGCGGAGCGACGTCCGTCAGCCCGAGCGTCGCCGCAGGCGCGCATGACTTTGTGCGGTTCGCGTGCGCCCAGTGTCACGGCGAGCGCGGGCGGGGCGGCGTCTCCGCAGACGTACCCGCCCTCAACCAGCTCGGGAAGCAGCTGACCGTCGCCCAGCTGAAACAGATCATCGACCACGGCCTCGGCGAATCGGCCAACCCGAAGAAGCCGTACATGCCGGTCTGGGGGCAGGTGATCTCGGCGCACCAGGTCGCCGATCTCGTCGCCTACATCCGCGCCGGCCTACCCTCGGTGCCAGGAGCGACGCCGGCGCCCGTGATCACCGGCCAGGGCCCTGCGGTCGAGGGGGCGCTCCTCTATGAGCGGTATGGGTGCATCAACTGCCACGGCCCGAACGGGCTCGGCGGCGTGCCGAACCCGCAGTCGCCCGACAAGGCGATTCCTGCGCTCTCCGGCGCCGGTTTCTTCGAGGAGTTCGACGACCAGAAGATCATCGCCATCATCAGGAGCGGCAGCGTCGTCGGGCAGGCACCGATCGTGTCGATGCCTCACTGGGGCGGGATCATCCCCGATGAGCAACTGCAGGCACTCCTCGCCTACATCAAGACGCTGAAGACCGGCTAGCGCCGTCAGCGCGTGCGGCTTTTCTAGCGGGTCTTCCGGTACACTCCGCCGCCGGTATGGCTGGAGAACGAGTCAAGCTCGAGGTTGCTCCGCGCGAGGAGAGTGGGACCAGCGCAGCCCGTCGCCTGCGCCGCGAGGGCAAGATCCCGGGCGTCCTCTACGGACGCGGGAACGCGCCGCGCCCGATCTGCGTCGCCGAGCGCGAGCTGCGCCGCGTCCTGACCGGCGCCGGCGGGTTGCACGCGATCCTCGACGTCGCCGTGGAGGGCCAGAGCACGACGCACGCCTCGATCCTCAAGGACTACCAGCAGGATCCGCTGCGCGGGAAGATCGTGCACTTCGACCTGCAGGAGGTCCGCCTCGATCAGCCCATCCACGCGACTGTCTCCGTCCACCTGATGGGCGAGCCGGTCGGCTCCCGCGAGGGCGGCGTGCTCTCCCAGGTGTCGCGCGAGATCAACGTCGAGGCGCTGCCGATGGAGATTCCCGAGCATCTCGAACTCGACGTCAGCAACATGCAGATCGGCGACACCTTGCGGCTCCTCGACCTGCCTCCGATGGAGGGCGTCACGTTCCTCGACGATCTCGAGGAGACCGTGCTGGCGACCGTCACGCTCCCGACCCGCGAGGTCGAGCCCGAGCCCGAGGAGCTCGAGGAGGGCGAGGAGGGCGAGGAGGGCGAGGAGGGCG
>JBDTZN010000095.1:0-6449 GCA_040005095.1 Thermoleophilia bacterium | reverse complement strand
CACGCACGTGCGCGACGTCCCGCCGGAGGAGTGGGGCGCGGAGACGAGCTAGATACCCTCTGGGGGTACACTAGGACTCGTGCAGAACCACGACGATCTGCTCAAGCGGCTCGCGCGGATCGAGGGCCAGGTGCGCGGAATCGCGCGGATGGTCGAGGACGACCGCTACTGCATCGACGTCCTCACGCAGCTCAGCGCGGTGCGCAAGGCGGTGGACGCCGTCGCGCTGGAGCTCGTCGACGACCACGTCCGGCACTGCATCGCCGACAGCTCAGGCGCCGAGCGCGCGGCGCGCACCGACGAGCTGATGGCGGCCGTCGGACGCTTGGTAAAGAGCTAGAACCGCGACAGCAGTCACTCCACCGTCGGTAGGTTCGACGGGTGGAGGGGTCGAGGCAGCATCACAACGTCACGCTGGGCATCCTCACGCTCGCGGGGACCGCCTTCGCCCTCCAGCAGACGATGGTCTTCCCCGCCCTACGGACCTTCGAGCGCGAGCTGCACGCGAGCACGGCCTGGGCCACATGGGTCCTGACCGGCTTCCTCGTCGCCGCGGCGGTGACGACGCCGATCCTCGGCCGGCTCGGCGACCAGTACGGCAAGGAGCGCCTGCTGATGATCAGCCTCGCGGTGTTCTTCGTCGGCTCGGCCGGCGCCGCGTTCGCCTGGAACATCTGGGCGCTGATCGGCTTCCGCGCGCTCGCCGGCGCTGGTGGCGCGATCTTCCCGCTGAGCTTCTCGATCATCCGCGACGAGTTTCCGCCCGAGCGCGTGAAGGTCGCGATGGGGCTCCTGTCGTCGGTGTTCGGCGTCGGCGGCGGCTTCGGGATCGTGCTCTCGGGCGTGATCGTCGACCACATGTCGTGGCGCTGGCTCTTCATCTTCGGCTCGATCCCCGTCGGCCTCTGCATCCTGCTCGTGCACAAGTTCGTGCCGGAGTCGCCGGTGCGGTCGCCGTCACGAGTGGACGTCCCGGGCGCAGCCCTACTCTCCGGCGCCCTGCTCACGCTGATGCTCGCGCTGACCGAGGGCGAGCCCTGGGGCTGGACGTCGCCGCGCATCCTCGGGCTCGGCATCGCGTCGGCCGTGTTCTTCGTCCTGTGGGGATACGTCGAGTCCCGGGTCGCCTCGCCTATGGTCGACATGCGGATGCTCGCGCACCGGCCGGTGCTCTTGACGAACCTGGCCACGCTGGCCGCCGGCTTCGCGCTGTTCAGCTGCTTCGTGCTCGTGCCAAGCTTCGTCGAGATGCCGAAGTCGCTCGGCTATGGCTTCGGCGCGAGCGCAACCGCGGCCGGCCTCTTCCTCCTGCCCGCGTCGATCGCTCAGCTTCCCGCAGGCCCGCTCGGAGGTTGGATCGGAAGGCATTACGGCTCGAAGTGGGCGCTCTCCGGCGGGATGGCGATCGTGTCGATTTCGGCCGTGCTGCTCGCGTGGGAGCACGACCAGCCCTGGAAAGTCGCCGCGGCCGGCGGCGCGCTCGGCTTCGGCGTCGGGCTCGCGTTCGCCGCGATGGTGGCGCTGATCGCCGAGAACGTGCACGAGACGGAGACGGGGATTGCGACCGGAATGAACACGGTCGTCCGGATGATCGGCGCCGTAGTCGGCGGCCAGCTCGGCGCGGCGCTGCTGACCACGGAGACGGTACGAGGCGGCTTGTATCCGGCCGAGTCGGCCTACACGACCGCCTTCGCGCTCGGCGCCGTCGCGGCGCTCGCGGCCGCGCTCGTCGCGCTCTCGATCGGCACCCGTCCGCTGCGCGCGCTCGAGCCGGCTAAAGCGCTGGACTAGGCACGAGCCTCCCGAGCCCGTCCGCGCGAGGCGAGCCCTTGACGAGAATCAGGTCGCCCGGCCGCAACTCGCGCTCGAGGTACTCCTGCGCTTCGGCCAGCGTCTCGAACGCGTGGACGCGACCGGCGACGTCTCCTCGCGCCTTCAGCCCGTACCGGCTGTTCGGACCGACGAACACGAGCTCGTCCACGACTGCGAGCGCCTGCTCCGCAAACGCGCGGTAGCGACGGCTGGCCGGTCCCGCGTAGTCCGCGATCGTGCCGACGACGAGCAGCGTGCGCTCAGCCTGCGCCTCCGAGAGGAACTCCAGCACCGGCGGGAACGACCACAGCGAAGCCTTCGCATCGTCCCGGATAAAGGTCGCGCCGCGATGGCGCACCGGACTCATGCGTCCGGGCAGCGGCTCGAACGTCGCGACCGCCTCCAACGCGCGCTCGATCGGCCCGCCGACCGCGACCGCCACGCCGACCGCAGCCAGCACCGCCGTGGCGGTGTGCTTTCCGTGCAGGCGGGTGCGAACCGGCCAGTCGCGCCCGTCGTGGTGCAGGCGGAACGCGAGCGGCTCGGGCCAGGCCGAGCTCATCTCGATGGCCCGAATGTCGGCCGACGGAGATTCCCCGAACGTGATCACGCGGCCCGAGAAGCCCTCGGCCATCGCGATCACGTGCGGGTCGTCCGCATTGAGGATCGCGCAGCCGTCCGGCGGGAGTGCGTCCACCAGCGCCCGCTTCTCGAGCGCGGTCGCTTCGCGCGACCGGAACGCTTTGTAGTGGTCGAGACCGATCGTGGTCACGACGGCGATCGTTGGTTGGATCAGCCTCGCGACCCTGGCGACGCTGCCCGGATACCAGGCCGCGACCTCGAGAACGCAAAAATCGTGGCGGGCCTTTGTGCGCAGGATCGTTCGGCCGAGGCTCCCGATGTTGTTGTGGTTGCCCGCGGTCCAGGTCCCCGCGAGCTGTGTCCCCAGCACCGCGGCCGTCAACTCCTTCGTCGTCGTCTTGCCGGCGCTTCCGGTCACGCCCACGAACGCCGTGTCCTTGAGCCGTCGCCGGTGCGCGCGAGCGACCTCGATGCCGACGTAGAGGAGCACATCGCGGGCGAGTCCCTCGCCGAAGACGTGGCGGCGACCCAGGGGGGTGTAGCGGCGGGCCACTGCTGTGGGAATCTACGGGCCGCTGATGTGCGGCATCGCCGGAATCTGGGAACGGTCGGGCAAGGCGGTCGACCCGGCCGCGCTCGAACGCATGAGCGCGAGCCTCGTGCACCGCGGCCCGGATGGGCACGGCATCCACCTGGACGGCGCCCTCGGGCTGGCCAACCGTCGCCTGAGCATCATCGATCCGACCCCCGCAGGCGACCAGCCGATGCACCTCGCCGAGCGTGGCCTGTGGATCACCTACAACGGCGAGATCCACAACTACGTCGAGCTCCGCGGCGAACTCGAGAGCCGCGGCGCACAGTTCCGCACGCAGACCGACACCGAGGTCGTCCTTCACGCCTACGCCGCGTGGGGATCCGACTGCTTCGAGCGCTTCAACGGGATGTGGGCGCTCGCGCTGTGGGACGAGCGTGAGCGGCGACTCGTCCTCTCGCGCGACCGCTTCGCGATCAAGCCGCTGTGCTACTCCGTCAAGGGCGACCGGATTTGCTTCGCGTCGGAGCCCAAGGCGATCGTCGCCGCGTTCCCCGAGGAGCGCGAGCCGGACCGAGCCGAGATCGCGCGCTTCCTCGCCGGTGGGTACCCGGACGCCGGCGAAGCGACCTTCTTCGCCAGCGTGCGCAACGTTCCGGCGGCGACGTGCATCGAGTTCACCGTGAACGACGTTCGGCGCACGCGGTACTGGCGTTTCGAGCCCGGCGACGAGACGCCGAAGCCCGACGCGCAGGAGCGCTTCCGCGAGCTGCTGACCGACTCGGTGCGGCTGCGGATGCGCAGCGACGTCCCGGTCGGCACCTGCCTCTCAGGCGGGCTCGACTCCAGCGCGATTGCCGCGCTCGTCGACGTGCCGCCCGAGCGGCCGATGCACTGCTTCTCGCTCCGCTTCGACGGCTTCGTCCACGACGAGAGCCGCTACGCCTCGATTGCCGCAGACGCCCGCCCAGGAGCTTTTGTCATGCATTGGGTTCGACCCAATTCGAGTGACCTCGTGGGGACGATGCGGAAGATCGTCCGGCACCACGATGCGCCGACGCCGGTTCGCGGCCGGCTGGGGCAGTGGTTCGTGATGGAGGAGGCCGGAAGGCACGTGAAGGTCGTCCTCGATGGCCAAGGCGGGGACGAGCTGCTCGCGGGCTACGCACAGTTCGTGCTCCCGTACGTCGTCGACCGCCTGCGGGGCAGCGCGCCCGGCTCCCCTTCCCGCGCCAGCCTGCTGCGTGACCTCGCCGACCTCGCGTGGATCGAGAGCCGCTACCGCCTCTGGTTCCTCGCCCGCGCGCCGCTTCCGTACGCGCGCCGCGCGCTCGGGCGAAGCACGGGACTGGCCGAGCACCCGTACCGGAGCCGCCTCAACAACGAGCTCTGGGACGAACTGACGACCAACGGGCTCCCGGAGGTCCTGCACGCGGAGGATGCGCTGAGCATGGCGTTCTCCGTCGAGTCGCGGACGCCCTTCCTCGACCACCGCCTCGTCGAGCTGTGCTTCTCGCTGCCCTACACGGACAAGATCGCCGGCGGCTGGACGAAGAGCATCCTCCGGCGAGCCCTCGCCGACGCCGTCCCGGCGGAGATCCTCGTCCGGCGCCGCAAGATCGGCTACTCCTCGCCGGTGACGCAGTGGCTGCGGCTCGAGGAGAACTGGCGCGACGTCCGCGAGCTGCTCCTCGACCCCGCGTGTCTCGAGCGCGGAGTCTTCGACCGGCGCAGGCTCGAGCGCGCGCTGTCCGCTTTCGCGAGCGGCTCAGAGCTCCACGCGATCGGCAAGACCGGCCGCCTGTGGCGCTGGATCACGCTGGAGCTCTGGTTTCAGGAGTTCATCGACCCGTAGCGCGCTGAGGCGCGGGCGCGGGGCTGGCCCACGTTCGACGCTCCCTGCGTCGGGTAGACATTGAGCGTGGACGAGCGCGTGCCACTCGAGGGCTGGGACTCGCGGCAGCGGCAGACCTCCGATGGAGCCGTCGAGTCGGAACAGCGCGTCTCGCTACGCGAGCCGGTGGTCGACTTCGACAACGAAGGCGCCAGGGCGCTCGGTCGCCGCTATTGGCAGGAGGTGCGTCGCTCGACCGGCGGCCTCGTGCGGATGCGCCTGCGCGCGGATGCGCTCGAGCTGCGGGTTCTCGGCCGCTGGCCGGTGCTGCTGCGCTTCGGATCACCGAATGTCGAAGCGTCGCCCGAGCTCGCGCGCTGCGCCTACCCGATCGCCGGCGGTCTTCTCGCCCAGCGCCCGGCCGGGGAGATCCGCTTCGAGCAACGCGACTCCGGCGGCCTCGAGCTGCGCTCGGCGATTCGTGGTTTCTACCCGTCGCTGGCCGCCCGTGAGGGACGGCCGCATTGGACGGGAGCGCTCTATGGACGCGTCCAGAGCAGGCTTCATGTCGCGATCAGCCGCCGCTACTTTGCGACCTTGATCCGGGAGTCGGGCCGGTGAAGGTCGCCGTCTTCGGCGCGACCGGGACGGTCGGCGGGCCGCTCGTTCACGCGCTCGCCGAGCGGCACGAGGTGGTCGCCGTGTCTCGGTCGGCGCACGACCATGGGCCGGCCGGGGTCGACTGGGCTATCGCCGACGCGTTGGATGGAGCGAGCGTCCGCGCGGCGCTCGACGGCGTCGAAGCCGCGTACTACCTCGTCCACTCGCTCGGCAGCGCGGATTTCGAGGAGCGCGACCTGCGCGCGGCGGAGACCGTCGCGGGTGAGGCCGAACGCGCGGGAGTGCGCCAGCTCGTCTACCTCGGCGGCCTCGGCGACGAGTCGGCCGACCTGTCGCCGCATCTGCGCAGCAGGGTCGAGACGGGCCGGCGCCTGGCGTCCGGGGCAGTGCCGGTGACGACACTGCGCGCGGCGATGGTGGTCGGCCCGGGCAGCGCCGCGTTCGACACGATCGTCGCGCTCGTCGATCGGTTGCCGGCGATGGTTTGTCCCCGCTGGGTGTCGTCGCCGACCCAGCCGATCGCGCTCGAGGACATCCTCCGCTACCTCGTGGCCGTGATCGAGCTCGACGAGGCGCGCGGCGAAACCTTCGACGCGGGCGGGCCGGAGGTGATGACCTACCGGGAGATGATCGAGCGGATCGGCCGTCTGCGAGGCAAGCATCCGCTGATCGTCGAGGTCCCGGTGCTGACGCCGAGGCTCTCTTCGTACTGGCTGCATCTCGTGACTCCGGTGAACGCAAGCGTCGCGAGGCCGCTGATCGAGGGCCTGCGCAATCCGACGGTCGCGCGAGACGATCGGATCCGCAAGCTCATCCCCTTCGAGCCGACATCGTTTGACGAAGCGGCTCGGAAGGCGCTGTCGGAAAGGGGTTAGACGGTCGCGACGATCCGGATCCCGCCGCGCGGCTTCTGCGTCAGGCGGACAGTGACCCTTTCGGACGCGAGCTCGAGCGCCTCGGCCACGTCGTCGCGGATCTTGACCGCGAGCGCCTCGCAGAACACGCCCTCGTTGCGGAAGCGCGAGAGGTAGATCTTGAGCGACTTCGACTCGAGGCAGAGCGCGTCGG
>JBDTZN010000027.1:0-21995 GCA_040005095.1 Thermoleophilia bacterium | reverse complement strand
TCGACGAGGACGCCGTTCGGCGGTACGTGTCGAGCTGGTCCGACCTCGGGAGCATGCACGACGTGCCGCCTGTCCCCGAGCCGCTGCACGTCCGCCGCGTCTGCTCGGTCTTCGTCGCGCACAGCGCAGCCTAGAATCGACCCATGCGCACGACGCAGGAGCTGCGCGCGGGCTACCGCGCCTTCTACGAGTCGAAGGGCCACACGTTCCATCCGTCGTGGCCGCTGATCCCGCGCGCCGGAGACCACTCGACCCTGCTCAACTCGGCCGGAATGCAGCCGCTCATGCCGTTCTTCCTCGGCCGCGAGCAGCCCCCGGCGCCGCTGTTGACGACGCTGCAGAAGTGCTTCCGCACGCCCGACATCGACGAGGTCGGCCTTGACGGCCACCACCTCACCTACTTCGAGATGCTCGGCAACTTCTCGTTCGGCCAGTACTTCAAGGAGGGCGCGATCGAGCTCGCCTGGGAGTTCCTGACCGAGCACATGCACATCGACCTGAGCAAGCTCTGGGTGAGCGTCTTCGCCGGCGACCCGGAGCTCTCACTCGGCGAGGACGAGGTGACGATCCGCCTCTGGGAGGCGATCGGCCAGCCGCCCGAACGGATCGTCCTGCTGCCGCGTTCCGAGAACTTCTGGTCGGTCGGCGGCCCAGGGCCGTGCGGACCCGACTCCGAGCTGTATTACGACCGCGGCGAGGCGATCGGCTGCGGCGAGCCCGATTGCGCGCCGGCCTGCACGCGCTGCGAGCGCTTCCTCGAGTTCTGGAACCTCGTCTTCATGGAGTACGAGCTGCACTCCGACGGCTCGCTCACGCCGCTTCCCACCCAGAACATCGACACGGGCATGGGGCTCGAGCGCACCGCCAGCGTGCTCCAGGACGTGATCTCTGTCTACGAGACCGACGGTTACCAGGACATCATGCGCTGGATCGAGGGCGAGAGCGGCGTCGGCTACGGCTCCTCGGACCAGGCGACGAAGGCGCACCGCATCCTCGCCGACCACGGGCGCGGAATGACGTTCCTCGCCGGCGAGGGGATCGCGCCGTCGAACGAGGGGCGCGGGTACGTGATGCGGCGGATCGTGCGCCGCGCGGTGCTGCAGGCCGGCCGGATCGGGCTCGAGTCGCCGTTCCTCGCGCGGCTCGCCGACGTGGTGATCGACCAGATGGACGAGGCCTACCCCGAGCTCGCCGACTCCCGCACCGAGATCCACCGGATCCTGACCGCCGAGGAGGACCGCTTCTCCGAGACGCTCCAGCGCGGGATGCGCCTCTTCGAGGAGATCGCAGGCACCGGCGAGATCTCCGGTGAGGCTGCGTTCATGCTCCACGACACCTACGGCTTCCCGCTCGAGCTGACGCACGAGCTGGCGCGAGAGCGCGGGCTCGGCGTCAACGAGGAGGAGTTCACAGCGCTGATGGCGCAGCAGCGCGAGCGTTCGCGCGCCGCGGTCTCGAAGGACGATCAGCGCGCCGCCGAGTTCGCACACGCGGCCGGCTTCCGCGCCGAGTTCGTCGGCTTCGAGAAGACGGACGTCCTGACGCAGATCGGTGCGCTCGAGGAGCTCGGCGACGGGCTTTTCCTCGCCAAGTTGCGGGAGTCGCCGTTCTATCCCGCCGGCGGCGGTCAGGTCACCGACGCGGGCTTCGTCGAGCTCGACGATGGCTCGGGCACGCGCGCAGACCTGCGCGAGGCGTACCGGCTCGAGGACGACCAGGTGCTCGTCTTCGAGGGCTCGGGCTTCAAGGCGGGCGATCGCGTGCACGCCGTCGTTCCGTGGCCAGTGCGCTTCCCGACGATGGCGAACCACACCGCGACGCACCTGCTGCACAAGGCGCTGCAGGAGATCCTCGGCGACCACGTCAAGCAGGCGGGCTCCGCGGTGCGGCCCGACAAGCTGCGCTTCGACTTCACGCATCCGCGGGCGCTCACCGTCGAGGAGCGCGAGCAGATCGAGCAGCGCGTCAACGAGAAGGTCTTCGAGGGCCTGCCCGTGCGGATCTTCGAGACGCCGATCGACGAGGCGCGGAAGCTCGGCGCGATGATGCTCTTCGGCGAGAAGTACGGCGACATCGTGCGCGTCGTCGAGATCGACGACTACTCGCGCGAGCTCTGCGGCGGGACGCACGTGCGGACGACCGCGGAGGTCGGACCCTTCGCGATCCTCACCGAAGGCTCCGTGGGCGCGGGCTCGCGGCGGATCGAGGCGGTCACCTCGGGCGAGGCCTACGCGCTGCTGCACGCGCGCACGCGCGAAGCGGACGGGCTTCGCGCCGAGATCGAGAAGGTACGGAAGGTGGCCAAGAGGCCGGCCGGCGAGTCGGCCGCGCGGCCGGAGATCCTGTCCCGGGACGGCGACGGGCGCGTCGTCATGGCCGAGGTGAAGGACGTGAAGGGCGGCAGCCTGCGCGATCTCTCGGATCAGCTGCGCCAGCAGGAGAAGGCGCTCGCGGTAGTGCTCGGCTCAGTCGACGACGGGCGAGTGTTCGTCGTCGTGAACCTTGACCCGTCACTCGAAGAGCAGGGGCTCGACGCGGTCGCGGTCGTTCGCGCGCTCGCGCCGATCATCGGCGGAGGCGGCGGCGGCCGTCCGGGGCTCGCAGAGGCGGGAGGCAAGGATCCGACGCGCCTCCGCGAAGCGCTCGAGGCCGGCCGGGACGCTGTCGTCGCCGCGCTGCCCTAGCTCGTGAAGATCCTCGCGCTCGACTACGGCTCGGCGCGTACCGGGGTCGCCGTCTCCGATCCGACGGGTACGCTGGCGCGTCCCTTGGGGGTCGTCGAACGCGTTGGAACGGAGGCAGGCTTGGCACAACTGCTCGAGGTGATCCGAGCCGAGAATCCCGAGCGGATCGTCGTCGGGCTGCCGCTGACCCTGCGCGGGGAGCGCGGCGAGCAGGCGCGAGAGACGGAGCTGTTCGTGGAGACTCTGCGGGGCGCGACAGCCGTCCCGGTGGAGAGCTTCGACGAGCGCTTCACGACCGACCTCGCCGAGCAAACGCCGTCCGCAGCCCCGGAGGACGCGCGTGCCGCGGCCCACCTGCTCTCCAGCTACCTGACGTGGTCGAGCGGCCGCACGTAACGCGGCCGAGCCGCGAGCAGGTGGCCCGGCGCCGCGCGATCGCGATCGTCTGTCTCGTCGGCGCCGCCGCGATCGTGATCTGGCTGGCCACGTCCGCGATCGGGGGAGGGAAGCACGCTGCACCGACGACGACGGTTCTGCCGCCGCCGAAGCCGCTGCGGATCGTGTTCCCGGAGGGATTCACCCGCAAGGACATGGCTCAGCAGATCACCGCCGTGGACAAGATCGCCCAGCGGAAGCGGCACGTGAACCCGATCCTCGCGGCCAAGCAGTACCTGATCGCGACGGCGTCATCGTCGCTGCCCTCCACGTTCGCCGGCGACCGCAAGCGGCGCAGCCTCGAGGGCTTCCTCTTCCCGGCGACCTACGACTTCACCAAGCGCACGACCTCCGCGGAGCTCGTCAAGGATCAGCTCGACGCGTTCCAGGTGAACTGGAAGAAGGTGAACCTGAGCTACGCGAAGTCGAAGAACCTGACCCCATACGACGTGCTGATCATCGCGTCGATGGTCGAGAAGGAGACGCTTTCGCCGGACGAGCGGCAACTGGTTTCCGCCGTGATCTACAACCGTCTTCACGCGGGGATGCCACTCCAGATCGACGCGACGCTCCGCTATGGGCTGAACATCCCGCCGACCGAGTCGATCCACCAGTCCCAGCTAGACAGCAACTCGCCGTACAACACGCGCATCCTCGTCGGCCTGACTCCGACGCCGATCGCGAACCCGGGCCTCGCCTCGATGCAGGCGGCCGCCCATCCTGCGAAGGTGAACTATCTCTACTTCGTCAGGAAGCCGGACAAGAAGCACCACTTCTTCACGGCCAGCTTCCAGGAGTTCCGGGCCTACGCCGCCGCTCACGGCTACTAGCGGCTCGACCCGGCTCGTCGCGCTGCTCGGACACCCGGTGGCGCACTCGCTCTCGCCCCGGATGCAGAACGCGGCTTTCGCCGCACGGGGGCTCGACTGGGCTTACGTCGCGTGCGACGTCGCGCCCGACGATCTCGCCGACGCGCTCCGCGGACTTGCCGCACTGGGATTCGCGGGCGCCAACGTGACCGCGCCGCACAAGGTTGCTGGGGCGAGGCTGATCGACGCGGACGTCCAATCCGTGAACACGATCGTCTTTCGGGACGGTCGCGCGGAAGGCTCTTCGACCGACACGGCGATCCTCGACGGGCTTGCCGCTGAGCGACCGGCCATCATCGGCGACGGCGGCTCGGCGACGGCGTTCGCCGAGGCGCTCCCCGCCGCGCGACAGTTCGCGCGGCGCGGTGCCTGGCCACCGGAGGTGGGCGACGCCGATGTCGTGATCAACGCGACCTCGGCCCGCGACGAGGTGCTGGTCGAGCTCAAGCCGGGGCAGACGCTGATCGAGCTCCCGTATCCCGACTCCGCGACGGCGGTCGCCGCTCGTGCCGCGGCCGCGACCGTGATCGGCGGCTTGGAGGTGCTCGTCGCCCAGGGCGCCGCAGCTTTCGAGGTCTGGACGGGCGTCTCCGCGCCCCGCGACGTCATGCGCGCCGCCGTAGGCTTAACCGCGTGACCCTCCGGCTCGTGAGCGCAGGCGAATCGCACGGCCCAGCGCTCGTCGCGATCGTCACCGGCCTGCCTGCGGGGCTCATCCTGGACAAAGAGGCGATCGACGCCGACCTCCGCCGCCGCCAGCAAGGATATGGGCGCAGTCCGCGCCAGCAGATCGAGGCGGACGAAGTCGAGATCCTCGCGGGCCTGCGGCACGGGCGCACGCTGGGCACGCCGCTCGCGCTCGTCGTCCGCAACCGCGACCACGCGAATTGGGAGTGGGGGATGAGTCCCTGGCCGCCGGAGGGGGAGCCAAGCGGCAAAGGGACGAAGCCCGTCACGCTCCCCCGCCCGGGCCATGCCGACCTCGCGGGAGCGCTCAAGTACGGCCTCGCGGACGTGCGCGATGCACTCGAGCGCGCGAGCGCCCGTCACACCGCCGTACACGTGGCTGCGGGCGCGGTCGCGAAGGCGCTCCTGAACGCGATCCAGGTCACCGTCGAGGGCTCCGTGCTCGAGGAGGATGCCCTGCGTGCGCGCATCGACGAGGCGCGGGCCGAGCGCGACACCGTGGGCGGGATCGCCGAGGTTCGTGCGCGAAACGTGCCGCCCGGCCTCGGCTCCTACGCGACGAAGGAGGACCGGCTCGACGCGCGACTTGCCGCGGCCCTGATGGGCATCCAGGCGGTCAAGGGCGTCGAGATCGGCGACGGCTTCGCGCTCGCGGAACGCCGCGGCTCGGAAGCGCACGACGAGATCGTCGGCGACCTGCAGCGTGAGACGAACCACGCGGGCGGCATCGAGGCCGGCGTCTCGAACGGCGAGGAGCTCGTCGTTCGGGCGGCGATGAAGCCCCTGCCGACCCTGATGAAGCCGCTGGCCTCCGTCGACCTCGAGACGGGCCAGGCGGGGCAGGCCCTGGTCGAGCGGAGCGACGTTGCCGCCGTGGAGGCGTTCGCCGTCGTGGCCGAGGCCGCCGTCGCGTTCGAGTTGGCGCGCGCGGCACGCGAGAAGTTCGGCGGCGACGCGCTCGCCGACTTCGTCAGCGCGTACGACGCGTACGTCGAGCGCACCCCGTGGCGACCCACGCGCTAGACCGCCACCTCGCGCTCATCGGCTTCATGGGCGCGGGCAAGACGACCCTCGGCGAGGAAGTCGCGCGGCGTCTCGGCCGTCCCTTCGTCGATCTCGACCGCGAGCTGGAGGCGCAGCACCGTCGGACGATCTCGGAGCTCTTTGCCCACGGAGGCGAGGCGCACTTCCGCGTGCTCGAGGCCGCGGCCGCCGTCGACGCGCTGTCGAAGGCGACGCCGGCCGTCGTGGCGCTCGGAGGCGGCGCCGCCGAGAGCGCGACCGTCCGCCAAGCGCTGCGCGACAACGCCCTCACCGTCCGCCTCGAGGTCGACTTCGACACCGCCTGGGACCGCGTGCAGGGCGGTGACCGCCCACTCGCCGCAGATCGCGGCGAGTTCCGGGCCCTCTTCGACCGGCGGAAAGGCTTGTACGAGTCCGCGGCCGATGCGACGGCGCGCAACGCGGAGGACGTCGTGCTCGCGGCCGGCGGAGCGGTCGTCGAGGCCGGCGCGCTGGAGCGGCTTGGCCTCCTCGTCCCCGGCGAGGGCTTGGTGGCACTCGTCTCGGATCCGCGCGTTCAGGGGATCTACGGGGCCGGCGTCCAGCTCGCTCTCGGCAGTCGCCTCGCCTCGACGCACGAGCTGCCGGCCGGCGAGCAGGCGAAGACGATCGCCGAGGCCGAGGGGCTCTGGAACGAGCTCCGCCTGGACCGCCGCGGCACCATCGCGGCCCTCGGCGGCGGCTGCACAACCGATGCGGCAGGGTTCGTCGCCGCGACATACCTGCGCGGCATCGACTGGGTCGCGATCCCGACGACGCTCGTAGGGCAGGTCGATGCGGCCCTCGGCGGCAAGACCGCGCTGAACCTCCCAGCCGGAAAGAACCTCGTCGGCGCGTTCCATTGGCCGGCGCGCGTCGTCGTCGACCCGGTGGCGCTCACGACACTGCCCGAAGCCGAGCGCCGGTCTGGAATGGCCGAGGTCGTCAAGACCGGCCTGCTGGCCGGCGAGCGGATCTGGGAGCTCCCAGACGCCGAGCTCGTGCGCCGGTGCGCGGCCTACAAGCTGTCGATCTGCCTTCAAGATGCGAAGGAGCAAGGCCCGCGCGAGATCTTGAACCTCGGGCACACGTTCGCGCACGCGCTCGAGGCGGCGGGGCCGGTGAGCCACGGCGAGGCTGTTGCCCTGGGGCTGCTGGCGGCACTCCGGCTCTCCGAGCTAGACACGACGGACGTGGAGGAGACGCTCGCTCCTCGCCCGGCCCGCGTCGACCGCGAGCGCGCGTGGGCGGCGCTGCAGCGCGACAAGAAGGCTCGGGATGGAGCGATCCGGCTCGTGCTGCTCGAGGCCCCCGGGAAGCCCCGCACCGGCGTCGAGCTTCTCGAGGCGGACGTGCGCCGCGAGCTCGACCGGCTGATCGCCGACTAGACTCGGCCGCCGTGAAGATCCTCGTCCTCAACGGAGTGAATCTCGACGTCCTCGACCGTCGCGACGCGACGATGTACGGCGGCCTGTCGCTTTCGGAGCTGGAGACGAGGATCTACGCCTGGGCGCGGGAGCTCGGCGCGACCGCCCGGTGCCGGCAGACGAACAACGAAGGCCAGTACGTGGAGTGGTGCCACGAGGCGCTCGAGTGGGCCGACGGCGTGATCGTCAATCCCGGCGCCTGGACCCACTACTCCTACGCGATTCACGACGCGCTCGAGCTGCTCCAGGTGCCCGTCGTGGAGGTGCATCTTTCGAACATCGACGAGCGCGAGGATTGGCGCCGTACCTCGGTCATCTCCGAGCTCGCGACGACCCGAATCCTCGGCAAAGGCCCCGACGGCTACCACGAGGCGCTCCAATTCCTGGTGGCCGAGTGAGCGACCGCTTGCAGCGCCTGCAGGGAGAGCTCGAGGAGCCGCTCCTCGTCACCGACCAGGTCAACGTCAAATACCTGACCGGCTTCAACAGCGACAACGTCGCGCTGCTCGTCGAACCGGAGCGCGTCCGGCTCTTCACCGACTTTCGCTACGCCGAGGGCGCCCGGGGAGCCGTGCAGGACGTCGAGGTCGTGCAGACGAAGCGCTTCGTCTACGCCGACGTCGCCCCGGTCTTGAGCGGGCGCGTCGGCTTCGAGTCGGCGGTCGTGTCCTACGCGAACTACGAGGTCCTCCACGGCGGCACGGTGGAGCTCGTCCCGCGCGCCGGGATCGTCGAGCGCCTGCGCGCGGTCAAGGATGAGAACGAGCTCGACGCGATCCGGAAAGCGGCGGAAATCTCGGACGAGGCGTACGAGCGCCTTTCGCGCGAGCAGTTCATCGGCCGCACCGAGCAGGAGCTCGCCTGGCGGATGGAGGTGCTGCTGCACGAGTGCGGCGGCGATACGGTCACGTTCGTCGCGGTCGGCAGCGGCCCGAACGGCGCGTTTCCGCACGCCGATCCCACGGATCGTGAGGTCAAGGCGGGCGAGCTCGTCATCGTGGACTCGGGGACCACGGTCGCGGGCTATACGTCGGACTGCACGCGAACGTTCGCGACGGGCTCGCTGCCCGACGAGTTGAAGCAGGCCTACGCGGTCTGCCTCGAAGCTCAGAAGGCGGCACTCGAGGGCGTGCTGGCGGGCGCGACCGGTGCGGCCGTCGACGCGATCGCGCGCGAGCGCATCGACGCCTCGCCGTTCAAGGGGCTGTTCGGCCACGGGCTCGGCCACGGCGTCGGCCTGCGCATCCACGAGGCCCCAAATCTCCGTCCCGAGTCAGAGGACGTGCTCGAGCCCGGCAACGTCGTCACGGTCGAGCCCGGGATCTACATGCCCGGGAACGGCGGAATCAGGATCGAAGACCTCGCCGTCGTCACCGAGGGCGACCCGGAGGTGCTGACGCACTTCTCGAAGGACCTCATTTCCGTCGAGTAGCTAGCCTGCGCGCGGCGATGGCAGAGCAGGTCAACACCAACCAGTTCAAGAACGGGATGCACATCGAGCTCGACGGCGGCGTGTGGCGCATCGTCGGGTTCCAGCACGTCAAGCCGGGCAAGGGGGGCGCGTTCGTCCGCACCAAGGTCAAGAACATCGACTCGGGTGCCGTCGTCGACCGCACCTTCCGCGCGGGCGAGAAGTTCGCGCGCGTCTTCACCGAGACGAAGAACATGCAGTACCTCTACGACTCCGGCGACGACGTCGTCCTGATGGACGAGGGGAACTACGAGCAGATGCACCTGCCGCGCTCGCTGGTCGTGGACGAGCTGCCGTACCTGCAGCCGACCTCGAACGTGCAGCTCCTGATGGTCGGCGGGAAGCCTTCGGGCATTCAGCTGCCGAGCTCGGTCGAGCTCCAGGTCACCGAGACGGAGCCCGGCGTCAAGGGCGACACCGTCTCGAACGTGACGAAGCCGGCGACCCTCGAGACCGGCGCGGTCGTCCAGGTGCCGCTCTTCGTAAACGTCGGCGAGCGGATCAAGGTCGACCCTCGCGAGGGCCGCTACATCTCCCGCGCGTAGCCGATCCCAGAGCTAGGACGCTAAGGTCCCCCGTCATGCCTGCGCTGGCGGACACGACTGTGCGCCTGATGAGCCAGGAGCCGCTCGCGGGGCGGATGCCGACGGCCGAGCTCCTCCGCCTCGCCGAGATCCTCGACCGGGCGGGCTTCGCGTACCTCGAGGTGTCCGGCGGAGGCGTCTTCGACAGCGCCGTTCGGCGAGGCGTCGAGAGCCCCTGGGAGCGGATCCGCGCACTCAAGGCACGCACGAAGACGCCGCTTGGAATGGCGCTCCGCGGGCGCTTCCTCGTCGGCTCGGGGCCTGTCGACGGCGACTTCATCCGCCGCTTCGTCGCCTCGGCCGCGGAAAACGGCATCGACGTCTTCCGCCTCCACGATCCGCTCAACGATGTCTCGAATCTGCGCGACGCGGCCGAGGCTGTCGCCGCAGCCGGCGGGGAGTTCGAGGCCGGGCTCGTCTACAGCTCCGGCAAGACCGGCGAGACGGAGCCGCTGCTCGAGCAGGCGCGCAAGCTGCCGGAGCTCGGGGCGAACCGCGTCCTGCTCCACGATCCCACCGGCTCGCTGCAGCCGCACCGCGCCAGCGACCTCGTCGGTCAGCTCAAGGAAGTGTCCGGCCTGCCGGTCGGGATCTACACGCAGGGGTCAGGCGGCAACGCGCTCGCCGCCGCGCTCGAGGGCGCCCGCGCCGGCGCCGACCTGATTGCGAGCGCGATCTACCCCGTTGCGCTGCTGCTCCATCGCGTCTCCGGCGAGAGCCTCGCCGAGGCGCTCGCGGGACTCGGCCTCGACACCGGCGTCGACATCGACATACTCTGGGAAGGCTCCGATCTCGTCGACGAGCACATTGGGGACGAGCCCGTGACGCCCCTCGCCCCCCGGATCGCGGTCCGCGCGGCCGAGCACGACCTGCCCGCCGGGCTCGTCGCCGCGCTCGACCTCCATCTGGTCGCGAACGCCGCGGGCGACCGCTTGGAGGAGGTGCTCGTCGAGCTGATCAACATCCGCACCGAGGTGGGCTCGCCACCGCTCGCCGCTCCGATCGGGCAGGTGCTCGCCTCGCAGGCTCTCCTGCACATCCTTTCCGCCCAGCGCTGGTCGACCGTGGTCGACGAGCTGCGCGACCTGATCGAGGGACGCTACGGCACACCGCCTGGCCCGATCGACCCGACGGTTCGGCGCGCTGTCGAGCTCCTCTCCGACGGGATGCCGGACGAGCCCGACCAGGCCCTCAGCGAGATCCGCGAGGAGGCAGTCGGCCTTGCAGCGAGCGAGGAGGAGCTGCTCCTGCTCGGTCTGTTCGGCGAGGAAGCCGAGCCACTGCTGCACACGATCCGGGGCCGCGCGAGCGGGGAGGGGCTCGCGGGCGGCACGGTCGATCAAAGCCGCGCCGAGCGGATTCGGGAGATCGTCCGCGTTGTCCAGGAGTCGGGCGTGGCCGAGGTTACGATCGAGGAGGACGACCTGCGCGTGACCGTGCGGCGGACCGAAGATCGGGTCGCGCAGCTGTTTCCCGATGCTCCGCTCGCCTCCGTGGAGCCGTCGCTCAGCACTGCCCCGGCCGTCCCGTACAACGGTTTCGTCCGCGTCGAGGCCCCGATGGTCGGCACCTTCTACCGGGCCCCGCAGCCGGGGTCCCCGCCGTTCGTGGAGGAGGGCGACCCGGTCGCGGCCGGGCAGACGCTCTGCATCCTCGAGGCGATGAAGCTGATGAACGAGGTGAAGGCCGAGGCCGACGGGATCGTCCGCGCGATCCACGTGGACAACGCCGCGGCCGTGGAGTTCGGGCAGCTCCTCTTCGAGCTGGAACCGGTCACGGGCTCACCGCTCGACGCGGTTTAGTGCCCCTCAAGCAAATGTCCTCCGGCAACATTCACTGAAGGGGCACTAGATGCTGCGGCGAGTCCTCGTAGCGAACCGCGGCGAGGTCGCGGTGCGGGTCATCCGGGGCTGCCGCGAGCTCGGGATCGAGACCGTCGCGATCTACTCGACCGCGGACACGGGCTCGCTGCACACGCGGCTCGCCGATCGCGCCGTGTGCGTCGGGCCGCCCGCAGCGCGGGACAGCTACCTCGCGATCCCCTCGGTGGTCGCGGCCGCCGTCACCACCGACTGCGATGCCGTCCATCCCGGCTGGGGCTTCCTCGCGGAGAACCCGGACTTCGTCGAGGCCTGCGCGGACAACGACCTGATCTTCGTCGGGCCGTCCGCCGACACCATGCGCCGCATGGGCGACAAGGCCGCGGCGAAGGCGGAGATGGCCGCTGCGGGAGTGCCGCTCGTTCCCGGGACGGTCGGCGCTACGACCGCGAAGGACGCGCTGGCGGCAGCCCAGGAGCTCGGGTACCCGGTCCTCCTGAAGGCGGTCGCGGGCGGAGGCGGCAAGGGAATGCGGCTGGTCGACGCGCCGGAGGAGGTCGAAGAGGCGTTCGCGCGTGCATCCGGCGAAGCCGCCTCGGCGTTCGGCGACGGTGGCATGTACCTCGAGAAGGCGATCGTTCCGGCCCGCCACGTCGAGATCCAGGTGCTTTGCGACAAGGACGGCGGGGTGCTGACGCTTGGGGAGCGCGAGTGCTCGATCCAGCGGCGGCACCAGAAGCTGATCGAGGAGTCGCCCTCGCCCGCGCTCACGCCCGAGACGCGCGAGGCGATGGAGGCGACGGTCGAGCACGCCTGCCGCACGATCGGCTACGAGAACGCCGGTACCTTCGAGTTCCTCCTGGGCGCCGACGGCGCGTTCTACTTCATCGAGCTCAACGCCCGTCTCCAAGTCGAGCATCCGGTCAGCGAGCTCGTCACGGGCGTCGACATCGTCCACGAGCAGCTCCGGATAGCGGCAGGCGAGCGGCTCCGCCTCACCGGGCGTGCGCCGCGGCGGGGGCACTCGATCGAGGTCCGGCTCAACGCCGAGGACCCGTCGCGCGGGTTCGCGCCGGCCCCCGGCACGATCGAGCGCATCCGGCCACCCCTCGGACCGGGCATACGCTTCGATACGCACGTGGAAGACGGAGCCGTCATCCCGCCGAACTACGACTCGCTGCTCGCGAAGCTGGTCGTCCTCGCCGAGGACCGGCCCGCCGCGATTGCGCGTGCGCTGCGCGCGCTCGGCGAGCTGGAGCTCGTGGGAGTGCCGACGACCCAGGCTGCGGCGCGGGAGATCCTCGACAGCGACGTCTTCAGAAGCGGCGGCTACACGACGAGCTTCATCGAGGAGCAGGAGGGGCGTCTCCCGGCGCTGATGGCGGGATGAGCGACGGCCTGACGATCCCCTCGGACGACGGGACGATCTCGGTCACGCCGGCCGCGCTGTCGGCGGTCGTCGTCCGCGCGGCGGAATCGGTCGACGGCGTGCGCGTGCGCCGCCCGAAGCGCGGTGTCGAGGTCGAGGTCGACGGGGAGACAGCGCGCGTCGAGCTCGAGCTCGCAGCACGCTACGGCGTCGTGCTTCCGGATGCGGCTCAGGATGCGCAGCAGCGCGTGTCCGATGCGCTCGCGCGCATGTGCGGGCTGGCGACGAGCGCGGTGGACGTGAACTTCGAGGAGCTCGAGCTGTGACGCAAAGCCGCCGCGCCGCCCGCCGAACTGCGCTGTTCGTCCTGTACCAGTCCGACGTGACCGGCCGTCCGCTCGCCTCGCTCTACGAGGGCGAGGTCGATCCCTGGGCGCGCGACTTGGCCGAGGCGGTGTCGGCGCGCGCGGAGGCGCTCGACGCGCAGATCGACGAGGCGTCCGACGAGTGGGCTGCGAGCCGGCTCGGCGCGGTCGAGCGAAACGTCTTACGGATCGGGATCCACGAGCTCGAGACCGGGCAGGTGCCGAAGGAGGTCGCGATCGACGAGGCGGTCGGCCTGGCCAAGCGGTACGCCTCCGAGGACGCGAGCAAGCTCGTGAACGGCATCCTCGGTCGCATCGCGCGGGAACGGGAAGCGGTGTGACAGACGACTCGCTCACCCGCGTCGAGGAGCTGTATGCCCGTCTGCAGGCGGCGCGCGCAAAGCTCGAGGCGACGGACGACCCCGAGAGCGCGATCGACGTCGTCGCGGAGCTGTCCGAGATCGCGAAGCAGGTCGAGGAGGAGACCGCGCGCCTCAGGCGCGACGCGGAGCCGGATGCGACCGCCTGACGAGCTGCGGTCGCTCGTCGAGACCTACCTAGCGGATCTGGCTCTCACCCCCGAGCTCGGCGGGCTCGCCGATCCCATGCGCTATGCGATCGGCGGCAAGCTGATCCGCCCGGTTCTCTGTCTCGCGACCGCCGAGGCCGCAGGCGCCGACCCGGACGCGGCGCTGCCTGCCGCGATCGCCGTCGAGCTCGTCCACTCGTTCTCGCTCGTCCACGACGACCTGCCGGCGCTGGACGACGACGACGTCCGCCGTGGGAAGCCTGCAGTCCACGTCGAGTACGGGGAGACGACCGCGGTGCTGGCGGGCGACGCTCTCCTTGTCGAGGCCTTCCGGCTCGCGCTCTCGTACGGGACGCCTGAGGTGGCCCGCGAGCTCGCTCGGACGACCGCCCGGATGATCGGGGGCCAGCACCTCGACCTCACCGTTCCGGACGCGGACCGCAGCGAGATCCAGCGCCTGAAGACTGGCGCGCTCTTCGAGGCGTCGGTGGGCTCCGCGCTGTGGGTCGCAGGCGTGCCGGAAGTGCAGCAGGGTCCGTGGCGAGACTTTGCGCGTGAGCTCGGCCCGCTCTTCCAACTCGTCGACGACCTGCTCGACGGGGACGGTGCCGTGCTCGAACATGGAACCAAGGGTGCGCGCGAGCTTGCGGACGGGGCGGCGTTGCATGCACACGAAGGGCTCGAAATGCTCCCTGCGGACACCTCCGTCCTCGCCGAGATCGTCTCGGGCCTGGCTACGCGAACGGCCTAGCAGTCCGTCCGCGGCCCGCGGACGTCGCGTGTGAGGCGCGGGCGCGTGGCTGCGAGCAACTCGGGCACTGTCACGGCGCGTAGGTGCCGACGCTTCAGGTCTCGGAGGATCTTGCGGAGCAGCGGCACCGTCTGCGGCCGCGTCTCGTGGAGGAGGACGATCGAGCCGGGCCGGATTCCCGAGCCGGAGTCCGCAACGTCCCACAGCACCTGAAGGACACCGAGCCGCCGCAGGTACGCGTCCGCGGAGGGCGTGCGCACGCCGTACGGAGGCCGGAAGAGCGAGCTGATCCGCCCGGTGCGCGCGATCTCCGCCGAGCGGGTGCGCCCGACCTCCGCATTTAGTCCCGGCCCGTCGAGTGTCGCGAGGCTGCGGTGCGTCCAGGTGTGATTGCCGATCGCGCCGGCGGCGCCTTCGGCTCCGAGAGCGCCGCGCCACCACGCGAGCCGCTCTCCGACGAGGAAGAACGTTCCGCGCGCCCCGGCGCGCCGCAGCTCCCGGGTGACGGCACGTGTGTACGGGCCTGGCCCGTCGTCGAACGTGAGCGCGACGAGCCGCGCACTGCGGCTTCCGCAGTAGACGGTGACGCCGCCGCGGGCCAGTCGCTCGACTGCGAGCTCGCCGGCCGTTCGTGCGCCTCCGCCGTCGGCGAGCGGGTGCGGTACGGCGGCGCTTGCCGTCGCCAGCGCAAGGGTCACGGCGAGGAGCAGCACCCGCACGCGTGGGACACTAGCCCGCATGCGGAGGGCGCTTGAAGAAGCGGCTTGACGTCGTTCTCGTCGAGCGCGGCCTTGCGGAGAGCCGCACGCAAGCGCAGGCGCTCGTGGTCGCGGGCCGGGTACCCGGCTACGACAAGCCCGGGACGCAGGTCGACGAAGACGCCGAGCTCTCGGTCGACGCAGGGCCGCGCTTCGTCTCGCGCGGCGGGGAGAAGCTCGCGCACGCGCTGGATGTCCTGGGAGTCGACCCGGCCGGCCTCGACGCGCTCGACGTCGGCGCGTCCACCGGTGGCTTCACCGACGTGCTGCTCCAGCGTGGAGCGGCCCGGGTGATCGCCGTCGACGTCGGCTACGGACAGCTCGCTCTGCCGCTTCGAAACGATCCACGCGTCGTCCTCCTCGAGCGCACGAACGCCCGCGGCCTGCTCGAGCTGCCGTTCGCCCCGCAGCTCGTCGTCTGCGACGTCTCCTTCATCTCGGTGCGGACGGCGTTGCCGCCCGCGCTCCGGCTCGCAGCACCGGGCTGGCAGGCGCTCGTCCTCGTCAAGCCGCAGTTCGAGGCGGGCCGCGCCGACGTGGGGAAGGGCGGCGTCGTACGCGACCGCGAGATCCACAGGCGTGTCTTGCGTGAGACGGCCGATGCGGCGCTCGAGTGGGGGGCGCAGACCGTCGGCGTCGTAGACTCCGGGTTGCCGGGCCCGAAGGGAAATCGGGAGTTCTTCCTGCACCTCGTGCAGCGAGACCGGCCGCAACGCGACGATGAGCTCGACACCTGGATCGAACAAGCAATCTCATGACCCCGTCCGCCGAGCGGCGGTGATCACGCACGGCAAGGTCGAGACGATCGGGCCGGCGCTCGAGCGCCTCGCCGGGGTTGCGGAAACGGCGGGCGTCGAGCTGATCTTCCCGGAGGAGGAGCGCGAGAAGCACGGGATGCCGGCCGACGGAGGGGATGCGACGGAAGTCGATCTCGCGGTCGTGCTCGGTGGGGACGGGACGATGCTGCGGGCGCTCCAGCGCTTCCTCGGTACCAGCGTGCCCGTGATCGGCGTCAACTTCGGCCGCATCGGCTTCCTCGCCTCGATTGCCGCGGACGAGCTCGAGGCGGGGCTCGCGCGCGTGTTCGGTGGCGACTTCGACGTTGTCGATCTCCCGACTCTGGACGCGCAGACGCACGCGGGGCGATGGACGGCCGTGAACGACGTCGTGGTCCGCAGCGCGAGCGTCGGACGCATGGTCGAGCTCGGATGGAGCGTCGGCGACGAGGATCTCGGGACCCGCCCGAGCGACGGGGTGATCTGCTCAACACCGGTCGGCTCGACGGCGTACAACCTCTCGAACGGGGGCCCGGTCCTCGTCTGGGGACTCGACGCGATGGCGATGACGTTCGTCGCTCCCCACGCGCTGGATGCCCGCCCGCTCGTGATCCCGCGCGACCGGCCCCTCACCGTGGTGAACCGGACGGTCGACGTGGGAGTCACGGTCATCGTCGACGGCCATCAGGTCTGCGAGCTCGACGCGCACGGCGAAGGCGTCCGGATCGGACTCGGCCCGCAGCAGAGCCACCTGGCCACGCTCCCGGAAGTCACGTTCTTCCGCAGGTACCGGCGCACCTTCGGCGCCTAGCGCCCCCAGGACTAAGTAACAGACTGTTACTTGGAAAGAGAGCGCCCGGGAGGACGTGGCCGATCCTGACCGTCGACGCGCCCGGCGGGGCCGCTTACCATGCTTGCGGTGCTACGCCGCCTGACGATCGAGAATCTCGTCCTGATCCGCCACGCCGAGCTCGACTTCGCTCCGGGGCTGAACGCCATCACGGGCGAGACCGGCGCAGGCAAGACGATCCTTGCGCAGGCGGTCGGGCTCCTGCTCGGCGCGAGGGGCGATGCGTCATACATCGGCGCGGATGCACCGGATGCCTACGTCGAGGCCGAGCTGGAGCTGCCGGAGCACGCGCTCGACGACGAGATCCTCGGCGGGCTCGTCGAGCTTCGGCCCGAGGACGAGGACGCCCTCGTGGTCGCGCGCCGCATCTTCCCGGACGGGCGCACGCGGGCCTACGCCTGGGGACGGAGCGCCGCGCGAGAGGACGTCGCGTCAGCGGCCGAGCGGCTCATCTCGATGTCCGGTCAGTTCGAGCAGCGCCGGCTCGCGCGTCCGGGCTACCAGCTCGACGTTCTGGACGCATTCGTCGGCGACGAGCAGGCGCGGCGCCGGGCCAACGCGCGAATCGCATGGCGCGAGCTCGTCGCGGCGCGCCGCCGCCACGAGGAGCTGTCGTCGAACGCGGCCGCCGAAGAGGCGCGGATCGCGGAGCTGCGCGCATTGGTCGTCGACACGGAGGGCCTGGAGCCCGCCACGGAGGATGAGTTGAGGGCCGAGCGCGAGCGCCTGCGGCACGTGACCGAGCTTGCGAGCGCAGCCGCGGCCGCCGTCGAAGCCCTCGCGCCGGACGAAGGAGAAGGTGCCGCCGGCCTCGCAGGTGTTGCGGAGGGCGCGATTGCGCCGCTCGAGCACCTCGCGACCGAGCTTCGTCTCGCGGGCGACGATCTGCGCGATACGGAGCTGCGCCTGCGCGAGACCGCCAGCGAGCTGCGTGGGTTCCTGGCCTCGCTCGAAGCCGAGCCCGACCGGCTGGAGCAAATCGAGGCGGAGCTCGACGAGATCGCCGACACGAAGCGCCGGTTCCGCTCCGCGTCTTACACCGAGCTGCTCGCGCGCGCCGCCGAGGCCCGCGCCGAACTCGAGGCGATGGAGGACGGCTTCGACCCGCGCGCGGCCGCCGCCGAGGCGCTCGTCGCCGCGGAGGGGGAAGTCAAGAGGCTCGCCGACGAGCTCCGCGCCGAACGGGCTCTGGCGGTCGATCCGTTCGCGGACGCCGTCGCCGAGGAGCTCCACGGGATCGGCATGGGCGAGGGCGAGTTCCGGGTCGAGCTGCGCGATCGCGACCTGGGGTCAACCGGGGGCGACGAGGTGTCCTTCCTGATCCAGCCCAACCCGGGCCTACCGTTCGCCCCGGTCGCCGAGACCGCGTCGGGCGGCGAGCTCTCGCGCATCGCGCTCGCCATCGCGGCCGTCGCGGGCGGCGAGACACTCGTCTTCGACGAGATCGACGCCGGGATCGGCGGAGAAACCGCGAACGCGGTCGGGCGCACCCTGCAGCGCCTCGCCGAGCGCGCGCAGGTGATCACGATCACGCACCTCCCTCAGATCGCGAGCCTGGCCGAGCGACATTTCCGCGTCGAGAAGATCCCCGGCGACCCGACCCACACGCGCATCGAAGCGCTTCCCGACGCCGAACGCCGCGAGGAGCTGCAGCGGATGCTCGGCGGCGCCGAGTTCCTCTCCACGGTCAAATGAGTTTCGTCGAGTTCACCGGAAATGCCCGACTCGATAAACGGACCAAGCATCTGGTTAAGCGCCTGTCCCCCGACGACATCGCGATCATCGACCACACCGACCTTGACCGCGTCTCGGCGGAGGAGCTGCTCGAGTCGGGTGTCCGCGTTGTCGTCAACGTCGCCGACTCGCAGAGCGGGCGGTTCCCGAACCCGGGCCCGCTCACGCTCGTCCGCGGCGGGATCCGCCTGATCGACGCGCCGGGCGCAACGCTTTTCGACTCGATCACCGACGGCGAGCTGCTAACCGTCCGCGGCGCGAGCCTCTTCCGGAACGGCACCTGCCTCGCGTCCGGGACGGCCATGAGCCCCGAGGGGCTGGCGCTGAGCCTCGCCGAGCAACAGGGCCGTGTCACCGAAGCGCTCGAGTCGTTCGCCGAGAACACGATGCAGTACCTACGCGAGGAGGGGAAGCTGCTCACCGAGGGGATCGACTTCCCGCAGCTTCGCACCCGCTTCCGCGACCGCCAGGCGCTCGTCGTCGCGCGCGGGCCGGGCCACAAGCGCGACCTGAGGATCGTCCGCCCCTACGTCCGCGACTTCAAGCCCGTGCTGATCGCGGTCGACGGCGGCGCGGACGCGCTGGTCGAGGAGGGGCTCAAACCGGACGTGATCGTCGGGGACATGGACTCCGTTTCGGACGCGACCCTGCGCACCGGCGCCGAGATCCTCGTCCATGCCTACCGGGCCGGAGAAGCGCCGGGCGCGGCGAGGCTCGAGCGGCTCGGCGTCCCGTACCAGGTCGTCAGCGCGACGGGAATCAGCGAGGATGTGGCGCTGCTGCTGGCCTACGAGAAGGGCGCCGAGCTGATCGTGGCCGTCGGCACGCACCTGAACCTGATCGAGTTCCTCGAGCGCAACCGCGCCGGGATGTCCTCGACGTTCGTAACGCGGCTCAAGGTCGGCGAGATCCTCGTGGACGCGAAGGGCGTGTCGCGGCTCGTCTCGCCTGGGGTCGGCGTCTGGCCGCTTGTCGTCTTCGCGATCGCCGCGCTCAGCGCCGTCGTGGCCGCGATCGTCGCCTCGCCCGCGCTCCGCCACCTGTTCGAGCTGCTGGCACGGCAGCTCGGGCTCGGGGGCTAGTGCAGTACGCGGCCAGCCGCGAGCTGCTCGCGGCGCGCGCGGACGTCTGGGCCTTTCTCGCCGAGCCGTACCACCTGCCCGACTGGTGGCCGGGGCTCAGCGGCGTCCAGCCCGACCGCCGCGGGGTCGCTCCGGGCGCACGCTGGCAGATCCAGTCGGGCGACCGGCCGAGCCTCCTGCGCAGGCCCGGGGCGGCCGGAATCCTCCTGATCCGCGCCGTCGAGCCGGAACGCCGGTTCGCCTTTCAGCTCGTGTCCGAACGGGTCGACGCAGAGCTCGAGCTCCAGGACGCCGGGCCGGAGCGGACGACCGCGACGCTGACGGTCGAGGCGCCGTTTCTCTCGGGCGTCAACCGCAAGACGCCGGTGCGAGCGCTCAGTCGTCTGTACGCGCTGTGCCAGACTTCCGCCCAACTCTAGATGTTCACCTTCCGCTATCACGTCGTGTCGCTCGCGGCCGTCTTCGTCGCGCTCGTCGTCGGGATCCTCGTCGGGATCGGGATCTCCGGTCGCGGCTTCGTCGACAAGTCCGAGCGGCGCCAGTTGCAGAACCAAATCGACGATCTCCGCAATCAGCGCGACGATCTCAGCGCGCAACTCGCCTCTAGCCAGAAGCGCCAGAAGGCGGCGCAGGAGTACGTCTCGAACACGTACCGCGCGGTGATGTCAGAGCGGCTTCGTGGCAAGCGGATCGCGGTGCTCTTCGTCGGGCACGTCGATCCCGACCTCCGCGCGAACGTCGACGACACGCTTACCGCCGCCGATGCGCCGGCCGCGCTGCGGGTTCGTGCGCTGAAGACGCCGGTCGATCCGGCGGCACTCGACGCCGTGCTCACGAGGCGACCCGCCTTGGCGCAGTACGCCGGTGACGCGAACCTCAAGGACCTCGGCCGCGCGCTCGGCGAGCAGTTCGTCGCCGGCGGCGACACACCGCTGTGGACCGCATTGTCGGATCTGCTCGTCGAGGAGCGGACCGGATCACCTCTGCGCCCGGCCGACGGTGTGGTCGTCGTGCGCTCGGCGGGTCCGCAAGAGGGCCCGACCGCGCGGTTGCTGGCCGGGTTCTATGCAGGCCTCGCGGCCGGAGGCGTTCCCGTCGTCGGCGTCGAGACGACGAAGACGACGCCGTCCGCGGTGCCGACGTATGCGCACGCCGGCCTTTCGAGCGTGGACGACGTCGACATTCTCGAAGGGCGGCTTGCGCTGTCGCTACTCCTGGCCGGCGCCGACCCCGGTCACTACGGACTCAAGCAGACCGCCGACACGGGTTACCTGCCCCCGGTCGAGCCGCTACCGGTCGCGACGACAGGTGGATGAGCCGCTGACCGTCCTCGTCGCGGCGCGCGACGAGGGGGGCCGGATCGGGCGGACGGTCGCCGCGCTGCGCGAGAGGTTTCCGGAGGCGGAAGTGCTCGTCGCCGACGACGGCTCGCGTGACGGCACCGCCGCCGAGGCCGAGGCTGCGGGAGCGATCGTGCTGCGACTTCCGCGGCGCGGGAAGGGCCAGACGCTGTCGGCCGGCGAGCGCGCCGCCGCCCCGGGCAGGCTGCTCGTCTGCGACGCTGACCTGTCGGGTGACCTGCGGCCGCTGCTCGAGTCGGGAGCCGAGGTCGCCGTCGCGGCCTTCGCCGAGCGCCAGGGTGGAGGGTTCGGGCTGGCGAAGCGGACCGGCCGCGCGCTGATCCGGCTGCGCACCGGGTTCGAGGCCCGCGAGCCTCTCTCCGGTCAGCGTGCGCTTTCTCCGCGAGCCCGCGCCGCGTGTTTCCCACTCGCCCCGGGGTTTGGGTGCGAGGTGCGGATGACGATCGACGCGGTCCTCGCCGGCCTCTCGGTCGAGGAGCGCGAGTTGCCGCTCCGCCACCGCGCGACCGGTCGCGACCCGCAGGGCTTCGCGCACCGCGGCCGGCAGCTACTCGACGCGCTCTTCGCGGCCGGCCCGCTGGCGGTCAACTTCCGCGGTACGCGGCTTCCCCTCGTCGGCTGGACGGTCGCGCTCAGGCGAGACCCCGCGGTGGCCGCGATCGCGGCGATCGGGCTGGCGGACGACCTCTGGAGCGGCCCCGAGCGAGGCTTCCGCGCCCACCTGCGCGCAGGCGACACGACGGGCGTCCTCAAGCTCGTCGGGATCCCTCTCGTCGGGCTGCTCGCGACGCGGAGGCTCTCGGGCGCCCTCCTCATCGGCCTCGCCGCGAACGGGCTCAACCAGCTCGACACGAAGCCCGGGCGCGCCGTCAAGGCGTACCTCCTGGCCGCTCTCGCCCTCGACGCGCCGCTTCGCACCGCCGTCCTGCTCGCTCCCTACGATCTTCGAGAGATGGCGATGCTCGGTGACGCAGGCTCGAACGCGCTCGGCGCGCTGCTAGGCTTGGGTTCCGTGAACCGATTCACGGAACGAGGCCGGTGGGTTGCGATCGGCGCCCTTGCAGGCCTCACCCTCCTCGGCGAACGGCGCTCCCTCGGCGAGCTGATCGAGCGGACTCCGGGGCTCCGCGAGCTCGACGCGTGGGGGCGACTCCCGTAGCCAGCGCGCGCCCCACCAAGTACGTCTTCGTCACCGGCGGCGTCGTCTCGGCCCTCGGCAAGGGCATCGTGGCTGCCTCGCTCGGCCGGCTGCTGAAGTCGCGCGGCCTCTCCGTCCAGGCGCAGAAGTTCGATCCGTACCTGAACGTCGACCCGGGCACGATGAGCCCGTTCCAGCACGGCGAGGTCTTCGTGACCGAGGACGGCGCCGAGACCGATCTCGACATCGGCCACTACGAGCGCT